>JANPGW010000364.1:0-12021 GCA_031424115.1 Saprospiraceae bacterium | reverse complement strand
CAAATTTATTGCTAATTATTTATACCCTAAAATAAGTAATTAATCTTAATTAACTAAAATATCTTTCAACAGTATGTTACATGATTTTATAATTATTTAAATTTGATAGATTTTAAAGTAAATTCAAACCTTCATTTTAGTATATTGAACATTCTCTCAGAATACTTTTTATTTTTTTCATACATTTAAAAAACAAATCAAATGATCAGATTTAAATTATTTTTCATATTGGTCATACTGGGTAGTCTTTTGGCTTGCAAAAGAACCCCAAAAACTATAACCACAGATCAGATGAGCACTGGCATTCCTACAGACACTGTGACATTACAAAATAAAGCAGACCTTGGGGCAGTAACAGATGTCATTCATAATTTTTATAAATGGTATGATGTGTTTCAAAATGGTGAAAAAGGAAAAGTCAACTTTATCAATTATAAAGGGAAACATCTGAAATTAGACAATGCTAAAATGGACATTTATTTTGACCATTTTGCTAAAAGTGGTTTTATCAGCAAGGCATACATTGATAGTGAAAAAGCCTATTTAAAAAAATGTGAAGCTATTTGGCAAAAAGAAAAAAACGAAGATGGTCCTCCAACCGGTTTGGACGCCGATAGAGTTTTTTGCGCTCAAGATTGGGATATCAACTATTGGACAACTTCACCGGTGAGTGCCGACGGACTTGGCACTAACAATATTAAAGCGACAATGTCGGGTACTGAAGGGTCTAATCCCGAAACCTCGGGGGGGGCTCCGAAAGACCAAAAATTTGAATTGGTCAAAGAAAATGGTAAATGGCTCATTGCGGTTATTGATTGCCCTTCTGCGCTCGAAGAAATTACGGCTATTCCTGAAAAACCGTCTGTGCCTTATGCCATCACGGTCAATCAAAGAGGCAGTATTACATTAGGGGGTAAAAAAGAGAGTTTAGAAAATTTGCAAAAAGATTTATACAGCATCCTGATGAAACAAGCTGTTATACCCAAATCGGTGCCTGTAAAATACGAAGGCGAAGTGCTGATGGGTATGCGTGGCGAAGTTGAAACCGAAGTGAGCCAAGCTCTTGCCGCCGCTAAAAAAGCGAAAACGCAAAAAACGCCTACTGCTACTAAGGGCAAGACTTCAAGTGTTGTTAAGGCTACGCCCGTTTCGTTGGTGGTTAATCAAAAAGCGGGTAGCATTATTCTTGATGGTAAAAAAGTCGCTTTGGAGGACTTAAAAAAAGAATTACAAAATACATTGGTTAAGAAAGCAGTCGTTCCTGATGATATCCCCATAAAATATATCGGCGAATCAGGTATGGGTATGCGTGCCGAGGTCAGAACGGAAGTAGAAAGCGCGATAGCAGGGGCAAAATGGGTGAAAAAAAGCCAATCGCCTACAACAATAGCTTACAATACAAAATCACCGATGTCGATTTCATTGGTAGTTACTGAAAAAGGTATTATTACTTTGTCCGGTAAAAAAATTGCTTTCGATGATATAAAAAAAGAAGTCCAAACCGCTTTGCTGAAGCTATCAACTATTCCGGATGATATCAATATCAAATCTGAGGGTACAGTCGGTATGGGGATGCGGGGCGAAGTGCGAACCGCAGTGAGTGAAGCTATCTCCGGTGCCAAATGGATTAGAAAGAAAGCCGCTTTAGAAGCATTGCGCGTACCGGTAGAAAAAAAATTAACCATTCCGGTCAGATTTGAAGTCGTTGATTACAAAACAAGCGGCAATTTTGCCTTTGCAACCTTGAAAATGAAACATAAAAACGGGAAAGCAATGGATTTCAAGGGTACGCCTTACGAAAAACAATATGCATTAGGTGGTTCCATGAGCGATGATGTTTTTGGCTTACTCAAATTTGAGAACGGGGCTTGGAAAATATTGACATACTCCCTCGGAGCAACCGATGTGCCATTTATCAATTGGCAGAAAGACTACAATGCACCGAAAGAACTATTTGATTAATATACTTAAAAATCCATTTAACTATGCAAAGAAAACTTTTCTATTGTCTTTTTTCTTCAATGTTATTATTCGCTCAGTGTAAAAATGAGAAAACCAAGTCGTCGGAAACTGCTGTATCCTCTCCCGAGGTTTCGGGATTAGACCCCTCAGTATCCCCGACAATTAAAGGCTTTTATAAGCATTTGAAAGGCACAATTGATTCATTTCCTATCACAATGGATTTGGTTCAATTACACAACAGTACCAACGATAATATATCATACAATTTTAGAGGACATTATTACTACGATAAGTACCAACAACCGATAGGCTTGTATGGAGAATTAGATTCCACTGGTAACATTGTTTTGCATGAATATGTTTCGCAAGATAAGGACATCACTTTTGCCGGAAAAATCGATGCAAACGGTTCCTTTTCAGGCACTTGGCAAGATACCGCAAGCAAAAGAAAATTGCCTTTTTCTCTGAAGGAAACTTATCATGACGGGGCATTGACTCTTGATTTTCATACATTCGAGGATTCGGTAAAAGGATGGAAAAACGCGTCGAAAAGTCCCCTCGGCACTTTTGATATGCAATTGCTTTTGCCCGCAAAAGCGATTGATGCAGGGATTTCGGCTTTCCTAAAAGATAAAATTTTCATGGGTATTAATGGTGACACAATCGAAAAATCCTACGCCAAAGTTTCCGTTGAAAGTCTTCAGAAAACCAAGAGAGACACTTTTTTTAAATACTATTTGGAAACAATGGCAGAAGAAAAGCCTGACACAACTCAGGAAGTTCCTGCAGGTTTTAATTATGCAGAATCATCATCCGTTGATGTTATTTTCAATGAAAAAGGTTTGTTGAGCTTGGGATTTGGTGAATATTCTTATGGAGGTGGTGCTCATGGTAATCATGCGACTATGATAGCCTCCTATGATTGGGCGCAAAAGAAAGTCCTAAAACTGACTGATGTTTTTCAGCCGAAATTTGAGAAAACTGTGAATGCTGCTTTGGCAAATGCTCTACGCCGACAATTCAATTTGAAAAAAAATGACCCTTTAAAATCGATTTTGTTTGACAATAGCATTCAAAGTACGACCAATTTTTGTATTACTCAAAAAGGTATTCTCTTTCTGTACAATCCTTATGAAATAGCGGCTTATGCCTACGGTGAAATTGAACTATTCGTCCCATTTGAAGAAGTGAAAAATGTGCTGAATCCTCAGTTTCTAACCTTTTTAAAAAAATAGAGAAAACCTTTTTGGTTTTTTCAACCACATGTTATACATTTGCACCGCGTCAGGCGACCAGCTCCTGCCGAACCTCCCCAGGGTGGAAACACAGCAAGGATAAGGCGGTTGAGCGGTGTGCCTGGCGTATTTTTTTTTCTGCCATTTCTCACCTAAAATATTATGATATGAAATTTTTTATTGATACAGCTAATCTTGACCAAATCCGCGAGGCGAAAGACTTGGGTATTCTTGACGGTGTAACGACTAACCCTTCACTAATGGCAAAAGAAGGGATTACAGGAACAAATAATGTGATGAAGCATTATAAAGCGATTTGTGATATTGTGGGTGATGGTGACGTGAGCGCTGAGGTAATTTCTACTGATTTTAAAACCATGATTGAAGAAGGCCAACGCCTGATGGACATTCATGAAAACATAGTTGTGAAAGTGCCGATGATAAAAGATGGTGTTAAAGCCATTGCATGGTTCACGGAGCACCAAATTCCAACCAATTGTACCTTGATTTTTTCAGCGGGTCAGGCAATTTTGGCGGCAAAAGCCGGTGCTACTTACCTTTCGCCATTTATCGGACGCATTGATGATATTTCTTGGGATGGTATCGAGCTGATCAAGCAGATTTCAGAAATCTATATGATTCAAGGTTATGCTACTGAAATCTTAGCGGCAAGTATCCGCACGCCACTTCATATTGTTCAAGCGGCACAAGCCGGTGCAGATGTTGTCACCTGCCCGTTGTCAGCTATTTTGGGCTTGCTTAAACATCCCTTAACAGACATTGGTTTGCAACAGTTTTTGGATGACCATGAGAAGGCAAAAGCAAAATCTAACTAATTACAGATTGTTTTATTTTAGATAATTAGTTTTTTTTAAATAAAATTTTACCTTTGGTAAAGAAACGATACCCCTCAGTATGTCTCTTTTTTGCGAGATACTGAGGGGTGTTTTTATATACATTTTATTTGTAAAAAAATGAAAGAAAAACAGTCCATCGCAAAGCATATTGCCGTTGCGGGTAATATCGGAGCCGGAAAAACGACACTGACAACACAGCTTGCCAAGCACTTTGGGTGGGAACCGCACTTTGAAGATGTAGCGGACAATCCTTATCTCGTGGATTTTTACCATGATATGCATCGGTGGTCTTTCAATCTTCAAGTGTACTTTTTAAATAGCCGGTATCGCCAAATCGTGGATATTCAGACTGGTGATAAAACCATCATTCAAGACAGAACGATTTATGAAGATGCGCATATTTTTGCACCCAATTTGCACGAAATGGGTTTGATGTCGAAGCGGGATTTTGAAAATTATTTCAGTTTATTCCAACTAATGCAAAAGCAGGTTCAAGCGCCCGATTTGTTGATTTATCTCAGAGCCAGCATCCCAACTTTGGTAGAGCACATTCAGGCACGGGGTCGAGAATATGAAGGCTCTATTTCCTTGGATTATTTGAAACGGTTGAATGAAAGATACGATTCATGGATTTCGGCATATGCCGAAGGCAATTTATTGATAATCAACGCTGATGAAATTGATTTTATCAATCGACCAGAAGATTTAGGTTTGGTGATCAGCAAAGTTCAGGCAGAATTACATGGTCTATTTTAGCTGCACTCTTTCCACGCCGCTTCGATAAAGAAGATTCTATTGAAACTATGATATGAAAAATACGTATTCATACAGAATGTTTAAAATATTTACCCAAATTTAGGAAGTGAATATTTCATCGTTATCAAAAAAAAGTTATCTTTGCACTCATTTTTATTAAAAACTGATTTGGAATAATAAATTTTCAAAAATGGCGAAACAAAACGTTAAAAAAGAGGATGTTCTGATTGATGTGGCTGAAGTGACCCACGAAGCGCAGAGTTGGTTTGATACATACAAAAAACCTTTGTTAATAGGTCTTGGTGTGTTAGTTGTGGCTATTGCCGGCACGCTTTGGTACAAATCCAATACGGCAGTAAACCAAAAGAAAGCAGTAACCGCCATGTGGCACGCTGAACAAATGTTCGAAAAAGATTCATTTGCATTGGCATTGAATAACCCCGGTGGTGGCTTTGAAGGTTTTCAAGGTATTGCCAGCAAGTACAGTGGAACACCTGCCGGTAACCTGGCAAAGTATTATGCCGGTATTTGTTATCTGAATCTGGGCAAATTTGATGAAGCTATTCAAAATCTGGATGACTTTTCACCTACCGGTGTCGTTACGGCAACCATGAAATATGGCGCTTTGGCAGATGCGTATAGTGAAAAGAAAGATTTTTCAAAAGCTTTAAAATACTATAAAGAAGCAGGGGAGTCAGGTGGCGTAGATGATTTGAAAGCATTTTACCTCAAGCGGTATGGCATGTTGAGCGAAATTCAAAATGACGCCAAGGCGGCTCTTGAAGTATATAATACGATCAAAGAGAAATACCCAACAACTGTTGAAGGGCGCGATATTGAAAAATATATTGCTCGCGCAGAAGCGGCAAAGAAATAATCAGATAAGTAATATAAACAATCTACATAGCTAAAAGGTGAAGTGTAACATACACTTCGCCTTTTTTTTTAATGTAGCACGGGTTTTAAACCGTCTAAAAAAACACGTCTTGAAAAATAATCTACTAATTCAAGTGGAATAATTTGAAGAAATTAATAAGCAAAAAAAATCCTGAGAAATGATGCTCAGGATTTTTTTATTGAAATCATATCTATTCATTATCTATTGATGACAAACTTATTAGACATGATTTTGTTACCCTTTGATAGGGTATAAATATAAATTCCATTGGGTAAGTTCTCCCCTTTGAACTCTAAAAGGTTAGAACCGACTTGGATACTGAGGGGGGTATGATAAACCCGTTTTCCGACGAGGTCATACACATCAAACTGGAAAACATCAGTGACAGTCGATTCAATCAAAATATCAGTTTTTATACTGAAAGGATTAGGTGAATGTGTCATCATCGAAATATCGCTATTCAAATTTTGAGTGCCTGAAGTAGCACATTTCGCATCATTAGCGGCGAGTAATTTGACTTTGTATTCACCGGGAAAATCGGGACCCGGAAACTTAATTTCCTGACCACCCGGAACCAAATAATTGTAAGCTTTACCTGTGATTTCAAGAAGGTAATCTTTAACCGGATTAGTTGACGCCGGTGTTCCTGATATGATAACACAATTCAATGACTTTTTTGGAAATACACAACTTGGGGGATTACAAGCATAATTTATACCAACAGGTAAATTTTTGATACCCCCTGTTTTAGCAATCACAATGCTATCTAAAGGCAATGAAACATCCAGTCCGAATAATTTAATGGTGATACTATCCGTTATTTTAACAGTAAAAGTAAAACTGTAAGGCTTGCCCAGACAAGCCGGCTTATCAATTCCCCCATTGGGGTTATTGACGGCATCATAAGGACGTGGATAGGGTCCCGCAGTCGAATCTTTATATTTCTGGTCCGGCGTGCAGGCAGGAGTTTGAGCACTTAGAGCTGTCACAAAAAGGCAGCCAATAATAACTTGTAATATTTTTCTCATAAATAATACGGTTTTTGATGTAAGTGAATCAGATTTATTGTAAAGTTATGTCAAAAAATTTAGATTTGTAATAGTCCTTTCAGTTTAACATTTCATTTGGATATTTTTATTTTCCCTTTAAACAAAGGAGAGGATATGAAAGTGAAAAAAATTGTAGCTTTGTACCATGATTTCAAAAAACAAATTATACAAACATTTGAGAATGATGAAAAACGCTTATTGGGTCGCTTGTTTTGCTATATTGAGTATTGCGGCTTGCAAAAATGAAAAAAAAGATGTTATGCCTATTTTAGGTCATTGGAATTTGACTTATGGGGAAATGAATGGGCGGGAAGCTCCAAGCCTCGAAAAAATTTATTTTGAATTTGGCACAGATTCACTCAAAACCAATTTCACGGTTTCAGAAATGGATGAATTTGCTCCTTTTGAGATGAAAGAAAATACAGTGATTCAAAAAACTACCCCGTCTATTGAATACAATATTGAAGCTGTAACAGATTCTACGTTGGAGTTATCCACGGCTTTAAGAGGTTTGGATTTTAAACTTGTTTTAAAAAAAGTATCTCAGCAATAATGTAATGTGATGAGTTAAAATATTTATTAAACGCTGGAAATCAGCCTATTAGTGATTATTTACATGAAAAAGCCACTTATATTTTTCATTTTTTTAGTATGGGTTATTTCCAAAACCCATGCGGTAGAACTCAGTATTAGTCATTCAGCGTTTAAAGGGGAGAAAGTAAATTATATAGAATTTTATTTTTACGTTATTGGCTCAACTCTGACGCAGGTACAGATTGACAGTATCAACTCTCAAGGTAGTTTGGAGATTACCACTCTTTTCAAAATCAATGGGGTAGTAAGTCAGTTTGACAAGTTTGTGCTTAAAAGCCCGCCTTCCTTAAGTCCGGTTGATTTTCATGAAATGCGGCGTTACGAACTTCCAAATGCTGTATATGATATTGAAGTTCGGTTTAGAGACCTCAATAAATTGGAAGATTCTTCCGTTTACAGGTCAATGGCTATCATAGAATTCAGCGATTTGAGCCTTCGACAGAGCGATATAACGATGTTGAGCGGCTACAAACCGGATAGCAGCGACAACAAATTTGTCAAAAATGGTTATAATTTGGATATTTTACCTTTTCAATATTATGATCGGAGGCATGCCAACCTTATTTTTTACAATGAAATTTACAATACAGATAAATTTATTGGAGAAGATTTTCTTTTGAGTTTTGCGATTGAAAAAGCATCTATTGCTCAAAATGACAAAATTGTCATGATTGGGCATAAGCGTAAAAAACCTGCACCATTTGTAGCCAATTTGATTGTTATGGATATAACTAATTTAGAATCAGGTAATTATAGATTAAGAGTCACTATCAGAAATAGAAATAATGATTTGCTGAGCGAAAAAGAAACCTTTTTTCAAAGGAGTAATCCATTGATTAATACATCTTTAGATACCATTACCACTGATGCTTTGGAAAAGGAGTTTGTGAGTCAATTAACGCCTCAAGAGTTGCGCTATGGCATGAAATCAATAGCGATGAATATTACTGATGACGAAACAAGTGTTTTTACATCATTGATGTCCGCTAATGATAGTGTTGCGAAACGCCGATTTTTTTTCAAACACTGGGCAAAGAAAAACCCGATAATGCCGGAACAAGCTTACGATGAGTATATGATGGTGGCTAAAGTGATAGATAAAACATATGGCAACGGATTTGGCTACGGTTTTGAAACGGACAGAGGGCGTATTTTCATGAAATATGGTCGTCCTGATGACATTATCTCGGTTGAAAATGAGATGAACGCGCCGCCCTACGAAGTTTGGATTTATTATAAAATGGAAAAAACACAACAGTCCAATGTCAAATTTTTATTTTATAATCCAAATTTAATAGCCAACGGACATCGCCTTTTGCATACAACCTGTAAAGGTGAAATTCAAAACCCTCGCTGGAAACAGGAGCTATACAAAAGCGTTCCGGGGGAATTAATCGGCAATAGTGTGGATGGGCGCGATGTAAAAGACAATTTTAACCGCCGCGCAGACCAGATTTTTAATGATAATTAGTGGTTTAAGTGATCAATATATGCCTCAACTTTCCATCATCGCCCCATTATTCAACGAAAGTGAAACTTTTCCAGTTCTCGTTGAAAGGCTCAATACTTTGATGGGAATGACCCCCCTCAGTATAGAAGTAGTTTTAGTCAATGATGGTAGTCGCGATACTACGCCCGAACTAATGCAGCAGCTTGCCCTCACCGATACCCGCTATCATTGTGTTTTTTTAGCTCGAAATTATGGACATCAGATAGCCTTATCCGCCGGTTTGCAAAAAGCACGGGGTACTGAAGGAGTCATGGTGATTGATGGAGACTTGCAAGATCCGCCTGAATTACTCTTGGATTTTTATGAACATTACCAAAAGGGGTATGATGTGGTCTATGCCGTCCGCAAAAAACGCAAGGAAAATGTCTTTAAACGCTTCGCCTATACAACTTTTTATCGCCTTTTGAAATCTATATCATATATTGATATTCCTTTGGATTCAGGTGATTTTTCGTTTATGAGTCGAAGGGTAGTGGATGTTTTGAATCAAATGCCAGAAGAGAGTCGCTACATAAGAGGCATGCGTTCTTGGGTGGGTTTTAAACAAATCGGTATTGAATATGAACGGTCGCTCCGAGCGGCTGGAGAATCAAAATATCCGATAAAAGCCTTAATTAAATTAGCCTATAACGGTATTTTCAATTTCAGCGAATTTCCCATCAAGCTCATCAAACGGGTCAGTTACGCGGCTGTTAGTATTTCTTTGCTATATTTTTTTTATAGTTTATATCGCCAACTGGTATTTGGGGATGTTCCACGCGGTTTTATGGCTACCATATTTATCATCATTTTTTTCAGTGGGATTCAACTCTTTTTCATGGGCATTATGGGTGAATATCTATTGCGCATCTTTTTTCAAGTGAAAGGCAGACCACTTTTTATTGTCAAAGACGAAATTGAAGACGGAAAATGGAAAAAGTAATGATGAACTATGAATGATTAATTCAGCATTCATAGTTCATCATTCATCATTAAACCTATTGTCCTCTCACTTCTTTTTTCAACTTGCTGTTATCTTCCTGAATAATAAAATCCAAAACTTCTCCCACTTGTTTGGCTTCGATGCTTTTTGAACGGATAATTTTATCTTCATCCAAAATAAAAATTTGAGGTGTGGTTTCCACGTTATACAATGTTTTATACCGTGAAATCAAGAACGGATCAACAGTATTGATAAAATCTTCGAAACCTTTTTCTTTAACATATTTCCAACATTCGGGTACTTTATCAGTTCCTAAAAAAGTACACGTTGCCAGTACTTTGACGTCAATTTTTTGCTCTTTAGCTTTTTTCAAAAAAGCCACTAAATCAGGAGATTGTTTTTGACAATGCCCACAATCGGGGGCAAAAAAGAACAAAACAGTGTATTTAGATTTGATTTCAGAAAGAGAAATCTGCGTATTATCTTCTTTAAAAACCTTGATTTCCGGCGCACGCTTACCAATCAAAATAGGATTGAGCTTGTTAGCATTTTGAACGATTTTTTCCCGATTTTCTTTCTCAAGGAATTCTGTCATTCCTCCTTCGATATATTTTTTGGCTAAATGCACGTAAATAGCGTCAAAACCCACAATTTTAGACTTAGCGTATTGATTGAGGTAGTGGACGAAATAATATTGAAAATTTTCTTTACTGGGTTTCATCAAGTCAAAAATCCTATCGAGTGACAGGATAATAGAATCCGGATGTTGAGGTGTCATTTTCTCTAAGTAATAATCTACTCTTTGGAAAAGTACAGGCGATCGCAACAATGCAGAATTACCCATTTCAAAATTGTCAAACCAATGTTCTTTATAGTATAAATACAGCGCGTTATCGCGGTCTTCCTTATTTTTCATATCCCCTAATTTGGGACTTTCCACTTCAATGGCTGTTTTAATCAACATAGCTGATACCGTCCCCTTATCTTTTGTGATCAGATTGTGCTGATATTCTTTGACTTTTTTATCTAAAATTTCAAGTTTTTTGACTGCATTGACGGAATCTTTTGCTTTTAAGGCATTAGCGGCTTCGGCTTCCTTCCGCATATCACTCAGAAATTTCATATAATTGAAAAAGACATCATTGTCTTTAGAGTTTTTTAATTCAGCCTGAATATAGGGGTCTAAAGTATTCGTTGTGAGCGTGAATTTTTGGTCATTTTCCCCAATCATTACCTGAAAATAATTGTTATCGGGCTTCATAATAAGGAGATAAACTCCGGAAGGCAGCTTTGTCTCGCCTTTAAAATTAAAAAAACCTGACTTTTTATCAATAATCGCGGTGTCCTTAATGTACGTTTGGTTACCAATCTGATAGCCAAGAAACAGCGAGTCATTTTTGTAATCCGTTAATTTGATTTTGATATCGAAGCCACCATCGTCAACATTATTGGCAATGGACAGAGTGCGGACTACAATAATCATAATTCCTGTTAAAATGAGTTTTGTTAAATCAGATTTCATATTTTTTTTATTTTTATAAAAAGAGCCTTTCTGAAAACTTTACATACTGAGGGGGTGCAAATCGTATGCAAATTTGAGAAGTTTTGTTGAATAACGCAGAAGTTTAAGTTTTTATTAACTCATTTTATTGATTTTTGTTGCAAAGTGCGGTACTTGAAAAATTTTCACATTTTAATAGCATTATGACGCAGAAGTTCTGATATGTTTCTATCTTTTCATCTTAATTTTAATCAAACAATCAAAACAGTATGAAAGCACTCGTTTTAGTGGGAAAAGATCAACCTTTAATGTTCGAAGAAGTTGCAGACCCAGCTACAGAGGTTGGATTTTCGATCGTCAAAATCAAAGCAGCTGCCATGAATCACCGCGACATATGGATTCAAAAAGGCTTATATGCGGGTATCAAATACCCTTGTATCTTGGGTTCTGACGGAGCAGGAGAGTTGCCTGATGGTTCGGCAGTTATCATCAATTCAGGGTATAATTGGGGCGATAATCCAGCGGCTCAAATTAAAGAATTTAAGAAGCTGTTTGAGTTAAATTAATCTGACGACTCTTCGGATATTAGCGATAACCAAGAATGCGTTAGCGTTTTCAGGTTTTCGTTCATAATCCTTTGAGCAACGTCTATTATTAAGCGTCCAAGCAATGGTTCTTTCAACAATCCATCGTTTTTCATGAATAGTAACTTTTCCTTTTTGAGCAATCGGGATTTT
>JANPGW010000363.1:0-10671 GCA_031424115.1 Saprospiraceae bacterium | reverse complement strand
TAAAATAGG
The DNA here is from genome assembly GCA_031424115.1 of Saprospiraceae bacterium. GTDB lineage: Bacteria > Bacteroidota > Bacteroidia > Chitinophagales > Saprospiraceae > JAAFJT01. The sequence goes on along the minus strand of JANPGW010000363.1, from coordinate 10,662 downwards.
TATTACCGTTTCTCCTGTCGATTCCAGAAGATTATGGGCGATTGTTGAGGCGAATGATGGCGGCGTTTATCGGTCTGACGATGCTGGGGCGACTTGGAAAAAGACAAACGATGAGCGCAAATTGCGCCAACGAGCTTTCTATTATTCACGTATTTATGCTGACCCATTAGATAGGGAAACCGTTTATTGTTTGAATGTGGATTTTTACAAATCTACAGATGGGGGCGTGAAATTTGACCAAGAAATCCATGTGCCACATGGCGACAACCATGACCTGTGGATTGATCCAAATAATCCACTGCGAATGATTACCTCAAATGATGGGGGTTCGTGCGTATCTGTCAATGGTGGCAAATCTTGGACAGATGAAGATTTTTGCACCACGCAATTTTACCATGTAACGACGACCAATCATGTACCCTATCACGTAGCAGGGGCGCAACAAGATAACTCAACATTAGCCATACCAAGCGATGGTTGGGAGCATATGAACGAATTGGGAGAGTGGGGCTATGATGTTGGCGGGGGTGAAAGTGGTTATATTACATCGCACCCCGATGACCCCGATGTGTATTATGCGGGTAGTCAAGGGGCTTTGCTTACCCGATATGACCGCAGAACGGGTCAAATCAGAGATATTCAAGTATATCCTCGTTTCTTTTCGGGTGAACCTGCCAGTTCTTTACCAGAACGGTGGCAGTGGACATATCCGATTGTTTTTTCACCCAAAGATTCAAAAATCCTCTACACCTGTTCGCAACACGTTTGGAAAACGACAGATGATGGACAAAGTTGGGAAAAAATCAGCCCCGATTTGACTTATGCCGACCCCGAAACATTGGGACCAACTGGCGGTGAAATCACAAAAGATATGAATGGTCCTGAAATTTATGCCACCGTTTTTGCCCTTGCGCCTTCTTCGCATGATGTGAATACAATTTGGGCAGGTTCAGATGATGGTAAAATACAGATTACAAGGGATGGTGGCAAAAATTGGGCAGATATTACACCCAAAGATTTACCTAAAAACTCAGTCGTTGCCATTATTGATGAATCGAAACACCAAGCTGGTACAGCTTATGTGGCAGCTTTCCGCTATCAAGTTGATGACCGTCAACCTTATGTTTTTCGCACAAGAGATTTTGGTAAAACATGGACAAAAATTGTAACGGGCATCAAAGACGGGCATTTTGCACGGTCTGTGCGGGAAGACCCTGTGCGTAAAGATTTATTGTTTTTGGGTACTGAACATGGCGCATATATCTCTTTTAACGGCGGCGATTCTTGGCAGCCGTTGCAATTGAATTTGCCCGATACACCTATCCGTGATTTGGTTATCAAAGACAATGATGTGGTATTGGGTACTCACGGACGTGGTTTTTGGATTTTGGACGATATTCAGCCTTTGCGCCAATTGACACCCGCTTTGATGAATCAACCTGCCGTACTTTATCAACCTGCCGATGCTATTCGTGGGGTATATAATGCTGTTTTTCAATATTATTTGAAAGAGAAAGTAGATTCAGTTAGAGTTGATATTTTGGACGCAAACGGGAATTTGGTCAGAAGTTTTGTAGGGAATCAACCCGAATATAAAATTGATCCCAATATTCCAAGATGGGAAAGAGAACCTGCAAAACCGACAACGGCAAGCGGACTCAATACCTTTACATGGGACTTGCGCTATCCCGGTGCTACTGTTTTTGATGGCATGATACTATGGGGCGCAAATGCTAAAAATGGTCCCAAAGCACCCATTGGCAAGTATCAAGTCAGAATTAAAGTAGGTGATTATACACAAACCTACCCTTTCGCTATAAAAATTAACCCTAATATCAAAGGTGTTACTGAGGGGGATATAAAAGAAACCTTTGATATGGCGTCGAAAATCAAAGAAAAAGAAAGTGCCAATAATGAGGCGGTATTACTGATTCGCAAAATGCGGAAACAAATTGAAGATAAAGACAAAGAGGTCAATGACGCGACTTTTTCAATGGCTGCCAAAGACTTAATCGGTAAAATAACCGCCATTGAAGAGGATTTGTATCAAACCAAAAACCGCAGTGGACAAGACCCGCTTAATTTTCCTATTAAATTGGGCAATCGCATATCGGCTCTGCGTCGGAGTTTGGAATCTGGGGAAGGCAAACCCACCGCAGGGGTTCATAAAGTTTTTGGCGAACTGTCTAAAGAATTGGACGGGCATCTCAACAAATTGGAGAATGTGATACAAACGGGTTTAGTGCCGTTAAATCAAATATTGTCGGGTAAGCAGATGAAAAAGATTGAGCATGGGATGAAACCGTAATGCATTTTTAATTGCGCTATATAATGGGTCGTAACCTTTTTTAGTGGTTGTAACGGTATATGATGCATAAGTGTCCTGCTCGCGCAAGGTCTGTGACCTTGTGTTTCTATAAATGGGTCTATGACCCATAATAGTTGTATTAACTGCGGTCGAAGACCGCTCAATATTCACACAAGGTCATAGACCATGCGCGAGCGGGTACCCGTCGAATTTAAAAATAGCTCCACAGTATCAACTCGACGGTCTTCTGCAAGCAATGCGGATAGTTTTTTGTATAACTCTTGGGATTCTTTTTGAGATTTTTCATCAATGTTGTAAGGTGCTTCGTGTATTGCCACATTCTTTACTTGTTTGCCGAGATTTAGTGCCGCCTCGAAAGCAATTACAGCCCCAGAAGAATGTCCGTATAGGTAGGCAGATCCGCCAGCTTCTTCGATGATTGCTTCTATATCTTCCAACTCTTTTTTAATTGAATAGGGTTTGGTGTCTCCACTATCACCATGACCTCTCCTGTCATAAGTGTAAACGGTAAAATTCGATGAAAGCATTTTAGAACCCTCTACAACCATGGGCATTTTACGATAAACCAAAGCACCCGTAATATAAATAAGTGGCAGGCCTTCTCCATACTTGTCGTACACGATTTTAGTACCGTCTTTTGAAATTACCTTTTTCATTTTATTTAATTTTTAAAATGATTTAATTTTTCACTAAATACCCCATTGTTTTTTCATCCCAAAAAGTTTCCCACAGCTCCTATTAATTGCATTATTTCAACTTTTTCAGCCATTTCAAGACCACTGTCATTTCTTTGTTTTTGAAATGATTTGAAAGACCCAACTGCTAACAATTGCTTTTGTATGGCTGCATTTTGATACATGGAAATATGGGTGAAAGTTTTACCATCTTCACCAACATAAGCAATGTAACGAAAATCATTGCTACCGATTTTCTTAAAATCTTTTATAAACGCATCTATGTTTTCTTGATTTTTAATGACAAAATCAAATTTTAGGGTGTAGGTTACTTTTACGATTATCATTTTATCTATTTTTTAATTGATTAAATAACATAAAATAAACGTTTTACAATACAAAGGTGGGCTATTAAAATAGGAGAAGTGTTACACAACTTTGGATATAAGATGCATAATTCATTCATTTTGACGTGGAATACTGAGGGGTTAAAAATCAAGCAAATCTATACTTCGCCAATGTTTTTGCATCCCAAAAAAATACCACAATTGCCGTTACGCCCATTAATAAAATAGCAAAAATAAACGGGTCATAATGCGCCCCATAGTTTGGAATCAGATACGGACTAATATTAATCATAGTGTGAAACAGCACCATTCCGAACACACTTTTACCCGTATTGTTGAACAGCCAAACCATGATAATCCGTAAAAAAACGGAGCCGATACCTTGCCAAACTATCCAAATTGTCGTTTGATGCGCTTGACTCCACGGGATAATGTGCCAAATTGCCCAAATTATGCCCAAAATAATACTTGCTTTCAGTGCGCCAAACTGATTTTGCATTGGCTCAATAATGTAACCACTCCAACCAATTTCTTCACCAATAGCAGCAATAAAATAGGCAATAAAAAAAAGAATAAGTGTTGATAAAGATAGTTGAGATTCGGGCAGTAAAACGCTTGTTGTTTTTACATACCAATAAGACAGCACCGCTATAATCGGCAACAAAAATACAATAGGTAAATACCATCTTTTGTCTGTGATTTTATGGGAGTCGAAGGCTTGTTTCAAGAGTTCTTTAACGCCTTGCATTTTTTGTTTTTTGTAAACAAGAATTACTGCCGCCATTAAAGGACAAAATGCCATTAATGCACTTATTGGGAGTTTTATAGGCAGTATTTTGGTTGTATCAGTTGCGATATAACCCAATAGCCAAAAGGGAATGGACAGCGCAAAAACCAGTAAAAAGAATTGTAGCGATTTTGAAACCATAATTTTTATCTGTTAAATATTTCGGTTTTTTAACACCCAAATCAAAAAACAAAGACCAATACCAAACCCAAAAAGTGGTGGAAAAACAAGTTGCAAAGGATAAGGCGGTGCTTTCCAAAAAATCATAATATAGACCTGCACCGAACCGAACATATAAACACCCGAAGTCACTAAGCCCAAGTGAATACCCCAATTTTTTTTCGCCCAAATCCCATAACTCGCTAATAATGATAAAGGCACTGTACAAATCAAGTCCGCTAACAGAATAAGGCTAATTGTTAAGTCTTTTTGATAAAAAAGCCAACCTTCTCCCCATGTAAACAATGCACCGACAAGCGCAAATATGCCTGTGGAAAGAAAAAGCCAAGCAAATAGTCTTGAAATTGTCTGTGAATGGCTCATTTTTTAAGCCTGTTTTATGTTTTTTATAATAGAATCAATCCTTGTACCCCCTCAGTATTTTTTTGGCATATTTATCCTAAATTCCTTGAATATTTAAAATTGACTGTATAAGTGCATTACTGCCTGCCCATAGTTCTTGGGCTTTTGTTTCATCATAACTGTCAATAGATGATTTGATGGACTTGTCTTTATCGAAATATTGACCACTTTGGGTTTCTTCATTGAGCAAGCGAACGACATATTTTGCGGACTTTTTAGGACTGGTCGCAATACCGAACATACTGCCTAACACATATAATATTTTCATAAAAAACGCATTTAATAATTTGCCCGTCTTTCCAAAATTGGTTGTGGGCATTAATCCTGGATTGAAAGCATTGACGATTGTTTTTCCTTTCAATTTCCTATTTAATTCGTAGGCAAAAAGCACGTTGCATAATTTAGATGTGCAATAAAACGCTTGATTTTGTTTTTCAATGCTGGTATTCGGGTCAATCTTAGGATAAGCCATTTCACTCACCTTTGTATAAACGGCTTTTGCAAAGGGTGCCTTGTTCGTTGGGTCGTGTAAAGCACTTGAAATGATGACGATTTTTTGAATATCGAATTTTTCTAAAAGCAATTGCGTCAAATAGAAATGCCCAATGTGATTGACCCCAAAGGTTTCTTCAATGCCGTTTTTAGTGTAGCGAAATGCGCCTTCGTAGGTGATACCTGCGTTACAATCAAGTCCATAAATTGCTTCGTTTTCTGGTAGAACCGCAACAAAATTTTTGATACTTTGAAAATCGCCCAAATCCAGTTGATTAATTGAATAATTTTTAGTCTTGTCAAATTCTGGAAAATTAGCAATGGCTAATTTTGTCTTTTCCATATTGCGACAAGCCATAATGACCCGAAAATCTAAATCAAGAAGATATTTCGTCGTCCATAAACCTAATCCGCTATTTGCGCCTGTAACTATTATGGTTTTCATCTATATTTTTTAATTCATTAATTTTTTACCCCCTCAGTATTTTTCGTATTTATAAGTCTTAAAAAGCCTATTTTTTATAAAAAAACCTCACTTGTGGCAATAACGCCACAAAAATAAGCGGAATAGCAAAAAGCATATAAAAAGTTTGTAGAAAACCCACGCCTTGTACATAAATGGTTTCAACTTGTATCCAAATAATCAAGGAAAAAGCAACATAAATACTGTATGACCACGCCCAATACACGTAATGGAAAAAGTGTACAATAAATAGCGGCTGATTATAGAGCGTGATTGCTTTTTTTGTTCCATTTTTATAAAAGTAAAAGTGGGTAAGCACCCCTCAGTATTTTATTGATTTTCAACGTTTTACATTAAAAAATCAAGCACGAATACCCTCTTTTTTAGACACTATTTTATTCCGATAAATCAACAAGAATGTTGTTATCAAACTCGCCACAATCAAACCTGTATCTTCTAAAATACCAAATTGAAATGCTGCCATAAACCCTACAATTGACCAAATAAAAGGGATGATTAACATTAAAATAGGGCATCTTTTTTTGTTCAGTAATAGCATCCCAAAAGTAAAAATCGTTGTCGGGCAAGGCAGCCCAAAAGTGGGCGCAGAAGGATAAATATGTCCTAAAAAGTAGCCTAAAATGGGATAAATGATGAGCGCAAATGCCATCAAAATCATTCCTGTAATGCCGTATTTATTTGCGTGAAATTGAAAGGAGAATTTGTCTTGAAATATACCCAAAACCACAAATAAAATGCCCTGAACAATAAAAAATGCCCCAAATAAATAAGCCAATTTATTGATGTCGGTGAAATAAATAAAGTGATAAACAACACCCATCCACACCCACAAAAAAGCCATTATCAAACTGATAATTTTATCAGAATGAGCATTGGGTTTCAGGGCTAAATAAATAGCAAAAATGCTAATCAAATAAAACAGTATTTGCATTGGAAAAACACCTTCATTGTAGTGCGTAAAAACGGCTAAAAACTGTTCTAATGTAAATGGTGGCTTCATTTTAATACATTTATTTTTGAAAAAGAACCCCCTCAGTATTTAAGGCTTAAATGTCGGTTTGGTGGCTTCATTAATCATTCAATTTCCCGACGACTTCATATTCTGTTCCATTATTCGTACTGATTGCCTTGTACAATATGTCGTTACATTCGTAGTACACTTGCCCGTCAATGATGACTTCTTCCACATTATCCTCGGGTAAATCGGGGACAATTGTGCCGACATTCGGGTCAAATGCTTCGTATTCGTTGCCAATAGGTCTGTAATATGTTCCCATATAATAATAATTCGACACATTTCCAACCATAACACGCCTGTAACCGACGGGCAAAAATCCGATTCTAATACCACGTGGCGGGGCGATAATCGTATAACTATTATTGACATAATGATAATAGCGTCCGCCTTGATAGTAATAAGGACGATTACGATAAACGATGCGCGTGTGGTTGACAGGAAGCACGTTTACCACGCGCACTCTTGGCTTCACGACGACGACCTTTGTCCTCGGAAATTGATTGTGGGGATAGCGTACTCTTGGCGTGCGCGTTACGACGACTTTTGTCTTGCCGTTTGGACGAACTCTGGTTGTTTTTACCACTTTTTTGGGTTTTTCGGGCTGCCTTTGTGCCATTACGGTGCTTTGAAATAACACAGCAAAGACAATGATAAGTACTAAAATCAATGGATTTTTCATAATTATTTTAAATTTAAAAGTTTTAAGACAGGCGTACACTACGCCATTTTTTCGCCTAATTGCTCCGCTTCGCTCAGCCATTTGTTTCGCTTGGCTTCATCCGACGATTTAACGGGTGAAAAAACGCTAATTTTAACGGGTTTTATACCGCTAAATTCTAATATGCCTATGCGCATCGCATTATACCCTGCACTTCTATTAATGAGCCAATAGTACCACCAAGGCGTGTCCATTGTGACGATAAGTCTTGCGGTTTTTCCTGTTAATAATTTATCCCAAAACGGACTCTTTTCATGATATTTAAAAGCAAAGCCAGGCACAAAAACCCTATCAATAAAGCCTTTCAAAAGGGCAGGAAATGTTGACCACCAATTGGGATACACCCATACTAAATGGTCTGCCGCCGAGATTTCTGCTTGCATTTTGACCAAATCTGGCTCTAATTCGCTTATTTTGCGGTAGCCAAAAGTCAAAATGGGATTGAATTTCAAATCAATTAAATGAACCAATTTGCAATCTGCACCCGCCGCATCTGCCCCTTTTTTATAACTTTCTGCGAGTGCAAAACAGAAACTTTCTTTGTCGGGATGCCCGTTGATAATGAGTATTTTTTTCATTTATTTAAATCATATTTTTATTCATTAAATTACCGCCAAAACCTGTCAACCACAGCACAAGTGGATACGCAACCCACCTTTCTATACCACCTATACCAATAAAAGATATGAGTAAAGAAGGTGAAAAAACCGCAATACACCATGTGGTTAAAGCAATTGACCCAAACAATATTCCTATGTATTTAAAAGGTGCTGTGGTAATTTTTAAAGCCATGATAGCGGTTACGCCACCCGATAAAAAGGCGAGCATCGCACTCATGCCGTGATAAGGTGTTATGTTTCCGGGAAAAACGCCAACGCCTACTAAACCTAAACCAAATAAAATTAAAGGTATCGTGAAACCCCATTTTTTGAAATATTTATGGACATTAAAAGTGGCGATTAAAATCATTAATCCACTGAAAAACATAACACAATTGAAAATACTTGAAGACGGTTCATAACTTACGCTATTCGGCTGTCTTGTTGCGCCAAGGTCACTTATTTCGTTTTTAAAAGTGGAATAACCCGAAGGATAAAAGGTTTCGGCGGTAATAATACCCAGCAAAACCAATGAACCCGCGACGAAATACAGTGCGCCTGAAAGTTTTAGATTGTTCATAATTATTTATTTTTTTTAAAAAGACCCCCTCAATATTTAAACCTTGAACCTTAAAAGAGTGCCGTTTTCAACTTGAAATCTTGCATCATTTAGTTCAACTTTCACTTTTCTTATTTCGATAAATTATAACCAATATCTTTCAACGTGAAAGTAGCATAAGTAAAATCACCATCGGGATACGTATAAATTGTTTCGGCATAACTGGCTAATTTATAACCATTTATGTCTTTATAATCCCGCAAAGGTGTCTGCCATTTGTGTTTGCTAATTGTGCCGTTTGCTTCAACGGCAGACCTATCTTCCGAAACAAAATTGACCAATTCGCCTTTTTCATTAAAATAAAGCCATGCAGAAATAGTGATTCCGTTATTTGTAAAGGATGCTTTTACTTTATTGCTTTCAGCTTCTATCCATTGTATTCTTTTGTCAATAAGTGTGGCGGGAGCCATGACGCACATATCATTGAAAAAAGTTACGGTTTCGGAAGTATCCATAACGGCACCAGATTGATATTCAACTTTAAACATTGACAATAGCCGAATATCCATAAAAGCAACGCCATTTTTGAAACAATGAAACCCCCCAACTGGCAAACCTTTCATGGTTGCATCCAAGTAAAATAACCTTGTTGGCGTTTTGATAAAATTATATTGTTCAGTAGTTAGGGGCATCCAAACCGCTTTTTCACGACTTCTAATTTTTCCCGAAAAATGGATTTTAAAATTGTTCACTTTGGGCTTATCCATGCACTTTGTGTAGCGTATGTATTTTTGTACAGACTCGGGTAAATAGGCGATGTCCGTTTCTGTGAGATTAGCATTCGGCATATTTTGGCTTTCTTCCAAGCCCATTTTCACTTCATTTCTGTATTCGTTTTTGAACTTTATTTGAAAAAAACCGATGATTGTCACCAATAAAATAACCCCGTTGGCAATTGTACCAAACTTCGCCTCTTGCCAATTATTGAAGATGAGCATTTGGGATAAAACGACTGCAATTACAGCAAAATACACCCAACTATCCTTTTTCAATAAGTATAAAGCCAGACAGATTAAAAACAACAATCCCGTCGAAAACCATACAACACCCGTGGTTTTTGTGATTTCTTTCGTTAATTGTGTGATATTGCCATAGTTAAAAGCCTTTGCAAAACCCATGAAATGGATTAAGCCGTGAATGAGGGTGATGAAAACGAATATTATTCTAACCATGATTTCTATTTTTGAAATGAGAATTAAATGAATACATTTCACAATGAAGCAAAATTAGCGCGTTTGAGTGAGAGAAACGTTACAGAATTAGGGAGAAAAATTGCATTATTCACACATTCCCTAAAATTAAAAGGTAAATACCCCCTCAGTATTTACGCCCTTTTTTTAACGCCAAAACGCTTGACTATCTGTTTGATAATCAAGCGTTTGCGAGTTTTGTACCCCCTCAGTATTTTTCCTTTATTTTCTCCTAAAACATCTCATTGGCAGAGACCTGAGGACTTTTGCCGATTACTCGGGGAAAGAGCCGCAGGTCTCAAAACAAGGACATAATTAATTTTTAATCACAACAATCCTTTTTACTGATGAGTTTACTGATGAGCCACAATCACTATACAAGCGTCATTATTGGAGACAACGCAGACCACACCTTTGTCCTAAAAAAAAATATCAGACAACATTTTCCTGAAATGGCTATTGTAGCACACGCCGATTCGATAGGCAAAGCCAAAGAAGTCATTCTTCGGCACAAACCACACATTGCCTTGATGAATATCGAGTTGGCAGATGCTACCGCTTTTGAATTGCTTGAGGATATGTCTTCAAGCGGTTCGATTGATTTTGAAATTATCTTTTTCACGACCCGTCCTTGTTTTGAAAGTGCCGTTAAAGCAATTGATTTTTCTTCCGTCGCTTTATTTACAACATGAGTGCCACTGAATAAAAAAAGAAGAGCAAAGGAAATTACTTAATTTTGATTTTGCGAAACAAAAAAAGTAATAACCAATGCTCAATATTTTCACACTGCGTGCCTGTATGTCAGGCACTCTTGCTGAGGCAA
>JANPGW010000362.1:0-5980 GCA_031424115.1 Saprospiraceae bacterium | reverse complement strand
TCGTGTAGTTGTTCTATATTTTTCTCAGGGAGCATATTTGATTTAGTTTTATAATAGTTATACAAGCGTTTTACAGAGGTTTTACACACCTTTTATAATAAAATTGCATAGGTTTTACAAAAATAGAATGTTACAAAAGTAATTCATCATTCATTTTATCTATTTCTTCATCGTCAAAACTTTTGAGATAAATTTCTGTGGTTTTGAGGTTGGTATGTCCCAATGCTTGGCTGATTTTTGAAATATTTGCGCCACCTTTTTTCAACACAGTGGCGTAGGTATGGCGGGCAACATAAGTACTGAGGGGTATATCAATATGAGCCAATTGACCTATTTCCTTTAAATCTTGGTTGATTTGAGCCATGACTTTATGAACTCTGTTGGCTATTTGGGTCAAGGAAATATGAATGTTTTTATCCAAAATTGGGAAGATATAATTCTCTGCATCACCACCTGTTTGAGTATGATATTCATCAAGGATATTTTGAATATTGCCGCTTATTCCAAAATTAATCAATTGCTTGGTTTTAGAACGAGAATAGTAAATCCTCCCGTTCACAATGTTTTTCCATTTCAATAAAGATAGGTCTTTGATGTTTATACCTTGAGCAAAATATATGAAAGCAAATACCTGCTGTGAAAACCATATCCGTGAATTAGGTGGCAACTCTAAATCTATTATACGCTTCATATCATCTTTGGTAATAGCTCTTTTTTGTGTTTGCATTTTGAATTTAGACAACTTGTAATCATCAAAAGGATAGACGTCTTTTTTGATGACTTTCTCAGCAATGGCTTTGTTGAACAACGCTCTGAAAGTGCGGAAATAGAAAGAGATAGAAGTATCTTTTAAACCCTGACTTCTCAACCATGTTTCATATTTATTGAGCCAACGAGTATCAATGTCTGAAAAAAGCAAATCTTTTTTGCCATAAAACTTTACCAAGTTGCGTTTAGTATCATTATATACATTTGAATTGCGTTCTTGGTTAGCTGATTTCATAGCCGCGATTTGTTCGTCAAAATACGTCCAAACGGTAACGATTTTTTTAGGTTGTTCAATAGAATGCGCTAAGGTTTGAGAAGTATAATTCTTACCTTCGTTGTTCAGGTTTAAAATAATATCACGATATTCTTTCTTTTTTTTATCAATAATCGCTTCTATCTTTAGCCTTTCTGGGTGGTTGTGTTTCGGTAGTTGCCGCTTTTCATCCCAAAGATTTAAAGGGCTGCTTAAACCCAAAGATATATATTTGCGTTTCCTATCTTTGGTAATACGCAGCATAATAGGATGCTCTCCATTCGACAGTGTTTTGCTGGTATAAAGTATGACGGCAATTGTAGCATTTCTTGACATAATAAAATGACTTTTTAAATCTTGTGGTTTACACATGGGTTTACACAAAGTTAAAAAGTAAATCTCAATTACAATAGTTAAAAATTATTTAATTTGCTTATTATCAATTAAATACACAATGTTAATAAGATAAACTATCCGAGAATAATTGATATTTTTCGTCTGGGGGGCGTGGGGTCGCAAGTTCGAATCTTGTCATCCCGACTCTTATAAAACATAAAGCCTTGATAATCAATGTATTATCAAGGCTTTATGTTTTATTGGGTCATTTTAGGGTCGATTTTATTGCTTTTATTCTTTTGTTTAATGCTTTACTAAACGTTTTACTGGATTGAACATAAAAAATCCATACTTTTTACCCCAACAATCCAGCGCTTCCGTGTTTTGCGGTAAAAATCTCTTTACTTTTGAATACCCATTGTATTTATTTTCTTAACTGTAAAAACAAACACCATGAAAGCAATTGTTAAAGCCCTATTTATTGTATTTTTCTGCAAAGCCAATGCTCAATCTAATCTCAATACTGCTATCATCATTCAAGATATTAAGGTAGGTAGCCAAGCCTCTAATCCTCGTAGTTTTACGCATTATAAAGATTCTATCTACTTTTTAGCACAAGGAACTCGCGATTCGCTTTGGCTCTATCGGTCAACAAATTTGACAGATGCTAATACCAAGAGAACGGCTGTACGGGATAGCATTGTCAGCGATATCATACGTGTTGATAGTATCGATACATCTTTGTTGTGGTTTGTGATAAAGCCTCGAAATGGCAATCATCAGTTGAGTGCGCACAATGGAACTGGTTATTCTAATCAGATTGATTTTATTAATCTGGACTATTCCATTCAAAACAACCTGCAACTGATTACATCTATTGATAAAATGCAAGTGAATTACACTGTTTCTGATTTCAATAGCATTCTGCGCCCCAATATTGATATGACTATCAAGTTGAAAGATAATAAACCCAATTTCTACACGAACTATAATCTGATTGAAAATAGTGGCACTCGCCTTTGGTCACAGACGTATGACAGTGATTTTCTATTCAATGCAATCAGCTTACCCACAAGGCGGGGTTGGTTTTTTGTAAAAAAAGTCCGTGCTGATAACGATAGAATAAAGTTTAGAGATGACAATGCTTGCACGTCAATAGGCTATTTTCACTGGAAGAACTGCCAAGCATAGAATTAAAACGGCAAACATCCGTTTACCCAAGGTTTTGGTTTGTTGTCAAATTAATATAATTATAACAATCACATTAATCTGACAACAAATCAAAACCTTTTTTTATTTTAAAATGCGTTTGGGTAATAAATAATATAGGCTTTTGAGTTTAATTCTATGAAACGGACTAATTTTTCACCATTAGTGAATGTGTAAAGGCGTGTAGCTGCTTCGCCTTTTATTTCATAAATACCTTCTGAAGTTGTAGATAAAGAGTCACGGGCAAAAAGACGACCTGATGCGATTGTCAAGCTATCAGAAGTTAAAGCATTTGTAAAACCAGTAACGCGTTTAAGTTGACCAAGTGTATTAAAAAGCCAAATCTCGCCGAATACGCACCGAATCGCCGCGCTGAATGGCCGCCTGCGCAATAGCCAAAGCTTGTTGATTGATGCCTAAAGAACGGCCATATTCGCCATAATTCACTAAAAACTCGGTGTATTCGTTTAAATATTCCAAATTTAAACTATCGTATTGAAGTGCTAACGCGTAACTCGACACCGCTTCTTTAAATTGAAAACGCGAACAATGAAGACGAGCTTTCAGAATACTGTTGCTGATATCATCTTGAATTTGGTTGACCGCAGTTTGTTTTTGAGCCTGTATTTCATTGATGATTTTAGTGCTTTTTTCTATAATCTTGCTATTGTCAGCCAGGCGTTTGGGCAAATTTATACTATCCAAAATCTGAATGGCTTTATCAACAGCCCCTTCAGTAAACAGTAGAAAAGCACGCTGATAGGTGTCATTTTCATCATCTAAATTGACAATAACAAAACGCTCAGCGAGTTCTTGTGCTTGTCGTTGCATTTGGTCTCGCTGTTGAGCAAGAAGAGTAGTGGCTTCCTCAGCACTGTTGATTTTTCGATTAAACTCTGTTGCGAGCGAATCCATGGTGCGTTGCCTCAATTTCCCTTCTTTTTTTAAAGATGCCAAACGATTTTGATACACTTGTTCGGCGTGTCGATGGCTTATTTCGTAATAGGCAGCGCGATTATCATCCAATTCTTCCGGTTTTGACATTGCCACCTTCAAGGAGGAAAGACGTCCAATAACAGTGGCATTTTCCAAATCTCTTTTATTCACGACCTCTAAACCTGCTTTTCGCACCGTCAATGGCGCAACATCACCCACAGGTTTATCTGCAAATACGAGCGTAAATGCACCTTTTGAGTCCGTAATGGTGGGTGTAGATTGAACAGGCGAGCGAACAAAAGCACCTGTAATATATGAAACCGTCCCTTTATTTCGAAAAGCACTGTTTTGTAAAACGACAATGCCTGATAATGACACATCTTTTTGTTGCGCTAAAGTACTGTTGAGACACATCAACAGGAGGACTATACTGAGGGGGGGGCTATTTTTCATTATTGCTGTTTTATGTTAACAAAAACACTATTGCAAAGTCTACATTTACTTGGATTTTCGTTTCATACCCACTATCATTTGTTGGTGCGTGTGAAGAGGAACAGAATCTTGTAAATACAGTTCATAGCCTTTTTTTTCAAAAAATACTTTTTGAAATTTCTCTTGCTTGGCTTCCGGAATCGTCAATTCAAAATAACCGTTTTTATCGGTGAATGTCTCAATATTAAACACGCTTACCCGCACGCTATCCAAAAAATCATTGGTCGCTTCGTCCATCACTTTGCCTATGAGTTTATTCGTTCCTTGAAGCGCTATTGCGAGATCAACAACCCCATTGTCCGTCAATATAAAAAGAGAATCGGGGTGGATTGTTTGATAAGGCTGTGGATGTTCAATATCGATACGGATACTTTTTCCAAGAAACGTAGGCGATATTTCGGTAAAAACTGCCCGTCCATCCTCATCAATTTTTTGTTTTTTAGGGTCAGAATTAAGGTATAATCGGACGAAACCCTCCCCCCTCAGTACTTTATCGGTTTTGCCGCCCTTGCCATGCACATAGACCGTGTACTGAAAAGTCTTATTTTTAGAGTCCAAAAGTTGAATTGCTAAAATCGCCATAATGATCGCTACGCCTATCATAAAAGCCCAATTTTTATACCTCCACAACCCATCTAAAAAACTCTTTGGTGGAGCCTTTAAATTGGGATCGAAGCGGTCAATAATATACAGCACAGCTTGGCGAATGTGGGCTAATTCAATATTCAATGTCTGCGTATCTTTAAGGTTTTGTCGCTCTTCACGGGCATATTGATTGAAACGGGCTGATATTGCCACGACCTCATTGTGTAAATCGGTATCGGTATCGGTGGTCAATTGGTGCAATTCCTCAATGACTTCTTTGGTTTTACCGTCGGCGAGGCGGCTTTTTAGGCTTAATTTGTCGGTCATGGCGGTTTGTTTTAACTATTTTCCCACATTATTATTACCTAATAATATAAAATTTAATTCAGAAAGGTGATAAAATATTTGGTTGTAAGAATGGACGTAGGGGTAATAACTACATCCAAACTCATCAAGCAACTCTGGCAAGCTACAGTTTCCTAAATCCAAACGAGTGAGTCGTTTCTCTTTGGCTTCTTTTATCAATTTTAAAGCTAATTCGGATATGGTTTTCGTTCTTCAATAGAATTAGAATATGAAGGCTTTTTCAGTTGGTATTAGGCTGTTATATTGCGTTTCTGGTCCTCTAAAAGCTCTTTAAATTCGTGTATTTTAATGACATTGACCTTAGGAAAAGGAATGTTTTTGAGGACATTTTAATGCTTATCGTGAGAGACGATGAAGTCAGTTTATTGGTTATCATCTTCGAGCCACTTGTCTAAATCACTGTCTGTAATATTATTTTCCTCCGCCCACTGCCCCATATTTTTCACTAATTTATTTGAAAAATATTGCGCTAACAGCTCTTTTATTTCCAATAATTCGCTCTCAATAGGATTGTAACTATAAATCTTCAATAACTCTAATTGAAGACCTGAAAGCCGAGAAGGTTCAGGTAATTTTGTCATATTTATTTATTTTTTCAAGAACCAAATATTTTTTTACAAAAGTAGGGCTTTTTTAAAGTAGTTCAAAAATAATATAATTTGACTTCTTCTCTTGGGTTTTCCATATCTCGAATCTCTACCTTATCATAAACTCCTACCAAAAGCTGTTGAATAGCTGTGATATCCGTAAAAATACAAATTTGATTTAAAACTTGTTTATGTCCCGATGTCATGTTATTTAAAAAAGAGTGTCCTTTTATATCTTTGAGGAAAAGGACAATTTTACACCTGCCCACTTTTGCGGTAGTGTGCAGGTGTTGTGGAGGTAATGACTTTGAACAGTAAGTTTTTTCTCTTCTAAAACTACTACTTTTCCTTAACTTTATCTATATTTAAGCCCTTTTACCACCTATTTTAAATTCAACCCAATACCTCATAATATGAATAGAAAAGAATTTCTTGCCCAAACGACCTT
>JANPGW010000361.1:0-8095 GCA_031424115.1 Saprospiraceae bacterium | reverse complement strand
TTGCCTCAGCAAGAGTGCCTGACATACAGGCACGCAGTGTGAAAATATTGAGCATTGGTTATTACTTTTTTTGTTTCGCAAAATCAAAATTAAGTAATTTCCTTTGCTCTTCTTTTTTTATTCAGTGGCACTCATGTTGATTTCACCTTCTATCTCTTTTATCCTACTCAAAAAACCAATCTATACTTTTTCCTTTATGGGTTATTAATGATAGTTCAAAACACACTATTTTTTTATCGCCTTAGCCAAAATCACGTTAATTGGTTGTTCTGGATGGGCATTATATGTGTGACTTTAGAGGTTTTTGCCTATTTATTGCTGTTATGGGCAATTTATCATTTAGTTGCACAAAAAATTGGTGTATTTTATTGGCTTTTACTATTATTAGGCATAATATCTATTCTGATGGATACATTTGTTTATCGTTGGGGCTGTTCCATTAATCTCCTATTATTCATAACTTTAATCAATATTGACATTTTTCGAGTGGCATATAAAGCTATCAAAAACAATAAAAAAGGTGCTTCGATAATAGCTGTAGGTGGTATTTGTGCTATATTAAGTTGGATTATTGCCTGTTTACAAATGTTTGCCAATTTAATACTAATTCCCATTGATTTTATTAGTGTGACTATTTTATGTATTCCAATAGCTGTTGCCATTTATTTGGGCTATGATTTTGCACTAACTAATCGTTCACTAAAACAAAAATTAGTAGAAAATGAAAAGCTTTTTGGTGAAAAACAACTCATTCTATCTACTCAAAATGAAACACTTGAAAAACAAGTAGAAGCCCGAACTGCTGAACTTAAAGCTACCCAAAATCAACTCATTCAAAAAGAAAAACTTGCTTCAATGGGTGAACTCACCGCAGGCATCGCCCACGAAATTCAAAACCCTTTGAATTTTGTCAATAACTTCTCTGAACTCAGCGTGGATTTGGTCAAAGACTTAAAAGATGAAATCGAAAAACCGGATATTGACAAAGAGTATGTAGGCGAATTATTGACGGATTTAACTTCAAATCAAGAGAAAATCAACCACCACGGCAAACGTGCCAGTAATATTGTGAAAGGCATGCTTGAACACTCTCGTGCAAGTACAGGCGTAAAGGAATTGACGGATATTAATAAATTGGCAGATGAATATTTACGGTTGGCGTATCATGGTTTAAGAGCGAAAGATAACACTTTCAATGCTGATTATGAATTAATCGGAGATGAAAACTTGCCTAAAATAGAAGTGATTCCACAAGACATTGGAAGGGTTTTATTGAATTTGATTAATAATGCTTTTTATGCAGTGAATCAAAGAAAACTGCTTTCCAATGACGCAAGTTATACCCCCTCAGTATCCGTGACGACTCAACACCTTGACAATCAAATAATTATAAAAGTAAAAGACAACGGCATCGGCATGTCGGAAGCAATTAAAGCAAAAGTCTTTCAACCGTTTTTTACCACAAAACCAACTGGCTCAGGTACAGGTTTGGGGCTTTCATTGGCGTATGATATTGTGATGAAAGGGCATGGGGGAACTTTGGAAGTGGAAAGTGCAGAAGGAAAAGGGACTACTTTTACAGTGAAATTGTCAACTGTTGGGTTGATAACTTGATAACAGAAAAATAAACACCTTCAAAATAGTCCAAATCGTTATCATTTGTGATTAAAGTAGCTTGGCTTAGGTCAGATCAGAAAGTTCAGCTTTGATGATTTTCAAAGCAGAGCAATTAAAATGCAAGGGGCATATACGGCAACTACCACGCATTAAAACAATCATTTTCACCAAAATGCAAGATGAGTCCTATCGCTGCAAGATGCGTCCAATGCTTTTTTTGTGAAACCTCTCACCTTTGTCCCAATTGATAATCCTAAAAATAATTTTTTCATATTTCTAAATTATACACAATGAAAAACAATTCTTTTCTCTTGATTAAAAATGTAAAACTTTTGCTCATACTTGCGCTCATCCTGATTACTTTCAGTTGTAAAAAGGAGGCAAATACTGTAACGCCCCTGCCCAAACGCACTTATACTGCGGCTGATGTCGTAGGTGCTTATACCGTCAAAAAGTCTGAATGGTCAGAAAATCCTTTGGGTATAGGTCCAGTTGGGAGTATTATTACTTTTACACTTGTATCAAAAGATCAGGTTAGTGATGGTTATTTAACTTATCAAGTGGACAGTGTGGGTATCTTAATAGCACCCCCTCGACCAAACACTTACACGGTATCAGCATTTGGCTCTTATGACTTAAAAGCTATTTCTTTGACTTTCACTGTCACCAAAGATAATAGTACCACTCAGGGAAATTTGTTTATGACAAAGCCATAATGTAATGCATCATAACTACCCCCTCAGTCCCGAGGGTGTCGGGATGTTCCATAAAATTCGCCTTCTACGAAGTTTTATACTTTGTAGAAGGCGAATTGGTTATCTAACAGTATCTCTCGTTAAGTCTATGTGTGGCTAATCCTATTTGTGCTTGATTTATCCTATCTCCTTTTTGTTGAATTACCCATTTTTGCTTTATAGAAGAAAAGGTGCTAACTTTAGAATTCAACATTTCTAACCAAATAAAACATCTATTGAAAACATGAAATTGCTCTTCAAATTACTTCCCTTTTTATTATTCCCAATAGGGGCTTTCACGCAAAGCGAAAGCTATCAAGTGGAACTAACGCAGCACGAAGCGGATAGCCTTAAACTTATCTTGCAGACGACCAACAACGATACGTTGAAAATGGTTATTTGCAAAAACTTGACACATTATAGTCAAAATAATAAACCTGATAGCATTGCTTTTTACAATGACGAGTGGTTAAAATGGGCGCAAAAACTGAAACAGAAAATTTGGGAAGGTCAAGCACTTGGCAGCAAGGTGTATAATAATATCAGTGGCGGCAAACCCACAGAAGCATTGAATGCCCTTAACGAGGCGAGAAAGATTGCAGAGAATGAAGCAAATGAACAACACATGTATATCGAACCCCAAAGAGTCCGTTTTTCAACGCCGCATACTGCCCGACTTGCGCTGTTAGCATCTGTAGAAATGCATAATTCTTTTTCACACGTGAAGTCTGAAAATTACGACAAGTCGATTGAAGACATTTTTAAAGCCATTAAAATTGCTGAAGGTATCAATGATGAGGTAGGCTTATGCCAATATTATCGTGGTCTTTATGTACCCTATCAGGCATTACAAAAAATGGATTCTGCAATATGGGCACAAGAAAAAGCGATTTATTATGCTAAAAAAACAAACTCCAAAAGGGTTTTGGCACAAAGTTACCGACTTTTAGGATTTGTTTATAGTGGAAGAAAAGGTTTTGTAACAGCTAAAAAATATTTGTTAGAATCGTTAAACGTAAGCATAGAGATAAATGAAGCTGGGCAATTGGCTGCCAGTTATATAGGCTTATCTTACTTACACAGGGATGCACATCAACCTGATTCAAACATTTTTTATTTACGAAAGTCTCTGTTAGCTTATCAAAACTTTATGGGTGATGGACCCGAAGTGTACGATGATATTTATCTCGGCATTTCCCGAGCGTATAAAGAAAAAGGCAATATTGATAGTGCGTATTTCTATTTAGACCGTTCCACAACAATTGTCAATAGACGGTTTGATAAACAAATTGAAGATTATAAAAAGTATAAAGATTTTTATGTAGAAGAACAGCAAAAGGTAAAAGAAGCGGAAAAGAAAACTATTCAGCAACAAAACTATGGTTTGTTAGCGGGTTTGGGTTTGCTATCGCTCATTGGTTTAATGCTTTATCGCAACAATCGGCAAAAGCAAAAAGCCAATGCGGTTCTAGAAAATACTTTAAGCGAACTCAAAGAGACTCAGACACAACTCATTGAAAAAGAGCAAATTGCTTCTGCGGCTGCCGTGCGTTTACAAGAATTAGATACGCTCAAAACAAGGCTTTACACCAATATTACCCACGAGTTCCGCACGCCTTTGACGGTTATTCTCGGTATGGCCCAACAAATCAAGGATAAACCCGCCGAATTTATGCAAGAGGGTTTGGGTATGATTAAGCGGAATGGACAAAATTTATTGAATCTTGTCAATCAACTGCTGGATTTGAGCAAACTCGAAAATGGCAAATTAGCACTGCACTATCAACACAGCGAGGTGGTGAATTTTATGAAATATCTCGTTGAAAGTTTCCATTCTTATGCCCAAAGCAAAGAAGTGAAAATCCATTTTATCTCTGATTTAGAGGAATTGACGATGGATTTTGATGAAACCTATTTGCAGCAAATTGTCTCTAATCTGTTAACAAATGCTGTCAAATTTACACCAAAAAGGGGCGATATTTATGTATCCCTCAGTATTCAAAGAACAACCTTTTCCTTTAAAGTGCGGGATACAGGCATGGGTATTTCAGAAGCCAATCTACCCTTTATATTTGACCGTTTCTATCAAGTAGATGATTCCACAACCCGACACGGAGAAGGGACAGGCATCGGTTTGTCTTTGACAAGGGAGTTGGTTAAATTGATGGAAGGCAGTATTTCGGTGAAAAGTCAAGTGAATAAAGGGACTGAATTTGAGGTCGTTTTGCCGATACGCCATATAGCTGAAATTAACGCAGAGTATGAACACTTGCCTGTCATTAATCGAGTTGAGGTCGGCTCTATGTCATTAGAAGAACTCCTCCTCCCGATAGACTCGGAACTGTCACCTTTAGACCAAGAAATTTCAACAGAAAAGCCGCTTATTTTAATTGCCGATGATAATGCCGATGTGCGAACATATATCGCTTCATGCTTGGGAACAGATTATAATCTCATTGTTGCCAAAGACGGACAGGAATGTGAAACGCTGGCATATGAGCAAACCCCTGATTTAATTATTTCAGACGTGATGATGCCTGTCAAAGACGGTTTTGAAGTCTGCAAAACCTTGAAAAGCGATGAACGCACCAGCCATATTCCTATCATTATGCTGACAGCCAAAGCGGATATTGAGAGCAAATTGCAAGGTTTGGAACGAGGGGCAGATGCTTATCTGATGAAACCATTTCACAAACAAGAACTGCTGTTGAGGATTAAAAAACTCCTTGAATTGCGGCAGCAATTGCAATTGTTTTATCGCGCAACAATGGATTTAAAAGGCATTCTTACTGAGGGGGGTAATATTCAAGCCGTAGAGGTTGCAATAGAAAAATTCAATCCATTAGTAAATAATGCAGACCACGCTTTTGTTCTAAAAGTACGGACATTGATTGAGGCAAATTTAAACAATGCAAGTTTTGATGTCGAAAAATTGTGTCGGAATTTACTGTTAAGTCCTTCGCAAGTCTATCGCAAACTCACGGCTTTGACAGGACTTTCGACCAATAATTTTATCCGTTATGTACGATTGGTGAAAGCGAAAGAGATGTTGCTTAAAAATGTCCATTTTAGCGTTGCTGCCGTTGCTTATGACAGTGGTTTTAATGACCCCGCTTATTTTAGTCGCGTGTTTAAACAGGAGTTTGGGGTGACACCGCAGACATGGCGGGAACAAAATCAAGCGCAGATTTGACAACTTTAAAAAAAATAACCATACAATGAAATTCAACATGATGAAAGCTGTCATGGCTTACACTTCTTCAAATAATTAGACTTATGTTTGGTGAGGGCTTCGCCACTTCTACTTGATTTTGAGTAAAAAAGGCTTTAATCATAGGCGCTATCTAACACAATTTTTCTAAATCTCTACTAACATTCATTTGATTTTCTTAACTTTGCAGCATGAATAAAGAAAATAATCAAATTGCAGATTTCAATACGGCATTAAAGTTAAAAGGATTTAACGCCTACGAAATTGATAGTACCGAATGTGTTGTTCGTAACTACAATCGAAAAGATTTTTACAAAATTTGTATGAATACGGGCAAGAACATTATTCATTATGCCGATAGGAGTTTTGAAACAAATGGCACTGTTTTATTCTTTGGCAACCCGCATATTCCTTATTCCTGGGAAACTATTTCATCAACTTATACTGGATACGCCTGTCTTTTTACCGAAGATTTTTTAAAGTTAAGTGACCGTTCGGAAAGTCTTAAACAATCACCATTATTCAAACTTGGGGGTACACCCATCTTGGAATTAAACATAGAGCAAAGAGATTTTATTGCTACTATATTTCAGAAAATGATTGCGGAACAAGGCACCAGCTACACTTTTAAAGATGAATTAGTACGCAATTATATTAGTTTGATTATTCACGAAGCATTAAAAATGCAACCCTTACAAAATACTTCAAATAATAAGAATGCCTCGTCCCGAATTACCAATGTGTTTTTTGAATTATTGGAAAGACAGTTTCCAATTGAAAGTACAGACCATCCATTGCAACTAAAAACGGCACAGGATTTTGCGGAAAATTTGTCTATCCACGTCAACTATTTAAATCGTTCTGTAAAGGAATTTACGGGAAAACCTACTACGACGCATATTTCCGAAAGAATTATCAGTGAAGCAAAAGCCTTATTGCAGCACACTGATTGGAATATTTCCGAGATTGCCTATGCACTTGGTTTTGAATATCCTACCTACTTCAACAACTTCTTTAAAAAAATTACAGGCACTAATCCAAAATCATTACGAACACAAGAGGTTTGAAATCCTTAATGATTGATTTGATAATCGTTATCTATACGGGTAATGACTGGAATACCTTTGCAGTATATTATCAAATTGAGGGAAATGAACAAAATAGAACAACAAATCATCGCCAATATAGACATTTTTGACAGAATGCGTTTAGGCGAGTCTATTCCATTGGACGATGCCCAATATTCAAAAATTCAAGCTGTAGTTGACCGTACAATAAAACTAAACGTTCAGCTTAATACTTCGGAAAATGTTGAGCAGATAAGAAAAAATCTAAGCGCAATTATCAATACAGAAATAGACCTATCTACAATCGTATTCGTTCCGTTTTACACCAATTTTGGTCAGTTTATCACAATTGGCAAAAATGTATTTATCAACCACGCCTGTACTTTTCTTGATATGGGCGGAATCACCATTGAAGACAATGTGTTAATCGGTCCGAAAGTAAACCTCATTACAGAAAATCATCCTCTAAATCCCAATGATAGAAAATCTTTGATTTGCAAACCCATTGTCATCAAACGCAATGCGTGGATTGGGGCAGCAGCTACTGTTTTGCCTGGTGTTACCATTGGTGAAAATTCTGTGGTAGCGGCTGGTGCGGTAGTTACTGGTGATGTTCTGCCAAATACTATTGTGGGTGGTGTTCCAGCAAAATTCATCAAAAACATTTAATTTAAAAAGTAATACAAGATGAAAATAATAAACGTATTTTTAGTCAGTTTAATCTGCATTCAATTATATGCCTGTAATAAGAATAATAAGATTGAGCAAACAAACAACTCTAACAATACTTTAAACACAGATACAACGAAAATGAAAATAACAATTGGTTCTGCTGTATTTACAGCTACGCTAAACAAGAATGCAACGGCAACCGCGTTCAAAGCGAAGTTGCCCATGACTATTAATATGACAGAGTTAAATGGGAATGAAAAGTATTTCGATTTACCCTTTAATTTACAAATAAATGCTTCAAACCTTGCAACTATCCAAAACGGAGATTTGATGTTGTATGGGTCTAACACATTGGTACTATTCTACAAAACTTTTTCAACGTCGTACAGCTATACACGTATAGGACATATTGAAAACCCTTCAGGATTGGCTCTTGCTTTGGGTTCAGGAAGCGTGACCGTAAATTTTGAAAATAATTAAAACATAATGAAAATGAAAAGTAATTTAAAAATGCCATTGGCACTCATCATTTGTGTTGTAGCAATGGCTTGTAACAACAATCAAAACAAAGAAAAAATGAAAAATACAAACCAAGAATTGGAAGCCATTTTTCCAAAAGGAGAAGTAGGCTCAAAAGATTTTTTTACGGGTAGTGCTTACCCTACTGCATTGGTTGATTCTGATACTACATACAATACATTAGTAGGCAATGTTTATTTTGAACCTGGTGCAAGAAGCAATTGGCACAGCCATCCTGCTGGTCAAATCCTTATTATTACAGACGGAGTTGGTTA
>JANPGW010000360.1:0-11016 GCA_031424115.1 Saprospiraceae bacterium | reverse complement strand
CACAACCTTAAAATGGTGGAATTATTTTCTGACGCTTTGGGCTTAGAACCTAACTCTGTCAAAAATAACCCTAAAATTGTAAACATTTTATTCTCAATGAATTATGACGCAGTCGCTGCTTAATTGCTTATCGAACTATTGCTTGTCAATAATATATTTAAAAAACATTATTGATGGGTTTAAAAACAGCCCAACTACTGAGGGGTGGTTGGGCTGTTAATTAGGGTATTGATTTAATTACTATGGTTGACGAATTTGCAATTTGTGTACCTCTAAGTGTAACTGGCAAAACTGAGCAGAAGGGATTTTGAGATTCAATATTTTACAATTTTTTGTCGAAAAATCATCCCATTTTCATAAGTTAGTTGCAAGGAATAGACCCCTGCCATCAAATCTTTGATATTGATAATTTGTTCTGATACATTGCTGGAAATTTTTTGTGACCAGACAACCAAACCATCTATCCGAATGATGCGCAGAATCATATTTTCATCAGAAGGTTTGCCGAACGCAACTCGGAAGCTGCCTATTGTGATTGGATTAGGGTAAACAAGAATGGCTCTATCATTTGTTATTGTGATGTCCTTTATTGCGGAATAACTGAAATTACCATCCAAATCGTATTGTTTAAGCCGATAGTAATTTGTACCAGGCATAGGGGATTCATGTAAAAATTCATAGTCATGCACCTTGAAACTTGTACCATTCCCTTTCACAGTGCCAATTTTTTCGAATGAAACGGCGTTGCGGCTGTACTCCACTTCAAAATGACTGTTATCCTGCTCAGAAGCAGTACGCCAACTGAGAAGGCAGTCTTTCCCTTGTTCTTTGCCTTCGAAGGAAAGTAATTCAATAGGAAGCAGTAGGCAAGCGGCTTGCACTTCAGCTCTGGAATTGCAACCAGTAATGTTGTCGAAAATATTCGCAGGATTGGCTGGAACGGAAAGATACCTACAAATGCTGGTTACGCCACAGATAGATAAATTAGGGTTGGTTAATAAATTAACGAAAGTAATCGAAGTATGAGAAATATTATCCAGTCCACTGAGGCTTGTAAGTGAAGCGTTATTACTGACCGTTAAAGGCCCCCCAATAGAAGTGACGCCCCCCAATGCAGTGAGGCTTGTGAGCGAAGGGTTCCCACTTACGTTAAAAGTTATCCCAATAGTTCGAAGCCCTCCAAGTCCAGTGAGGCTGGTCAACGATGCGTTGGAAGCAATACTGAAACTTGCACCAACAGAAGTGACACTCTCCAGTCCAGCGAGGTTGGTAAGTAAAGGGTTTAAAGAGATATTAAGCCCACCTCCGATGGAAGTAATGCTTCCAAGTCCAGTGAGGCTTGTCAACGAGGTATTATTTTCTAAGCGAAGGCTTCCTCCAGTCGAAGTGATGCCCCCTAACGCAGAGATGCTTGCTAACAGGGGATTGTCATAGATATCAAGCCCCACAATCGCAGAATGGATATTTCCCAACCCATTGAGGTTTGTCAGTATGGGATTACCATGAATCCTTAGATTTCCTGTAAGGGATGTTAATTGACTTAACCCATTCAAGTTTGTGATATCAGCGCCTGAAATGTCGATAGTAAATGGCATATTCGTGCAACCTGAATAATTGGTGGGAAAAGCATTTATTTGTGCCTGTGAAGTAAAAC
Organism: Saprospiraceae bacterium; assembly: GCA_031424115.1. GTDB lineage: Bacteria > Bacteroidota > Bacteroidia > Chitinophagales > Saprospiraceae > JAAFJT01. The sequence continues at coordinate 9,362 of JANPGW010000360.1, read as the reverse complement.
TTACTTCGGCAGTTGGGCATTGCCCTAAAGCACGTACACCAATTATTCCTACAAAGAAAGTCGAAAGGAAAAGGAGTGAAAGTGTCTTTTTCATGTCTTGGTAATTTTAAAAATTGTTAAACAATAGAATAATTTTAATAATGGGCTTAAAACGAAAATATTGAATTGATATGAAATAAAATTAAACGAAACGAGTAACCATAAATAAAGTCTATGCTGTAAAATCCTGTGTCAGCAGGACTTGAAACAGTTAAAGAATGTTTTAACATTAATAACTGCATACATTTAAGAAGCAAAAAAGCATGAAAATGATTAGAAATGAGTGAATATATTCGTGAATAGGTTACGTTATAATATTAACTATAAGTCGATAGAAAAATCAATGTTAATATATTACCAAATATATGTAAATAAAGTTGACAATGTAAATACATTGTCAAACAATATATGAAAAATACCATTTATGGATTAGAAAGAGAGGATTTTGACATAACCGCTAAAACCGGGCGTTTGGATTTTTGCTTTGCATTCTGCTTGGTTAAGGAGGTATAATATACACTTACGGTTTTCGGCTTTGCAATATGGCAGATTTTTAGCACAAATATTGATGCGGAGTACTAAACTTTCTTTAACCACAAAACTGTCTGCGGAGAACGAAACCCCGCTTATTGGAAATGTGCTGTTATAAAAGGCTTTCTACTCTGCATACTTGTTTATCAGTCTAACCATTAGATTGTTCAAAAACTCCACTTGGTATTGTCCAACTGTTGCTTCTAAATGACTATTTCCAATTCCACTATGATCTATAGGGAATCTCTAAAAACTAAAATTGTTGATATTTTTTATATAATTCATTGATTTTCAATATTTTGTGCTATTATTCATCTCTTATTTTTCTTTATGAAACAGTTTAAAAAACAACGTGACTACGGTTTTTTTGACCAAGATATTCGCTTAAGCAAGCTTAGTCAGTTAGGCGACCCTTTAGAGCGTCTGAATCAAGGTATTGATTTTGAATTATTTCGACCAACGTTGGAAAATAATTTAGTAAAATTAGAACAAGGTGCTGGCGGTCGTCCGCCTTATGACTATGTGTTAATGTTCAAAATCTTAATTCTTCAACGTTTTTATAATCTATCAGATGACCAAGTTGAGTATCAAATTAATGACCGTATGAGCTTCATGCGTTTCTTGAATTTAACGATTTCCGACGATGTGCCTGATAGTAAAACCGTGTGGCATTTTAAAGAACGCTTGACGGATTTATCCCTTATCGAAGTCTTATTTGAGACATTTTTGCTTGATTTGGAGAACTTAGGATTGGTTGCCCATGAAGGCAAAATCGTAGATGCCTCTTTTATCGAAGTCCCGCGTCAACGCAATAGCCGTGAAGATAATGAATTGATAAAAGCAGGTGAAACGCCTCCTGCCTTTTTAGAAAAACCAGCGAAATTGTCTCAAAAAGACTTAGATGCCCAATGGACAAAAAAGAACAACGAAAGCTATTATGGCTATAAAAACCATGTAAAAACGGACTCAAAGAGCAAATTGATTACAAAATATACGGTAACTGATGCCAGTGTTCATGATTCACAAGCCCTTGAAGACCTATTGGATGAAAAGGATAGAAACCAAAATTTACACGCCGATAGTGCCTATGTAGGCGAAAAACAAGAAATCCTGCTTAATAATTTGGGCATGATTAACAAGATTTGCCATCGGGCTTATCGCAACAAACCACTGTCAGAAAAACAAAAAAACGACAATACAGAAAAATCAAGAACCCGCTCAAGAGTCGAACATATTTTTGGATTTATGGAAATGAGTATGAACGGTATGTATCTAAACGTCATTGGGAAAAAAAGAATACAAGCTGCTATTGGCTTGATGAATCTGACCTATAATCTGTTTAGAAAAATTCAATTAGCAGCACTATAAATCAATTATAAATAAAGAAATAGACCACAAATCATAACTAAAAAAATAGTTCGTATAAGAATAATGAAATATATTAAAGACAATTTTAACAATGACAAAAAGTAAGCAATTTTTTAAAAATCATAAATCCAATCTTTGAAACGGAAAAATGAGTTTTTAGAGATGCCCTATAATAAATACATAAGTTCCATTTGTGCTTATTGACAGACAACACCAACCCTGTCCATAATGTAATTTATGTTAAGCGAAGTAACCGAGAAACTGTCACCCTCCCTGAGATTGGCTTACACTTTTTCAAATAATGGGACTTATGTTTGGTGTTTCTTCGCCCACAAGTGTGTTTAAACCTTACCTTTCCATCAAAAACAGTCAATATGCTAAATATGGATTTTTCAAATCTTAAAGTATTTCTCAACGGAAAACTAAGTATTTCAGACGCAGAGTTTGAGACAATAACGCCTTTTGTTTATTTGAAAACTTTTAAGAAAAACGAAACGATACTTCGACAAGGTGAAATTTGTTCTTTTGTAGGCTTTCTCAATCAAGGACTGATACGAAGCTATTATTATGACGATAATGGTAAAGAAATCACGACAAAACTTTTTTTTGAAAACTGCCTTTTTACTTATGTTGAAGGGTTTATGGAAAACTCACCTTCAAACAAATTTTTTGTTGCTATTGAAGATTGTACCGCTTTGATGATAAAAAAAAGCAACCTTTTGCTGATTTTTGAGCATAGTCTAAAGTTTGAAAAGATTTTTAATCTTATCATTATGGAAGACCTTAAAAACATCATGCTCGACAATGAAGAAAAACGAAACGAAACGCCACAGGCAAGGTATTTGAAATTTCAAAATCAATTTCCACAGGCTTTTAATCGGATTCCATTAAAATATATGGCAAGTTATCTCGGCATTGAGCCACAAAGCCTTAGTAGAATCCGAAAAAGAATGATTCAAAAATAAGAAAGTAACTTGGGTTCATTTTATTCTCTATTCGCACTCATAATTTTGTTGAAAAATTAAAAGTCAAAATTATGAATTGGTCAAAAATCATTGGTATTTTATTAGAAAACGCCCGAAATTACTCGGTAATCGCAGGTATTGCGTTTCTTGTTTTCTATGTTTTTCTAAGAAAGCGGATAGCTTTCAAGAAAATTCAACTCAAATTTCCCGAAACAAAAGATTATCAGCGAGAAGTCTTTTTTTCGATTCTCTCCATTATGATTTTTACTTTACCACCTGTTTTTATGCTCTTAAATGACACAATAAGACCTCATACCTACTATTATACCGACATCAATCAGTACAGCAAAGCCTATTTTTATTTGGCTTTTATTATTATGATTTTTATTCACGACACCTATTTTTACTGGATTCATCGCCTGATGCACCATAAAAATCTTTTCAAAATATTTCATGCCGTCCACCACAAATCAATTAATCCGTCACCCTTAGCGGCCTATGCTTTTCACCCTTTGGAAGCGATTGCGGAATCGGGTATTTTTGTTTTGTTATTGCTCATTATGCCACTCCATGATTATCATTTGTTGGTTTTCTTTATTTGTAGCCTTGCTTATAATGTTTATGGACATTTGGGATTTGAATTATATCCGAAAGGATTTAGTAGAAATTGGTTTGGTAAATGGCTCAATACATCGGTCAATCACAATTTGCATCATCAATATTTCAAAGGAAACTATGGACTTTACTTTACTTTTTGGGACAGAATAATGGGAACGCTCCGTTCTGATTATGATAATAGTTTCGATGAAGTCACAAGCCGAAGTAAAACAATTGAGAAATAAAGAATAAATACTCTACTTTTGTATAGCATAAAATTCTAAAACAAAATACTGCTAAATACGTTAAAAAAGCGAATGAAATTATTTTGCTACATATTCAGTCTATATTTTTTGGCGTTGTCATGTTTGCCTTGCACTGACAACGAGCATGAGGTATTACCCCCTCCGTATCAGACCGAAAGTGTCAGTCAAAATGACCACGACCACGAAAACCACAGCCATTGTAACGATATTTGTTCTCCCTTTTGTAGTTGTGTGTGTTGTGGTATGACCATCAGTTTTCAATCTACCATTAATTATACAACCGAATTTCAACTTATTGTTTTACCGATAGTTTCTGAAAACTTTTCTTATCAATCGCCTAACTCCTTTCAATATCTTCAAGGAGTTTTCCAACCGCCAAAAATAGGTTAAACAAATTCATTTCTGATGAAAAACAACGCCTTTCAGTGTCCAGATACTGAGGGGGTGCTTGTATTTGTTTAACTTATTTATCCAAAATTCATGTTAGATAAAATCATTCTTTTTTCCATAAAAAATAAGTTCATCATTGGCTTATTTACTTTGGCATTGGCAATTGTAGGCGTGTATTCGCTGTCTCGATTGCCGATTGATGCACTGCCTGATATTACAAATAATCAGGTACAAGTTATCACGACAGCCCCAACTTTAGCGGCGCAAGAAGTGGAACAATTCATCACTTATCCGATTGAACAAGCCGTAAAAACAATTCCTAAAACCGTTGAATTGCGCTCATTTAGTCGCTTTGGCTTGAGTGTCATAACAATCGTTTTTGAGGAAGATGTGGACATTTATTGGGCAAGGCAGCAAATTAGCGAGAAGTTAAAAGATGCAGAAAGGCTGATTCCAAAAGGTGTTGGCACGCCCGATTTAGCCCCAATTAGTACAGGTTTAGGCGAAATTTATCAATATGTGGTGTTTGCAAAACCTAATTTTGAAAACCAATATGACGCAACAAAATTGCGAAGTATCCAAGACTGGATTGTCAAACCGCAAATTCTCGGCACAAAAGGCGTGGCAGAAGTGACCACATTAGGCGGTTATTTGAAGCAATACGAAATATCGGTGCAGCCCGATAAATTGAAAAGCATGAATACCACCATTACCGAAATTTTTGAAGCCTTAGAAAAAAATAATGAAAACACGGGCGGTGCATATATTGATAAACAGCCCTACGTGTATTTTATTCGAGGTTTGGGCATGGTTAAAAATATACCCGATATTGAGAAAATAGTCGTTAAAAACAACAATGGAATTCCTATCCTCATTCGAGATGTGGCGACTGTTGGTGAAGGTTCGGCGGCTCGTTATGGGGCAGTGACGAAGGACGGTAAAGGCGAAGTTGTGGGCGGCATGGTTTTGATGTTGAAAGGGGAAAATAGTGCGGCAATTGTGAATAATGTCAAGGAAAAAGTCGCTCAAATCAGAAAATCATTGCCCGAAGGTGTAGCGATTGAGCCTTTTATTGACCGTACTAAATTGGTGGATAGAGCCATTAAAACAGTTCAAACCAATCTTTTAGAAGGGGCTTTAATCGTTATTTTTATTCTCGTTTTATTGATTGGCAATTGGCGAGCGGGTTTGGTGGTGGCTTCGGTTATTCCATTAGCGTTGCTATTTGCTGTGAGTTTGATGAATTATTTTGGGGTTTCAGGCAATTTAATGAGCCTTGGGGCAATTGATTTTGGACTTATCGTGGACGGTGCGGTGATTATCGTCGAGGCAATTGTTCACCGATTGCAAAGCGTGGAAAAAGGCAAATTAAGCACCGAAAATATGGATGAAGAAGTCTATCAAGCGACATCTAAAATCAGAAGCAGCGCGGCTTTTGGTGAAATTATTATCCTGATTGTGTATTTACCGATTTTAGCACTGGTTGGTACAGAAGGTAAGATGTTTAAACCAATGGCTCAAACAGTGGGTTTTGCGATTCTCGGTGCATTTATCCTATCTTTAACCTATGTTCCGATGATGAGTGCTTTGTTTTTAAGTAAAAAAACGGGACATGAAGACAATATTTCTGACAAAATAATTCACTTTTTTCAACGCATTTATGAGCCAATACTGAGGGGTGCGTTGAACATGAAAGCATTGGTGGTGGGCGTTTCTATTGCCTTGTTTGTCGCTGCTTTATTGGTTTTTAATACCCTCGGTGGTGAATTTATTCCAACTTTGGAGGAAGGCGATTATGCCATTAATTACCGTTTGCAAGCGGGTTCTTCTTTAAATCAATCCATTGAAACGGCTACTAAATTGGAGCAAATATTAAAGAAAAAATTCCCTGAAGTCGTTGAGGTAGTCGGCAAAATTGGTTCGGCAGAAATTCCAACTGACCCCATGCCAATTGAAACAGGCGATTTAATTGTTATTTTAAAAGATAAAAAAGAATGGACAACGACTAAGGATTTTTACAAATTAGCGGATATGATGCTCGAAGAAATGGGCAATATCCCTGGCGTTGAATTTGAGGCTTCGCAACCAATTCAGATGCGTTTCAATGAGCTAATGACAGGCGTTAGAAGCGATGTAGCGATAAAAGTATTTGGCGATGATTTGGATAAATTGGCGGCTACGGCTACCAATATCATCAGTTTAATCAAAAATACTGAGGGGGCGATGGACATTAAAGCTGAACAAGTTACAGGTTTGCCACAAATAAATGTCCGTTATAATCCCGATAAAATGGCGTTATATGGCTTAAATGTAGGCGATTTGAACAAGGTTTTGCGGACAGGTTTTGCGGGCGAAGTGTCGGGAACGGTCTATGAAGGCGAGCGTCGCTACGATTTAGTCGTGCGTTTGGCAAAAGATGAAAGGCAGGATATTTCTAATGTCAAAAACCTATTTATCAGTTTGCCATCGGGTAGCCAAATTCCTTTGGAACAAGTCGCTGATGTGACGTATGAAAATGGGCCCGCACAAGTGAGTCGTGAAGATGGCAAACGCCGCATTGTGATTGGTTTGAATGTCAGAGGGCGTGATGTTAAAAGCGTTGTGGAGGATATTCAAGCTAAATTAGATGCCAAATTGAAGTTGCCCGAAGGCTATTACTTAACGTATGGTGGGCAATTTGAAAATTTAATTGAAGCCAATAAACGCCTTTCAGTGGCTGTGCCGATTGCTTTAGCCTTGATTTTTGTTTTATTGTATTTCACCTTTGGCAGCATTACCCAATCTTTATTGATTTTTACAGCCATTCCTTTATCGGCTATCGGTGGCATATTTGCGCTTTGGTTGCGGAGTATGCCGTTTAGTATTTCGGCAGGGATTGGCTTTATTGCCTTGTTTGGTGTGGCGGTTTTAAACGGCATTGTGTTAATTGGTTATTTTAATCAATTAAAAACCGAAGGCATGAGCGATGTTTTAGACCGCATCAGAGAAGGTACAAAAGTACGTTTGCGCCCCGTTATTATGACGGCTTCGGTGGCTTCATTGGGCTTTTTACCAATGGCATTGAGCAATGGTGCAGGTGCAGAAGTACAAAAACCTTTGGCGACGGTGGTGATTGGTGGTTTGATTACAGCAACTTTATTGACGCTAATTGTCTTACCTATTTTGTATTATTTCCTTGAAAATGGTTTTAAGAAAAAGAAAAAATCAATTATAAATACAAGTATTTTAATTGGTTTAACGCTTTTTTCTTTTAAAATTAATGCTCAAACGACTAATTTGACATTGCCACAAGTAATTGATTTAGCTATAAAAAACAATCAACTCCTGCAAGCCAATAATTTAGATGTTCAAGCGGCTCAAATACTGAGGGGGGGTATTTTGACTTTGCCAAAGACTAATATCAGTGCGGCTTTGGGTCAAGTGAACAGTATTCGGTTTGATGAAAATTTCAGTATTTCACAAGACATTCCCAATCCCACTTTGATTAAAGCTAAACGGCAATTGGCGGAGCAAAACGTGGGTATCAGTCAGCAGAAAATGGCGATTAGTAAACAGGAATTGGTTTATAATATCAAACAAAGTTGGTATCAAATCTTGTATTTACAGGCTTTAAATCAAGTTTTAATAAGTGAAGACAGTGTGTTGCAACAGTTTGTCAAAATCGCTGCGCTTAAATTAAAAACAGGCGAAAGCAATATTTTAGAAAAAATAATTGCCGAAAATAAGCAACAACAACTGCGGCAAAATAACCATCAAATTAAGGTTTTAATAGAAGTTGAAAAATTGAAATTAAATCAATTGATGAATGATTCCAATGCTTTTTCAATAGCTGAAACACCCTTTTCAATCCTTTCTTTTGATGAAATAACAGACCCTTCGATAGTGAGCAATAATCCGCTTTTATTATTGGCTAAACAACAAATGGCTTTAATTGAAGCGGAAAAGAATGTTGTCAAAGCAGATGCTTTGCCCGATTTTAAAGTGGGTTATTTTATTCAATCTCTTGCAGGGTTGCAAGAAGTGGATGGACAGGTTAAAAATTATGATGCAATTCCTCGTTTTCAAGGCGTTCATTTGGGTATAAATGTGCCGATATTTGGTAAAAGTGCTTATAAAGCTAAAAATGATGCGCTGGCGATGCAATTATTGATGCAGCAAAAACAAAATGATTATGTGCAAACACAATTGCAAAGTCAATTAAAACAGTATGCTCAACAATATAATTTTGAAAAAAGCAATGTTGCTTATTATGAAAAAACGGCTTTGCCCAATGTTCAATTGATTCTAAAAAATGCCACAAAAGCCTATCAAGGTGGCGACATTGGCTACTTGGAATTTGCACAGGCTTTGCAAACGAATTTGGATACTCAAAAGGCTTATTTAGAGGCAATTAATAGTTTGAATAAAGCGGTCATTGCCATTCAATTTATCATCAATCAATAAAAAATCGAATAATGAATAATCAGATTAAAATATATAGCAGCATGGCTGCCATTATCATAGCGAGTATTTTTATTTTTAATGCTTGCAATAAAAAAGCCGAAGGCAATAAAGTCGAAGCGGCTGCCGAAGTTGACCACAAAGAAGGTGAAGAAGCCCAAGAAGGTGTAAAAGAAGTGCATCTCAACGAAGCCCAATACAAGACAACGGGTTTGGTTTTTGGTAGTTTTGAAAAAAAGAATTTAAGCGAAGTTATTAATACAAATGGCTATACCAAATTGCCCCCACAAAATCAAGCGCAAGTCAGCGTACCATTGTCGGGAACGATTAAAACCATCAAAGCCATTGAGGGTCAATATGTTAAACAAGGGCAGGTTTTGGCAACTTTGCAAAGCATAGCTTATAATAATTTGCGCTTAGAGCGTGAAAAACTCATGGAACAAGTGCAGCAATCGGAGGGAAATTTGACGTATTTGCGGCTTGAATATGCCCGTCAGAAGGAGTTGAGCGATGAAAATGTGAACGCTAAAAAGGTGTTTCAAAAAGTGAGTTCTGAAGTGAATATGGAGGAAATAAAAATCAAAGCATTACAAAGTCAAATCAATATTTTAAGCCAAAATATCAGCATTGGAGGCAATTCTGATTCGCCCATTATCAATATTACTGCCCCAATTAGCGGGCATATTACGGATGTCAATATCAATATCGGGAGTGCCGTTGAAGTCGGAAAACAGCTATTTTCTATTGTTGACAATTCAAAAATGCA
>JANPGW010000359.1:0-2903 GCA_031424115.1 Saprospiraceae bacterium | reverse complement strand
CACAACCTTAAAATGGTGGAATTATTTTCTGACGCTTTGGGCTTAGAACCTAACTCTGTCAAAAATAACCCTAAAATTGTAAACATTTTATTCTCAATGAATTATGACGCAGTCGCTGCTTAATTGCTTATCGAACTATTGGTTATGGATTCGACAAAAAAAAGGGTCAGCTTTATTAGATATCAATACGGGTAAAACAACCCCTTTTCCCTACAAACCCGCTTATAACTTGGAAGGTTGGGAATCCGGAATTATTTGTTTCTTAGAAGAAGAAAACAATAAACTTTGGGTGGGTACAGACGGTGGTTTGTTCTTATTTGATAAAATGACTCATCGTTTCATAAATCTTGAAAATCAAATAAAAGATTTTGAAAAATTTAGAAAAACCTCTCCTCGTAAAATTTATAGAGACAAACAAGGTAATCTATGGGTGGCCGCTTGGGGAAGTGGAATCTTAAAAGTTGATTTTGAAAAAAAAAGTGTTAAACAATATCTGAATGTCAATTATCATCTATCCAGTGGGCGGTCAATTTTACAAGCGAATAATGGACAAATTTGGGTCGGTACAAAAGGTGGTATTGGCAAATACATGCCGGAGGCAGATTCCTTTAAAATATATAAAAATGAATTTAATAATCCCCAAAGTATGAGTGAAAACACCGCTTTTTGTATGTATGAGGATAAAGAAGAAAATATTTGGGTAGGAACTTACGGCGGCGGGCTGAATAAATTAGATGTTAAAACTGGAAAATTTAGTCATTATACCAAAGAGAATGGATTAATAGATAACAATATTTGTGCAATTCTGCCGGATTCAAATAATAGGATGTGGATGTATACATTCTCCGGCATTTCTGTTTTTAACCCTTCAAATGGAACTTTTCAAAATTTTACGAATAAAAATGGCCTATTGAATAAAGGATTCAATGCGTTTTTGTATGGTAAAGGTCGATATTCCGACCGCTTTTTCTTTGGTGGAAATGAGGGCATTGACTTTTTCAATCCCAATAATATTCAATTGAGTACCCACGACCCCAGAGTATATATCACTGATTTTAAACTTTTCAACAAAAATGTACCCATTTCAAGAGAGGAAAAAGATGCTAAAGTATTTTCGCTGAGTGAAGATATTTCTTTTACGAAACACTTAACACTCACTTAAGACCAAAATGTCATCACTTATGAATATGTGGCTTTAGATTATTCTGCCCCAAAAAACATCCAATATGCGTATAAATTAGAAGGTTTTGATACCGCATGGCAATATGTCGGCAATCAACGCAGTGCGACATTTACCAACCTCAACCCCGGCAACTACACTTTTCGGGTGAAAGCGACGAACGGCGACGGCGTATGGGGCAGCAACGAAGCCGTACTGCACATGACGGTTTTATCACCGTGGTGGCGCACTGGGTGGTTTATGGGCTTGGTGCTTTTAACTTTATCCGCTTTGGGTTTTGCTTTTTATTCCTACCGCATCTGGCAGATTAAAGAAAAGGAAGCCATCAAAACCTCCTTGAACAAGCGCATTACCGAAGTAAAAATGGAAGCGTTGAGGTCTCAGATGAATCCGCATTTTATTTTTAATGCCTTGACGTCCATCAATTTATTTATTCTTAAAAATGATACGGAGACGGCCTCGTATTATTTGAATAAATTTTCAAAACTCATGCGCGACGTGTTAGACCATTCTCGTTCGGAATTGATTTCGGTAGAAGAGGAAATCAACACGCTGAAATTATACGTGGACATTGAAAAAATGCGGTTTAAGGATAATTTCAATTTCATTTTGGACATTCAGCCAACGGCTAATGTGGCGGATATAAAAATTCCCCCGCTTATCATTCAGCCTTACGTTGAAAATGCCATCTGGCACGGTTTGAAACATAAAAAAGACGGTAAAGGCGTGTTGAAAATTGCAGTTTTCGAAGAAGCTGATTATCTTCATATTGTCGTTGAAGACAACGGCATCGGTAGAGCTAAAGTCATGGAACAGAAAAAAGCAAGTACTACGCAACACAAATCGCACGGACTCAACGTCACGGAGGAACGCATCAGATTTTTTAATGAAACTATGGCTGCGCAAGCGTCAATCGAAACTATAGATTTGAAAGATAACCAACACAATGCCATAGGCACCCAAATTAATTTCAAAATCAAAATTTAAGCACCATGAGAGTTATCTTAATTGACGACGAAACCAACTGCCTTGACATGTTGACGATACTGATTCAGCGGTATTGCCCAACTTTACAAATTATTGAGCAATTTGATGACCCCTCAGTAGCGGTCAAAAAAATCCCGATCTTGAAACCCGATTTGGTTTTTTTGGATGTTGATATGCCCGAACTCAACGGGTTTGACGTTTTAGATAGATGTAAAAACACCCCTTTTCAAGTCATTTTCACAACGGCACACAACCAATATGCCGTAAAAGCCTTCAAATACAGCGCGATTGACTATCTGCTCAAGCCCATTGATAGAGAAGATTTGATTGACGCGGTTAAAAAAACGCAAGATTCTAAATTTATGAATCACCACACCCAACGCCGCGACATCCTTTTCAGTTATATGAGCCATGACAAAACGGCGCGGGAAAAAATTGCTTTGCCAACCTCCGATGGCATTTTGTTTATGAGCGTCAAAGACATCATTTTTTGTGAGTCTGAAGGCAATTATACCAGAGTGCATAGCCAAAATGGACATTCCACTCTTTTCACCAAACCGCTCAAGGAGATTGAAGAAATGCTCATGGACAACGCTTTTTACCGCGTTCATCACTCATTTTTGATTAATCTCAAACAAGTGGACAAATACATCCGAACCGATGGCGGCGACATACAAATGAGCAACGGTAAAATCATTCCGGTATCGCGACAAAAGAAACAGGAAGTTTTAGACGT
>JANPGW010000358.1:0-19173 GCA_031424115.1 Saprospiraceae bacterium | reverse complement strand
GTGAGTCCGTAAGCAAAAAAAGGTCCGACGGTTTGAGACGGTGTTTGAGTGAATTTATTCATGAATTTATTCCTATTTTATTTTACACGAATTGCGTTAATTTTTTTACACGAATTATACGAATGATAGGTGTAATTCGTGTGAAAATTAGAGTAATTCGTGTAAAAAATTCAATACTACACACCGAAAGGGGTCTGATTACCCCCCCTCAGTATAATGTCAAAATTATAGCCCAAGGCGAAACCTTCTTCCGTTAAATTGATGTCAAATTGTGAAATCATCAAATGGCGACTTTTTTCCGGAACGCCTTTAAAAATTGGGTCGAACTCAAATAATGGGTCGCCCGGAAAATACATCTGCGTCACCAAACGCGAGGTGATTTGAGAACCAAATAAGGAAAAATGAATGTGATTGGGGCGCCACGCATTGTAGTGATTGCCCCACGGATAAGCACCGGGTTTGATGGAGTAAAATTTATACCGCCCGTCATCATCGGTCAAAGTCCTACCACCGCCGAAAAAATTAGGGTCAAGAGGCGCATTGTGCTGATCTACCTTGTGAATATACCGCCCTGCAGCATTGGCTTGCCAAATTTCGACCAATGTTTTGCGAACCGGCTGCCCGTTTTCATCCAAAACGCGCCCCGTAACAACGATGCGCTCACCGAGTGGGTCACCGTTTTTGCGACCGTTTTTAGTCAAGTCATTATCCAGCGGGCTGATACTATCCAAGCCGAAAACGGGTCCTGTTAATTCTGACATCGAATGTTTAATCGGAATCAAACGGCGGGTAGGTGCTCGATGTATCGTCGAACGATAATCGGGATATAGATAAGGCGGATGCACTGTCCAGTCTCTTTTATTTTGAGTCATTTTTCAAATAATTTGAGAGCAAAATTACGCTTTATCCCTGAATTGGAATTATCACATTTTTTACTATAATTTGGACAAATCAAACATTTATCTTTATTTTACTTTAAAAAGGGAAAAACAAAGGAAAGGTAAAAATATGATAAAAGGTAAAATTACGAATTATGGTTTATACGGAAACCATCCATTAACTATCACAACGGACTTTATCAAGGTAGAACGGATTGAAACAACCAGTCAGCCACATGATTGGAGCATAAAACCCCATATCCATACCGATTTGTTTCAATTGTTCCTAATCGAACATGGCGAAACTGAGCTTTTTTTGACCCAAACGGAAGTGCCCATACCCAGCCCATGCGTGATTGTGATGCCCGCTAATACGTTGCATGGCTTTAATTTTAGTCCTGATGTAAGTGGCTATGTGATAACACTGTCAGAAAACTTGGTTGAAAACACTCTCAGCTCGTCTCCTTCGGTTTTTTTAGAGTTAAATAAGGTGAAAGTTTTGTCTGTTCCGTCAGAACAACCGCTTTTTGAAGCCTTGAAAGCACTGGTTGTAGAAATAGAAAAAGAAGTTTTTAGTAGTTTTTTGGAACGCAAATCAGTTTTGCAAGCGTTTTTCTCTATTTTTTTGATAAAAATCTACCGGCTTGCAGTATTAAAAAAAGAACAACAATACAGCGAAGAGGTGAGAGAAATTAACTATTTCCGACGGTTTCAGAAGAGCCTTCGCCAATTGCCCATTAACACAAAAACAGTTTCAGACTTTGCTAAGGAATTGGCGATAACACCGGTGCATTTGAACCGTATTTGTCAAGCCGTTGCCGGCAAATCTACCTCGCAAATCATTCAAGAACACAGTGTCAATGAAGCGTGTAAATATTTAATTCATACCTCCTACTCTATTTCTGAAATCGCCCATTTGCTCAATTTTGAAGACTTGGGTTATTTTTCTCGCTTGGTGAAAAAGCATTTGGGTAAGTCCCCTCAAACGTATCGGAAAGAAATATCAAAAGTGGATTTTAAATTTTAATGCCCTACAAAAACTGCTTGCCACCATCCACCACAATCGTTTGACCCGTAACGAAATCCGAAGCCGAAGAAGCCAAATACAACGCCGTTCCCACAATATCTTCTGCCGATGACGGGCGTTTGATAGCACCTCTATCCACACCATATTTGGCTGCATTTTCTATTAAATTAAGACTGGCATCGGTGAGCGTAAAACCCGGTGCAATGGCATTAACGTTGATATTAAAATCGCCCAATTCCTTCGCCATTGAGCGAGTCAAGCCAATTACACCGCCTTTTGACGCTACGTAATGCGACCAATTGGGCGAGCCACTCATCACAGTTGCCGACGAAATATTGATGATTTTACCAGCCCCCCGACCCCCAAAGGGGGCGTTTTTCATATAGGGAAAAACAGCTTTCGCACACATCCAAACGCCTTTTAAATTGACATTCATCACTAAATCCCATTCGGTTTCTGAGATTTCATAAAAAGGTTTTCGATCAATGGTGGCATAAATGGCGGCATTGTTGATTAAAACATCAATACGCCCAAATTTTTCATAAACGGCTTTTGCCATATTTTGTGTGGAGGTTTCATTGGCAACATTGACCGCAAAAGACACCCCCTCAGTATGAAACTCGTCTGAAAGCATTTTAAGCGTTTCATCAGCTCCAGTTTTATTTAAATCACACACAGCGACCTTTGCTCCAGCTTGCGCAAAAGCCAAAGCAAAAGCTCTTCCCAAACCACCCGCTGCTCCCGTTATGACGACAACTTTATCTTTCATTGTATTTTTTATTTCAAATAATCTTTGCAACGGGCTGTTGAGAGCATTATTTTAGCCATCATAAGCCCATTTTTGGTTAAAAAAGTGGGTAAAACGAAATTTTCGAGAATATCTAAAACTTCCGATTCTGATATATTGAACCACCCTTGAATGGTTTTGATGCCATGTGGCGTATATCGCCAGAGTTTATCGGCTTCTTTGTGTAAAGCATCATTGGTAGAGCGGGCGACTTTTGTGGTGTCGTGTCCGTCAATAATAGCCGTTATTTTTTCGATTAATACTGAGGGGTAGCCTAATTTTGATAAAATCTGTTGCGCTATTTCAACGCCTTCTAATTCATGTTGCCGAGTGAGTTCGGGATATTTGTTATTGGGACCAAAAGCATGCAATATTTTATCAGCAGGAATCATTTTCCAGCCTGTATCGTGCAGTAAAATGGCGGGTAAAAGTATATCCGCTTCGCCTTCTGGGGTAAATTCAATCAGTCGTTTCAATATGGCATATGAATACAAAGTATGTTCATCATTTGAACGAACATCTAAATAAGGTTGGGCGGCTTGCCAAATAGGTATGTCTTGTTCTCGCAACATTTTTTACGTATTTCGGATTTTGTGTATGGTGTTTCGGCTCCGAAAAACGAAATACAATACACGAAATGCGTTTCAATAATTCAAATAAATCGTTTTCAATTCAGTATAATCTTCCACGCCGAAATGCCCTTTTTCACGGCCAATACCGCTTTGTTTCATCCCACCAAACGGCACATTGTGGTGCGAACGATGAATATTATTGACCCAAACAGAACCTGCTTCTAACTGTTCAGCCAACTTCAATCCTGTTCCCAACTGCTTCGAAAATACATAAGCCGCTAAACCATATGGGCTATCATTCGCCCGATCTAAAGCCGTTTCGAGGGTATCAAAAGGCATGATACCGACTACGGGACCAAAGGTTTCTTCGGTCATTATTTTCATAGAATGGTCGGCGTTAGCGATAATTGTTGGCGGAAAATACCAACCTGTGTCGTAGGTTTCGCCAGTGAGTTTTTTACCACCGCTTGATGCTTTTAGCTCCGTCCCGATTACTCGGGACAGTATTTGGGCATTTTTTTCGAGGGCATCAGCAACTTGTATTTCACTATTTTTAAAAATCTTTTCATTGATTAAAGGTCCCATATCGCAAGGGCTTTTGGCGTCGTTACCGATTTTTAATTTATCCGTTAAAAGGCTGAAACGACTTAAAAAGTCTTGATAAATACTTTGATGTACATAAATGCGATTAACCCGATAGCAAAATTGTCCGCTATTAGCAAAAGCGTGTTTTACGAGAGCAGGGCAAGCGACATCCAAATCAGCATCTTCGCAAACAATAGCGGGGGATTGACCACCTAATTCGAGCGTGATTCGTTTATTATGAGCCGCAGCAACTTGTGCAATGCGTTTGCCCGTAGCCGTGCCGCCAGTGAAAGCTATTTTTTGGGTGATGGGGTGTTCTATTAAAACATTGCCTATCTCGTGCCCGAAACCCGTGATGACATTAAAACAGCCTTTTGGATAACCTGCTTCATGGAATATTTCAGCCAACCGCAAAGTCGAAAGCGGGGTATCTTCAGATGGTTTTGCTACAACAGTACACCCTGTTATCAAGGCAGCACCCAATTTAAATATCAAAAGGGTAATCGGATAATTAAAAGGCGTAATTGCCACCACCACACCAACGGGCTGCCGAATAACCAAAACTTGTTCGCCCTCGATATTATTTAGGGGAATTTCACCTTTCAGTCGTAAGCCTTCTTCGGCGTAGAAATCGAGTAATTCAGCACTTCTAATGATTTCATTTTGACAACCCACTAACGGTCTTCCTAATTCAGAACGCAGCAAAAGAGCTAACTCGTCGGCATTTTGTCGCATCAAATCAGCCGCTTTGTGTTGCAATTTAGCGCGTTCAGCAACCGGTCGTTTTTTCCATAAAACAAAGGCGTTTGAAGCAGATTTTAAGGCATTTTCAGCATCTTGAGCAGTACCACGAGCACATTGAGCGATAATTTCACCAGTGCAAGGGTTCGTAATATCGAAGTATTGACTCGATTGTGGTGGGTGAAATTCTCCGTTAATGAAATGATTTTTTTGAAACATACCCCTCTGTCAATAATGATGAATGATAAATGATGAATTTTTTAAATAACATGAGATAAAAGCAATTTCCGAGTTTCTATCAAGTCCTCTTTTGCCATTTCAATGGATTCGGGCAAATGTAATTGTGAAATCACTTGTTGTTCCAATCGGGTAGCGTATTGAGTGGGTGTTTGTTTGAACCAATCGGCCGCCACGCACACGCCGACGACGTGAAATCGCCATAATTTGTCCGCATCTCTCACAATTTCATCTTCTAAAGATTTGGCAAAAGTACGGGTATCATGCCCATCAATGATGGTTTGTATTTTTAAAATAAAATCATCGTCATAACCGCACCCCCTCAGTATATCCACGCACAGGCGCACGCCTTCCGACTCGTGGAGGTAGCGCACATCGCTTTGGAGGAAATTTTCGGATTGAAACCCCTTTTTAAAAATATCTTCTTCATCAATTGAATACCAACCAATGTCATGCAGAATGATACCCGCTGCTACCACGTCTGCATCCGCTTGCGGGTAATGCTTGAGCAGCCGCAAAGCATAGTCGTAGGAAAGCGGTATATGCACGTCGTTTTTTCGGACGCGCATATACTTCTCCGCAGCTTTGAATATATTCTCGTAAGCTGTTAGGTTCATTTATAATTATTTGATAATCAATTATTTAGTAATCATTTTTGTCATTCTGAGCGCAGCGAAAGAATCTGCATTTTATTATTCAGATTCTTTCGCTGCGCTCAGAATGACAAAGAGTATTAAGCAGCTTCCGCTAAAATAGTCACCTCTCCAGTGTTGCCATTCACACGGATTTTTTGACCCGTTTTAATGGTTGTACTCGCCGAGCCGGTACCTGTTACAGCCGGTAAACCGTATTCACGGCAGACAATAGCTGCGTGCGACATCATACCGCCGATATCCGTCACTGTTGCTCTGATTTTACCAAAAACAGGCGCCCAACTCGGAGCAGTTACTCGCGTCACGAGGATTTCACCATCTTGCAATAAGCCCAATTCATCAGGATGATTGAGGACTCTGGCGATGCCTTCGACTGTACCCGGCGAAGCTGCCATGCCTTTCAAAGTGCCGGTGTCCGAACTGCCACCAAGCCAGCCTTGTACACTTTCAGTTGTGATACCCCATAACATTATCGTGAACGGTTCAGTCACGACGGCAGGTGGTTCGTTGAATGCGGGTTGCGGTGCTTGAGTGGAAAGGGCATCAATGATTTTTTTGCGGCGCGCAATTTCAGTCGGTAAATAATCGGGACCAATGGCTGGAACGCCTACTGCCCAAGAGTTGGAATAATCGAATAAAATTTGGTGGATTTCTTCGCGACGGAAGTAGAACATATCGCTTTCATCTGCCCAAAAACCTTCTTCTTTGAACAGATTGCTCAACTGACGCATTTTACGCCAAAAAACGCACATTGCCCAATGTTCGATATAAAAATTGTGGTTTTCGACATAAGGGAAAACGACCCGCGCCAAGCCTAATTTGCCATCAAAAGCCGCTTGTGCTTCTTCATTGGGCAGGGATTCACGGTATTCAGCCGTGATACGCTCCCGTTCAGCCGCAATTTTTTCAGTCGGTCTTTCAATGGTATCACCTTTTTTAAGGCGGCCAATATAGTCTTTGATGTAGCCAAAAGGTATTTCCAAATGGTCAATCCAGTATTTATCAGTGGAGTAGAAACCGTTGCCGGAAGTGAAATTGAACCATGGATTTTTGGCTGCTTCCCAAGCCGCTATCCATTTTTGACCGCGAGAAGTATTTGCCATTGTTGCGAAAGCATCATCCATTTCGCGATTCAAAATCGTTTCGTCCACATTGACTTCAATGGCGAGATGGGCGAGTTTTTGCAACTCTTCATCGGGGCGGAACAAATCCACTTCCACGCCTTGCACCATTTTCGCAATGGATAAATCGGGAATGCCCGGGAATGTTTCTTTACAAAAACCAAAGAAATCCAAGTAAGCGGCATAACCGAGATTCAAAAACTCAAAGTGATATTGCCATGTTTTATAACACAACTCAATCATTTTATTGTAGTTATTGATGAGGTAAAAAGTTGGGTCAAGACCACGGCCTTCTTTAACCCATTCAATATCAATAACTTCGGGTAGTTTTTCAAAATTGACGGCTTCCATTTCATCAATCACGCCTTTCACTTTGACATGCCAATTGTCAATCAGCGTGTTCCAATTCATGAAATAATAACCTGCTCGCTCCATGAAGTGCGGCACACGGGGCCCAATTAATTCAGGCGCAACGCCCACCGGACTCATATAACAATAACCATTGTGAATTTTAAAATCAATACCGTTAGCCGGTGGAATCAAATACTGACGGGTATTGTATTGACCCAAACATTTTACCGCAAACTCTACCGTCATGGCATCGAATGGCTTGAAAACTTGGGGCCAATGTTGAGAATCGCAGAAGAAAAACTTGCCTTCTTCACGCTCTTTTAGGTTGTCTTGAAAAGTCAAAAAATAAGGATATAATTCTTTCCAACCTTCTGCACCGGCGGGTGCTTTGTGGTCGTAAGGACTTGAAAAACGGGTTTTAGGTGCCGACATCTTGTTGTTAGATTTTATTAGTTAAAGAGATGATTTTTCTATCGTAGAGCGGAACTCCGTTCCGCATAAAATCAATATCATTGTGGGCGGAACAGAGTTCCGCTCTACTTCTTCGCCGAAATCGGATTCAATAAACTATTCACCAAACCTGCCATGCCGAAAGTGAAAGTCGGCGTAGTACTTGTCGCTTCCGTTTTTTTCTGACTCCATACCGTTTCAGGGCGGCTTTGTAAAAGGGTAATATTTTCACCTTCGGGCAAATCGGCGTCAATCGCCCATTCAATATCTTGCGGACAACCGTAGTGTTTTTCGATGATTTTCGCCATTTTACAAATTGCTTTCACCTCTTCGGGCGTTAAGCAAGGTTGTATAGCCCTTTCATCGGTAATTTCTCTGGTAATCACGCGGCGAGTAGCTTTGTCAGGAATGTGTTCAAGGTGCTTATTGTGAATATCAGATTTGATGATTTCTAAAATCACTTTATCTACCATGAAATGATCCGGTGTCACCTCACCAGAAACCACGGCTTCACCCAGACCCCAAGAGGCATCAATAGCTATTTTAGAGCGGTCGCCATTCGTTGGATTTAGTGTCATAGTGACGCCTGCCACCCGTGCATTCACCATTTTTTGAACGACAACACACATCAAAACCTCATTTTCATGGATATTATGGTCGTGGCGATAATTGATGGCTCTCGATGTGAAAAGGCTTGCCCAACATTTTCTGACGTGATCCAAAACCGCTTCTTCACCCACAACCCATAAATACGTATCCTGTTGACCGGCAAAACTCGCATCGGGCAAATCCTCGGCGTTGGCACTGGAGCGCACTGCTACTGGCAAGTCATTATCCGCAAAAGCCAATTGACAAAGCTGTTGATAAGCCGTTTTTATACTTTTTGTAATGGCTTCGGGCATAGGCGTTTGGATAATCAAATCCCGTATTTCGGCAGAGACTTTGTCCAAATGAAATGTATCATTGAAATTAATCCAAGCCGCTTTTTCCAGAATATGCTCCCACAAACCGGAGTCATCCAAATGGGTTTTATACGCATCGGTAGTTATGCAGAAGCCACTTGGCACCGGAAAATCAGCCGCGCTTATGCTCGCAAGGCTCGCGCCTTTGCCACCGAGTTTGACGTAATCTTCTTTTGTAGCTTCTTTAAAAGTGAGCGTATATTTTACAGAATCCATTTTTTATGTTGTTTTTAGTCAAAAAAGCATTTTTGTACTCGTGCCACCGCTCGAAGCGGTGACACGAGTATATTTTTAACCGTGCCACCGCTCGAAGCGGTGACACGTTACCATTCCACCTTCAACGCCACAGGTGCGCGGAACGATGTATTATAAGCGAATTCAAATAGCTGATTGGGTTTTAATTTTAAATGAGGCATCCGCTGAGTCAGTTCTTCTAAAACAACCTTTGCCTCTAATTTTGCCAAAGGCGCACCTAAACAAAAGTGGATGCCGGCGCCCATTGATAGGTGTTGCGCCGCGTTTGGTCTTTCAATATTAAAAGCCTCCCCCTCAGTAAAAACGGCTTCATCGCGGTTTCCGGAGCCCATGACGAGCAAAATATTATCGCCATTTTTAAATGAAACGCCACCAACTTCAATATCTTCTTTTGCCCGCCTGCGCCAAGTGACGATGGAAGGACTGAATCTTAAAATTTCCTCTACGGCATTCGGAATTAAAGCCGGATTTTGACAAATAACTTCCCAACTTGCCCTATGTTTCAAGAGTTCTCTGATACCATTTCCGAGTAAAGAAGTGGTCGTTTCATGCCCTGCGAAGAGCATACTGTAACAAATGGCGGCAATTTCACGGTCAGTTATATCGTGTCCTTCGCCTTGCAAAGTAACTAAAGCACTCGGCAAATCATCTTTGGGCTGCTCTTTACTTTTTGCAACAAGGGCTTGGCAATAATTCCAATAACGCACCATATTTTCCGCGTGAACGAGTTGTTCGTCTTCTGAAAGGTCGCCCCAAGTGAGTAAAAGGCGACTTTCAGCCCAACTTTTCACTTGTTGCACATCTTCATTCGGCACGCCTAAAAGCATGAAAATGACGAATGCCGGCAAGTCATAAGCCAATTCTCTGATGATTTCCGCCTCGCCATTGGGTCTGATTTTTTCAATCATGTCAATAGCCAAAGCCCGAATGCGTGGTTCTAACTTTTTAATGCGGGGAATATTGAAAGCCATGCTGACCACCTTTCGGATACGGGTATGATCGGGTGGAATGCGGCCAGATAAGCCTGATAAACCCACCAAACCGCCTTCATCCATCAAGGCTTTGGCTTTCGGTAAAATGGGCTTGAGTGGCTGCTGCGCATTTTCGGAAGCAAAGGCTTGCCAATTGAAGAAAATATCCTTGATGTCTTGATAACGGGTGACGACCCAATAGCCCAATTCTTCGCTGAAGAAAATGGGTTCTTCTTCCCGAGATTGTTTGTAAATGGGAAAAGGGTCAGTCAAGTCAAAAGGCTTGAATTCGGCACTCATTTTACTGTGAAACGGGCAACCTTGAATATCTTTCATGATTATAGCTTTATTTGACGAGTTGTCAGTTGTTTAGTAATCAGTAATCAGAATAATATTTGGTTAATTTATTGATATTAAAATGTCCTTTTAATAATAAAATTAAACCCGCTTAATTATTCTGATTTTTAATACAAAACAAAAGTATAATCTTGTTCTTTGGTTTTTCTTTGGTTTTTGAACTCTTTGAATTTTTTTTTAATGAAATTATCCCCCCTCAGTATTAGCTATTCCAGTTCTAAAAGGCTCTATATGATTTCAAGTTACTTGATGAATTTAAAAGCAGTGTAGCTGCGACATTATTGTAGCCGTGGGCGTAAGCCCACGGGAAAAGTAAATAAAAGGTCAAAAGCCACGTCAGTGGCGACATTTTTACATAAAATTTAATAATGTCGCTACTACTTAGCTAAAAAATCGATTATTTTGAGACCATGGGCTTATGCCCACGGCTACAATAATGTCGCAGCTATGCTGCTTTTATACATGAAACGGGGTAAAACCCCGAAAATACTGAGGGGAGTATTTGTGCTGAACTTTGTCAAAGTTTGTGGCAAAATTCTGCTTCATGTCAAAATCTTATTTTTGTGGTTTACCCGTTTCACGTATAGATATTTTTGCTAGCAACTTGAAATCATAATAGAGCCTTACGTTATTTTAGCTACTATTTTCGAATACAAATCCTTAATCTCCTTACTCGGCACACCCATATCAAATTTTTTCAAGGATTCGCAATATAGGCGGTACTGTCTGTGCACAGCATCAAGGCGGTTAGCGGCTTTGAGGGAAAGGAGTTTTTCACGGTGAGCAGGTTCTGAACAGGGTTCAATGATAAGTGCTTTATCACAACATTTGAGGGATTCTGAAATATTGCCTAATTGGCGGTGAATAGTTGCCAAGCTGTAAAGGAGTTTGTGGTGCATATCACGATACCAAAAACGCCGACTCCAGCACCAATCCAATTCCGTATTGTCAGTATATTTTTGAGGAATATCTATCAATAAATCGCCTTGATATAGTCGCTCGGCAGATTGATAACAGATGAGAGACTGTTCCCAATTTTGTGTTTGAAGGTGCTCATTGCCTTTAAAACATAGCTCTTGAAACATCGGCAAATCAATCCAACTGTCTTGCGGTAAGGTCAAATAATAATGGGTATTTTGATGAATAATAAAGGGTGATTGCCGCAAATTACTCTCTTGTCCTTCCAAAACTAAGCGCAAGCAGCGGATTGTATGGTACAAACGGTTGGCACTTTGAGTCATATCGAGCGTATCAGACCACAACAAATCCGCTAATTCTTCAATCGAAGCACCTTTTTCGCCTTTAAAAAGGAGGTAAGCAAAGAGCGTTTTCACCTTTTTGGTGGCACCGCCTTTGGTGTCCCAATGTATCATTTGACCATTATTGCGATACACTTTCAGCTCACCCAAACAACGGATTTTCCAACGCCCTTCATCACTTTGGGCAATGCGTGAAAAGAGGGTTTTATCAATATGGTAAATGGGTTCAGTCGCTTCGCTTCCAGATAATATGGGTTGCAACAAAGTATTTTGAGTCAATATTGACTCTTTTTCAATAGTTTTACGATGTGGTTCAATTTGACTTATCCAATAATTGAATTGAGAGCGCAACGTATTTTGCTGAAAAACAAGCGGTGGCAAATAATGGGGATTGACCTTCAAACCTTCCGAAGTGAAAATATAAGGATGCGCTTGTAAGCCCAATAAAAGTTGCTCGTCCAATAAGATAGATTCGTTGTAAAGGCAGCAAATACTGAGAGCCTGTCCCGAAATTTTGGATTCGGGAGGGTATTGCTCGGTCAACTTTTGAAGTTCAATTTCAAAATTACGAAGATAAATCGAAGATGAAGGTGTTCGCACCGCCCAAGTCATTTCAATAAAAAGCACATTAGATGTTTTATTTTCGTTAAAAAAAATATCTAATTTCTCTTTTATTTTCAGAATGGTATTTTCAAAACGAAAAACATTTTCCCTAAGACCCCATTCGCTACTCGGTACGATTTCCCCTTTATTGAGGTGTTTTTTTAAGGCTGACTTGGCCGTTATCGTCGTGTGTTCATCCGTTAAATAAATCCAATTTTGGGCTTTTGCTGCCATGCGGTTCACATCCGCCCAATGGGCAGAGGAATGGGGATAAAATAGCCCAATGAAGGGAGATTTATTTGGTATTTTAGAGGATGAAGCTTTCAATAACTTGAAAATTTAAAGACCAAAAATAGCCACCGCTCGTGTCCAACCGGCACTTGCACCTTTAATTTTTGCCGGAAAACAAGCTACTTTGAAGCCAAAAGGTGGTAATTGGTCAAGATTCGCTAATTTTTCAATTTGACAATATTCTTTTTCAATCCCGACATAATGCGCTTGCCAAATCACGCCCGGTCGTGGATTTTTACGATAATCTTCGGCTTGAATATGCAAGGGAATATCCCAACCCCAGCCGTCAGTCCCCATCACTTTAATGCCTTGGTCAATGAGCCAATGTGTGGCGGCAGCCGAAGAACCCACGTGGATTTTAACAAAATCCTCGTCGTGAATGCGCTTATCGGCATCGCAACGAATCAACACAATGTCAAAAGGTTTGAGAGTGTAATTTATAGCAGCTAATTTTTCCTGTAAATCCTCCGGTTCAAACATATAACCATCAGGTTTGTCGGTAAAATCAAGCACAACCCCATCGTGAAAAAACCAATCCAAAGGCATTTCATCAATTGTTCTGGAAGGTTTACCTTCACAAGTTGGGAAATAGTGATACGGTGCGTCCACGTGTGTACCACAGTGGCTTGTTACTGAGAGGAACTCGCCGGCGGGTCCGTTACCGTCAATAAAAACATCGGTCAAGCCTTGGAAAAGCTTTCCGCCCATTTTTTTAGCCCCCTCTTTGTGGTCTTCATAGACGATTTTGGTGGGGAGCGGTTCTTTGATTTCTTCTGATATGGTGATGGATAAGTCTATAATTTTCATAATTTTTTATTTTTATTTTTAATTCCTAATTGAAACCCCATCGACCACGAGTACTCAGAGGATAATTTTAATAATATGTCTTTGGCTTTTTGTGCTGTATCGTTTTGAACAAAAATATGGTCGTGATAAAAACCGGCAATTACATTACATGAAATATTGTTTTCTGCCAAAGCGGTAGAAAAAGCGGCGGTTAAACCGACAGCGTCTAACGAAGAATGAACATGTAGCGTTATCCAAGCAAAAATAGATGTGTATTCAAGCCCTTTCTTATCGGCATATTCTTTTGTAATAACAATGGTCAATCCTTCTTTTTCTTTAAAAAGAAGGAAGACTTTGTCGAAATCAAGGTTTTTTTTACTTAAAACACTGCAAAAAACATACTCTCCTTCATTCAGCACAGGTTGCATATTTTTGATTAAAACGCCCAAATTTTTTTCGCCATTCATGGGTCTTACATTTTAAATTTTAATTCAAAATGTTCCACAACCGGAGGGTTTTCGAAAAAAGGGCCTATCAGAGCGCGCCATTGTTTGAACAATTCAGAACCTCTGAACCCCTCTGTGTGGGCTTCTAAAGTTGCCCATTTGATAAGTAAAATATATCGGTTGTCTCGTTCAAGGCACTTCTGAAATTCATGCCCGATATAGCCTTCCGATTGGCTGATGACGTGTTGCGCTTGTTCCAGATTTTTTTCAAAATCGGCATTTGTGCCTTGTTGAATGTCAATTGTTGCGAGTTCTATAATCATTTTTTTAACAATGAATAATGAGTAAAAATGGGAAATCAAGACTTTATGCTAATGCGCCGCCATCAACCGCCATCGCATGACCTGTAATAAATGTAGATTGATCGGAACACAACCACAAAGCCACGTCTGCTACTTCTTCGGGTTGTCCCATGCGTTTCATTCTTTGAAAATTGATGGCTTGTTGTTTGGCTTCGGGATTATGGGCTAATTTCCGGCGACCTTCCATTATCATAGGCGTTTCAATAGCCGTCGGGCAGAGACAATTGACGCGGATATTTTTAGTGGCATATTCAATAGCGGCGGTTTTAGTTATCCCAACAATGCCGTGTTTGGAAGCAGCATAAGGCACATTTTCAGGTTGCCCAATTAAGCCCGCCGCAGAAGCGATATTGACAATATTACCACCGCCTTGTTGAAGCATTTGAGCGATTTGGTATTTAACGCAATACCAAGTGCCCGTCAAATTGATATTGATTTGTTGCAACCAAGCATCTTCCGGATATTCGTGTGTTGGCAATGATAATGTACCCGCAATACCAGCCGAATTAACAGCACAATCCAAACGTCCGAAGGTTTCTACCGTTGTTTTTATCATATTTTCAACGTCTTTTCGTTTAGAAATATCTACTTTCAAGGCAATAGCTTTAGCCCCTCCCCCCCTCAGTATATCCGCCGTTTTTTCAGCATTTTCGAGATTGATATCTGTGACAACAACTTTTGCCCCTTCATTGCCAAAAGCTAAAGCGGTCGCTTTGCCAATACCTGAGCCGGCTCCGGTCACTAAACAAATTTTATTTTCAAATCTTTTCATAAGTCTGTTATACGATTATGATATTTATTCAATACCGATTCTATTCGGTTGTCAAATTTTATCAATTTCACTTAATTGCCATCACTTATGACCGTTCCACCATCCACGATAATATTTTGACCGGTGATAAACGCCCCGGCTTTGGAAGCCAGCATGACCGCCACGCCCGCTATTTCTGCCACATTCCCGACTCGGCGCAAAGGCGTCAGAGCAAGGCGTTTTTCCAAAAACGCTTTATTGTCCATTAAGCCTTTTGAAAAAGGCGTATCAATCATGCCTGGTGAAATGGTATTGACGCGAATATTATCGGGACCAAATTCCACCGCCAAATTTCTCGCTAATTGAATCAATCCTGCCTTGGAAACGCCGTATAAACCAATGTTTTTATTGCCACGAACACCTGCTATACTTGCCAAATATAGAATTACCCCTTCTTTTTGAACCTGCATTTGTGGAATAATGAGTTTGGTCAAATAAATAGCCGATTGTAGGTTGATGGACATTGTTTTTTCAAAATCATCGGCATTTATACTTAAAAAGTCATTCGGTAGAGCAATGCCCACACAATTGACGAAAATGTCTATTTGACCAAAAGTGGCAGTGGCTGTTTGATAAAGGGCATCAATATCTTCTTTTTTCGACATGTCGCAAGGTATACCCTGCGCTTCGATACCTTGATTTTTGAAAGATTCTACTGTTTTAAGTACCCCCTCAGTATCATTGCTCGATACAATGACTTTTGCGCCCTGCACGCCCATTGCTTCCGCTATGGCTTTGCCCATACCGCTGCTTGCACCAGTCACGAGGGCTACTTTATGGGTAAGGTCAAACAGATTTTTCATTTGTAAAGCATTATTTAATCATTTGTGCATCCACAACTGAAAGTGCTATCATATTGACAATCTCTCGTGCCGTACTGCCCAGTTGCAATACATGAACAGGTTTTTTTAACCCCAATAAAACGGGGCCTATTTTTTCAATATTGGCAATTTCTTTTACCAAGTTATAAGCAATATTAGACGCTGAAAGATTAGGAAAAATCAAGACATTGGCTCGTTCATTCACAAAATCACTGAAGGGATGATTTTCTTTCAATAATTCAATATCAAACGGCAAATGCGCTTGCATTTCGCCATCTACAACCATAGTTGGGTGCTTTGCTTTAAGAATTTCGACGGCTTTGCGCATTTTGATGGCATCATCACCATCTGCACTGCCGAAATTGGAATAAGTCAATAAGGCGATACGGGGTTTGATATTGAATTTTTCCACTTCTTTAGCGGCTAATTCAGCAATTTCGACAATTTCTTCGGCTGTTGGGTGGAAATTAACAGTTGTATCAGCCAAAAAGAGAGGTCCGAATCGACTCATCAAAATATACATGCCCGACACTTTTTTCACCCCATCTTGACGACCGATGACTTCCAAAGCGGGGCGAATGGTATCCGGATAATTGCGCGTCATACCGCCAATCATGGCATCGGCTTCACCGGCTTCCACCATCATGGAGCCAAAATAATTTCTGCGGCGAACCATGTCGTGTGCCTCTGCCTTATTATAACCTTTTCGCTTGCGTTTTTCGAAAAGCATATCCCCGTATTTTTCCAATCTGACTTTATCCTCATCGTGTTGCGGAGACATAGGGTCTATGATTTCGACATGAGCCAAATCCAATTGGTTATCTTTAATCAATTGCTTAATTTTCTTTATATTACCCAATAGAACGGGGGTAGCAATTTTATCTTCAAGTACTTGTTGAGCGGCTTTCAATACGGATAAATTTTCAGCATCTGTTAGAACCACGCGTTTCGGATTCTGTTTAGCTTTGTTGATAATCACTTTGGTGAGTGTATTATCTAAACCCAAACGCTTTGATAATTGGGTTTCGTAAGCTTCCCAATCCAAAATTGGAAATTTGGCAACCCCCGAATCCATTGCTGCTTTTGCCACCGCGGGTGCTACAGCTGTTAATAAACGCGGGTCAACCGGTTTAGGAATGATGTATGCCTTGCCAAAAACCAAATTGTCGTTTCCATAAGCCAAATTGACGATATCGGGAACGGGTTTTTTGGCAAGTTCGGCTAAAGCTCTAACTGCTGCTAACTTCATTTCCTCATTGATAACTTTTGATCGAACGTCTAAAGCACCCCTGAAAATATAGGGAAAACCCAACACATTATTCACCTGATTGGGATAATCGCTTCTTCCCGTTGCAAAAATGAGGTCTTGGCGGGCAGCCATGGCTTCTTCATAAGAAATTTCCGGGTTTGGATTTGCCATGGCAAAGATGATGCAATCTTTTGCCATCGGTTTTATCATTTCCTGAGTCAAAATATTGCCTTTCGACAAACCTATAAACACATCAGCACCCACCAAAGAATCTGATAATGAAATACTTGCGGGCTGAGTTGCGTTAGCAAATTCTATTTTTTTGCCATCCAAATTGGTTCGACTGGGGTGAATTAAACCCTTTGAATCGAACATGAAAATATTTTCTTTTTTGGCGCCTAAGCTGTGATACAATTTTGAACAAGAAATAGCCGCCGCCCCCGCGCCATTCACCACGATTTTCACTTGCGCAATATCTTTGCCCACCAATTCAAGGGCATTCAGTAATGCCGCTGAACTGATAATTGCCGTTCCATGTTGGTCATCGTGCATGACAGGGATATTTAATTCTGCTTTCAAGCGTTCCTCAATTTCAAAACACTCCGGCGCAGAAATATCTTCCAAGTTCACACCCCCAAAAGTGGGTTCAAGAATCTTTACGGTTCTGACAAATTCGTCAACATTTTTAGTATCCAATTCTAAATCGAATACATCAATATCGGCATAAATCTTAAACAAAAGTCCTTTCCCTTCCATGACGGGTTTGCCCGCAGCGGGACCAATATCCCCTAAGCCCAAAACGGCTGTACCATTGGAAATAACCGCGACTAAGTTGCCTTTAGCGGTATATTTATACACATCTTCCGGATTTTCAGCAATTGCAAGACAGGGTTCAGCAACCCCCGGAGAGTAAGCCAGTGTCAAATCTCTTTGAGTGGCAGTTTCTTTTGATGGAATGACTTCTATTTTACCCGGTCGACCTTTAGCGTGGTAATGAAGTGCCTCCTCTTTCATTGTTTTCTTCGAATTCATAACTTGGTTTTAATTTTTGATTTATCGCCAATGTATCCTTTTTGTCTTGCGACAGAACTGTTAAATCAGTAACGGCAGTTCGTCTTCAGCTGCCAAGATACACAGTTTTTAAATCTTTTCCACCAAAACTAAGGCTTGCCATTTAGGGATAAATTGTGCTGGGTATTGAACCCATATTTATCCATTAATTTGGCCATAGTTGCTTTTATTGGGCAAATATCCGACAAAATAAAAAATGCTGTTAGGCAGAAAAAGAGAATTTATATGCATAATCAATCGATATTTTAGACTCGGAATTTAGGGTCTCAGTTTATAGAGTAATGGCAAATCTAAAACTCAATATTGTAAATAAGGTACTTTTAAATCTTGATATGGTATTTTTGAACCATTTTATAAAAAATACTTTCAAAAACATCAACTTTGGTTCATATAATAAAAGATAAAATAAAATATCAAACAATCAATGAAAGGTGCTTTTTTAGAAAAACCGAACCAGATAGAGATTAAAAAAGTGGAAATTCCCGAACCTAAAACGGGTGAAGTGCGCATAAAACTCAAAATGATTGGTGTGTGTGGATCTGATGTGCACCTGTTTTTAGGACATCGATTATTGGATAATCCCAACATCATCGGGCACGAGGGTTTGGGGTATATTGATAAAATCGGCTCAGGTGTGGAAGGTAGAGAAGTTGGCGAACGAGTAGTCATTGAGCCGAATATACCTTGTCGTAAATGCAAATATTGCATGAGTGGTCGAGGAAATATCTGCACAAATAAAAGGGTGATTGGCGTGAACGAGGTCGGCTGTTTTGCCGAATACATCAGTTTACCCTCTGAATTTTGTTGGAAAGTACCTGATTCTGTTTCTGATGCCGATGCAGTCACCATTGAACCCTCTGCGGTAGGGCTTCATGCACTTTTATCTTCAAAAGCAAAACCGGGCGACACGATTGCGGTCGTGGGTTTGGGGGCAATCGGCTTATTACTAACGCATTTAGCTTTGTCGTTAGGGTACAAAGTTTTTGTTACAGAACTCAATGCAGGGAAACTGAAAATGGCAACCGATTTGGGTGCAAATGCTGTTTATATTGAGGGGGGGACGGTCGAAGAACAAAGCATAGGATTATCGAAATCTTGGGATGAAAATGACGTGATAGCCGTATTTGAATGTGCGGGGTCGGCGCATACAGCTTCGTTGGTAACGGCTTCTGCGCCACGGGGTTCTGAGATTGTTTTAGTGGGTCTTTCAGGTAATTTAGCTACTTTCAAGCCTTTAAAAATAGCCCGTGAAGGCATTACTGTTGTTCCCAGTATCATTTACGACCATCCTTTTGATTTCAAAAGAACAATTCAATTGATTTCTACAAAAATCATTTGCCCGGGTTTTATCATTTCACGTTATATGGCTTTAACTGACATACAAACGGCATTAGAAACTGCCGCCCAAGGCGATGATAGTAAAATTGTAATTACTGTTTAAATAATTTTCAAAGATAAAATAATGGATATTTCACTTTCTGGGAAAAGAGCCTTTATAGGCGGCAGTTCGCAAGGCATCGGTTTTGC
>JANPGW010000357.1:0-4737 GCA_031424115.1 Saprospiraceae bacterium | reverse complement strand
ATAGGCATCTAATTGCTTGATTTCTTCGGGTGTTAATGGCGTTTCTGTCTTTTCCCAAAGGTTTTTAAAAGAAGGATAAGCAAAAGGAAAACTTTCGATATAGAGTTGCAATTGATTGTATTTCACATCGGAAAGGAAATCTACTATGCCGTAAAGCGTTTCCAAAGTCGGTATTTTTCCTCTGCTAATATCTAACATGGCTCCCCTTGTTTTCATATCGGGCGCATCCTCGATTTGCACACAAGGCAATTGATTATTGGTTTGATTTGCCAATTGTTTTACCGTGGTCATAGCATAAAACAAGCCTTGCAAATCGTTGTATTCAACCTTTATTTGGCTTGGTTGAATGTTTAAAATATATGATTGTTCTTGTAGCGTTGGATTTTTAATACATTTAAAAACACCCGAAGCACTGGCTACCCCCTCAGTATTGAAGCGGTTTTTACAGACTTTTTTGATGGTTTCAATATCTTCAACAGGCGCAGAAAAGCCCATCGTTTTAGGCATATTAAAATAGCCACTTGTCCAAACCAGTTTTTTAGGAATGGGCAATAAAATGGGTTTATAAGAAGTTCCGATATTTTTGGATAGACTGGGTTTAGGAGTTATTTCCGTAGGTAAAGGTGTTTCTTCATAAATAGATTGGTAGTACAAAAGCAAGCCAACAGCGATAACGACTATCAAACCGAATAAGCCTAAAAGTATTGATTTTCCTATTTTAAATAATTTATTCATTTTTACAATTCTTGTTTTTACAAAATAAAATAGGGGTAAAAATAAGAAAAGTAAAATTATTTAAAGTTGAATTAATTCAAGAAAATCAAATACGGTGCTTCAATTTGCTCAACCATTCTGATTTAGTAAAAAATGCTATTAAATATTCAAAAACAAGTTGTCCATACAAACAGCCCATTTTTCAATGCCTGATTTGGCACAATCGTTACAGGAAGAAGGGTAATCTGTTTCCCCTTGCTAATGCGCCTTTAAGTCTGCTTTAAATTGCTCTGCATTGGGCACTTCTTCTATGGTCAATGCTTCATATTTTGCAGAACTTGTTGTTTTCTAATTATTTGCACTGTAATAGTCGGTGTGTCCGTTTATCACATAAGTTTCATAAAAGGTAACACCTAATTTTTTGTTGTCTTGAATGTATGCAGGAAAGTTTATGAAGTGCGCTTGGTCAAAGAAATTGTTTTCGTAGCAGATTTCAGTCAAAGATTTGGTGTTGTTTAGACTGTTAAGAACTGAATTGAATCGGACAATTGAAGCAAATTTTTTGACTGTTGTGCCAACCACTTTTCTAAATCGCTTTTCAAAAGAGCTTTGGCTGATAAATAATTTTTCATTCAATTCTTTTATACGAATTCCGATATGAGCAGAGTTCTTGAAAATCTTATAACCGTCAGTCATTCCTGTTATTCCTGCCGAAAAAAGTTTGCTTTCTGTATTTTCTTTTATGGTCGCCAGTTGTCCTTTGTACTGAAAACCGATAACGAATCCTGCTGAAGGGAAAACTTTATACTCATTTTCCAATTCATTCTCTGACACTACAAAATATTTGATGTAGGTTTTAGTTGATCTGTTGGTGTGAATTTGTCAAATTTCATTTGTCAGTGAGGTGTGTATCAAGTGTTGAAGCTTATTTATCATTAAAACCATTGAAGTTGCGTTAAAATATACGGGCGTTTATTTTAACGGGTTTTACGGGTTTTTTCGTTCACCACCCCCTCTCCCCCGAGTCCTGGGGGGAGTCCTTTGGACAGTATCCAAGTACTTCATCCCATCAATCAGGTCTTTGAATGAGCGATGTAACCTATCCAACCGCCCAACCATTATCAACTCATTTTGTCCGATAAAACCAAGTTTTCATACCGTAACGAAAAAAACGGTTAGAACCGTTCAGCCCTTTCAAGTGAGTGCCAACGGCGTCCATATTTCTGACATTGAAAAGAAAGAAAAATTTCTTCCGGTGGTCAATTTGAACGACAACAAATTAGATGTCAATGTGCTTTTAGGCAATTATAGCAATATCACAGTTACCATAACCGATAATGAAGGTCGGGTGGTCAAACAGGATAAAAACTATGTCGTCTTGGATTTACATACCCGTTATGACATCGCTCAATTGCCGGCAGGTGTCTATGTCGTGGAAGTCAGGGCTGGTGATGAAACATTTTACCATACCATTAAGAAATAGGTTTGACTATTTAAGGATGAGGTTTGCTTCGTCAAGAAAATGAGACAGAATACTTGATTCTGTCTCATTTTCTTTTACGCTATTTGAATGGTATGAAAATTTTCTTATCGTAAAAATGGTCGTTTTTATTAAATTATCATTATTGTATAAATGACCATTTTTACTATAATTTTAATAAGACAGAATCTATAACTATTGTCTCAAAAACAATAAAAGAAAGGGGGAAAATATTTACCCCCTCTGTATTTTTCACATGAATTTGAGACACTATTAGTAATTCTGTCTCATTCTACTTGACGAGGAAAACTGTTTACTTTTCTTTTTTATCAGTAAATTTTTTTTTTACAATCTCAAAATTACTTCAACTGTTTTTTTAAAAAGTCAAGAACCTTCGCCCTAACCTCGTCCACATCATACATTTCTCCAAAATGAGGCGCATCTTTTACGATGATGAGTTCATTTTGCACCCTCTTAGTATCGAGCCATGCTTTTAATAATTTTGATTGTTTGTTGGACACAATATCGTCTTTTTCACCATGAATGATAAGGAAAGGTGGGTCGTTTTTGTCCACATACGTCACGGGGCTTGCCGCTTTTGCTAAGTCAGGGCGTGCCAAAGGTGCTGCACCTAAAAGAAGTCCTTCGGGTGATTTTGCATCATCGCCTTTGGGCAACATTATTATTTCAGAAGGTCCATAAAAATCAACTACTGCTTTGATTTTGAATGATTTAGAGGTATTTGGCATATAAAAATTAGCTACTTTATTATTGTTCGCTAAACCCTGTAACGAAGCCAAATGCCCTCCTGCCGACCAGCCCAAAACCGCAAAATTGTTTTTATCAAAACCATACTTCCCCGCATTGTCATACAGAAAAGAAACCGCCCGATTACAGTCTTGAATTTGGGCAGGAAAAGTGGCTTGTGTACTCCACCGATAGTCAATAGAAGCCAAGGCAAAACCATTATTGACCAAATCAACAATCGTTTTTTTCATATAGCCCAAGTCAGCGTATTTATCGTTGCCTAACCAACCGCCGCCGTGTATCAAAATCACTAAGGGCAATTTCCCTTTGGCATTGGCGGGTAGGTAAATGTCCAGTAGGTGTTTTTGCACCGTATCGTTATTGTAAGGGATATTGCCGTGAATGACCGTGCCTTGTGGGAATACGTTTACGAAAGGATTTGCTTTTTGTCCACAAGCAATTTGGGTTTGAACGAATGCTAACAAAGCAATTATTATCTGTTTGATTGTCATTTTTTTATTGTTTAGTTTTTATATTAGATTATCCAAATCAAAAGGCATTTTACGCATTCTTTTACCTGTTGCAGCAAAATCGCATTCGCTAAGGCGGGCGCAACAGGTGGAAGCCCTGGCTCACATTCACAATTATTTCTTCGATTTTGGGAACTGAAGTTGATTAAAGTTCCTGCGCAGTTGGGCGGAAGATGACTTCATTGATGTCAACGTCCTCTGGCTGGCTAATTGCGAAAGCAACCACACGTGCAAAACTGTCCGGACTAATTCCTACTTCTCCCACATAATCTTTGTTAGCCTGCTGAATATCTGCCTCGGAAATATGTTCCAGTAATTCTGTTTTAACAGCGCCCGGACACACAATCGTTGTACGAATATTATAAGGTTTCACTTCCATTCGTAAACCTTCCGTCAATGCCCTAACAGCATATTTTGTAGCAGAATAAACTGCAGAGCCGTTAAATACTTTGTGACCAGCCACAGAAGAAGTATTGATAATCTGACCAAACTTTTGCTCTTTCATATAAGGAAGAACAGCGGCAATGCCATTGAGTACACCTTTTATATTTACATCAATCATCGTATTCCATTCTTCAACATTAATCCGGTCCATCGGTGACAAAGGCATTATACCTGCATTATTAAGTATCACGTCGATACGTCCAAATTTTTGAACAGCCGTATCAACGAGGTGTTTTACCTGCTCCAGATTTGTTACATCCATCGCCACAGCAAGCGCTTTTCCGCCACTTTCCTGAATATCCTTTGCCATGTTTTCAATTTTATCAGATCTTCTTGCCCCAAGCACCACAGTTGCCCCAAGCGTTGCCAGATGTTTTGCAGCCGCTTCACCCATACCACTGCTTGCTCCTGTAATGATTACTACTTTGTCTTTGATATTATTTTCCACAATTAATTTTTATTTAAGTTCTGTTTGATTTTAAATACTACTTGACACTTTTATAAACTTCATCCGTTACGGCTTCATTCCAGTTTACAATTCCTTTTTCGGTGTTGGGTATAATATACAATTGCTGCAAACCAACATCAGGACTTGCTCCGTGCCAATGCCTTACATTTGGTGGGCATTTTACTACACTACCTTTCTTGATAATTTCAACAGGTTTGCCTTCTATTTGATGGTAACCAACTCCGTCTGTAATAATAAGGATTTGACCAGCAGGATGGCTGTGCCAATTGCTTCTTGCACCAGGTTCAAAATAAACATTGCCTACTAATGTATTGTATGTAGTATCAGAATCAACCAATGCAGTAGGGTAAGCA
>JANPGW010000356.1:0-21891 GCA_031424115.1 Saprospiraceae bacterium | reverse complement strand
CAAATAAATTATCAAAATAAAAATAAACTTTCAGGGGTTGCTATATTCAGATTAACCTTCTATTTTTGATAAATAGTTTTAAAAAACATATTTTATTAATTAATTTATTTTAAACAAAACATCCTATGAAAAACTCTAAAGTTCAGTTAGCAGATTTGAAAGAAAGCAACATCAATCAATTGGTAGATGCCCAAATGTTTATGATTCGCGGCGGTGGCTGTGGCAGTAAGAGCGGTAAAGGCTCTAAGAAAAAATCTCACAAAAGTCACAAAAGCCACAAGAGTCATAAAAGCAACAGAGGTTGCGGATGTGGTTGGTAAGTAGAATTGAAATCCACCCAAAAACTTCCGGTGTAATAAATGTTACATCGGAAGTTTTTTAATTTAAAAAGATGCGAAGAACAAAATACGTTTTACATCCTTTTTTAGAATTTATTGAATCCCATGAAGTTGAGTCATTGGATACAAATTTTATATCCACAAACGGTACTTTACAACAAATAAAGCAAAAAGAATTGTTCGTTCTCAGCAACAAACGCCGAGATATGGTATTCTTTATTAACCCGACTATCAAGATTTTTTTAGAGTTTTTTCAGACGCCTCAATTTTTTCAAGAGGCTTTGTCCTCATTTTCCGCTTTGTTAGAAACATCCGC
Organism: Saprospiraceae bacterium; assembly: GCA_031424115.1. Taxonomy (GTDB): domain Bacteria; phylum Bacteroidota; class Bacteroidia; order Chitinophagales; family Saprospiraceae; genus JAAFJT01. The sequence goes on along the minus strand of JANPGW010000356.1, from coordinate 21,237 downwards.
CTCAGAAGCTGAACCGATTGTGCAATCCTTTTTTGACGATATGCGCGATCGAGATATTTTGGTTACCACAAGTATTGCCCGAAAAGCCAGTGCCATTCAAGAATTAGCAACCTTCAAAGCGGGTGAACTATTTGAAAATTTCACAATCATCACCCCCCTCAGTATCAATCGGTTTTTGCACGTGTATTTAGCTAAGAAAGAGGATGAAAGGGTGGTTTTGAAAATGCTTATTTTGCCCGACGATATGCCTGAAAAAGGTAAAAATTACTACAAACGCTTTTTTAATCAAGAATTTGAATTGATAACAGAAGTGGGCAAACATGAGCATATTTGCCCATTAAAAGAATGGCATCCGGAAAAAAATTATGCTGTTTTAGAATATATCGAAGGGCAAAGCTTGAGAAAATTAGCCGACAGTGGCACTTTGAATTGGACAGAGCAGTCACGTATTTTTGAACAGGTGTTGAAAGCGTTGGCTGCTTTGCACTATCATCAAATACTGCACGGCGACATTCACGCGAGTAATTTTCTCATCCTAAAGAATGGAACAGTCAAACTCATAGATTTTGATTTGGCGAACAGAGAGCGGTTGCATCGGCATGAAATTTTACACGAAGGGGGCGTTCACGAATACATTGCACCCGAAAAAATAGATAATAATTCATTTGATATGGTGAAAGAACGATCGGATTATCGCTCGGAGGTCTATCAGTTAGGGGTTATTTTGTATTATTTGTTGTATCAAAAATTACCGTTCAAGGCTTTGAGTTGGCAAGAATTAATTCCTAAAATCCTCCATGAAGAACCGGAGTACCCTCTTTCTATTTCTATGGGTGAGGACATTGACTCCTCTATTTTAGATTTTTTGAAAAAATGTATAGCCAAAAATCCTAAAAACCGATTTACGAATGCTTTAGAAGCATCACTTGCTTGGAATAATTTAATTGTGAGACAAATAGCATAAAGAATGCTTAAAAAAGACTTGGATATTTTTATTTTAACACATAGACACAATAGAGCACATAGAACTTATTAAAAATCAATGAGTTAAACTATGTTTTCTACTGTGTCTATGTGTTTTAAAAAGTATTGTTTTTTTGTGTTGAACCACTCTCCTACACAAACATACGGAACAACAAGTACAAGCCGCCCGACAAAATAATGGTAGCTGGCAATGTCAACACCCAAGCTAAGGCGATATTCGTCACCGTGCCGCGCTGCAAGTTTTTAGTTCCTTTCGATGCGACCATCGCTCCGGCAACACCGGATGAAAGCACATGTGTAGTAGAGACGGGTAAACCGAACTGAGAAGACAAACCAATGGTAGAAGCCGCAATGATTTCAGCTGTTGCACCTTCGGCATACGTCATGTGACGTTTACCGATTTTTTCCCCGATTGTCACCACAATACGCTTCCAGCCAATCATTGTACCAAGACCTAACGCTACCGAAATCATACCGATAGCCCACAGCGGCGCATAATGCGTATAATTTGAAAGCGCTTTAACTTCGGCTTTAATTTCTTTTCTCATTTTATTATCCGTGATGATATTCGGCTCATCCACCAACGTTTTCATATTTTTTGCCAAAATATTAATCCGTTTACGAATGCTCAAGCGCGATTTGATGTCATTGGCATTAGCAATATCTTGCTTCAACAACTCAATCGTTTCTACCGTTTTAGCCAATTCTTTTGGCGCGTATTGATTATTGACATCCGCTACCGGCAGTGCACTTTGAATATGAGACAAAGTCGTTTGCACTTTTTGAACATCAAAATTGGGAGAAAGTGAATATTGCATCGGGGCAAAAGTCATCAATGCCACCATCAAAAGACCAATACCTTTTTGCCCGTCGTTTTGACCGTGAAAAAAACTAACTAATGTACACGTAGTTATCAATATTCCCCGAATCCAAAGGGGTGGTTTAGCTTCTGTTTCCGGTTCTTTGAAAATTCCTTTTTTATTTTCACCTCTTATAACTGAACGCAGAATAAACATCAAAACAATAGCCATAGAAAAACCAAAAAGCGGAGAAAACAAGAGCGCTGCGCCAATTTTTTGCGCTTCATCCCAGTTGACACCGACTTTCGCCGAGTTTTCTGGCAACGTTGAAAATATCATACCCGCACCGAGCAAAGAACCAATCAAAGTATGTGAACTGGAACACGGAATTCCAAAATACCAAGTCCCCAAGTTCCAGATGATGGCACCGAGTAACACCGCAAGAACCATCGCCGCTGCATGACCGGGGTCTTGACTCATAATGGCTTCAACAGGTAATAAATTAGCAATTTTCATGGCTACTTCTAACCCAAAATAAGAACTGAAAATAACGCCGAAAAAATTCCACATACCTGACCACACCACCGCTTGACCCGGTTGGAGAGATTTTGTGTAAATAACAGTTGCCACTGCATTCGCCGTATCATGAAAGCCATTTACAAATTCGAAGAGAAAAACCATAATCATACAGATAGCAAAAGCAATTGCTAAGCCTGTTGAGAGAGAACTAAATACTTCAAACATGGTGATAAGTTGTTTAAAATTAATAAAATTTTGCTGTAAACAGTTTTGTTAAAGTGAAGCGGTTTGTTCCAAAATAAACTTTACTTCTAAGTTTCGACGCAAAGTTGTGTCGTATTTTTTTTATTATTTCTATTTACAGTATTAATTTAATGTTAATTTGCTAACTCAATAGGATAATTCACAATCCCTATGGATATTTGCATCATTAAACAAAATGAAATCATGCAAAAGAAACAAATTTTAGTGACAATATACATTGTCGCCTTATCTTTATTTACACCCACTGCCAAAGCGCAGTATTTGATGGATATGATTGATACGACAAAAAACATGGGGCAGGACATGCTATCAGTTATGAAAAAGTTCAATCATGTGCGTGTTAGTGGTTATATTCAACCACAATTTCAAATTGCAGAGTCGAAAGGGGCTAAATCTTTCAATGGGGGAGATTTTGCCGCTACGGTGGACAACCGTTTCATGCTTCGCAGAGGCAGGATTCGTTTCGATTATGCTGCTTTTACGGATCAAAAAACCCCTAAAATCCAATTCGTTTTTCAATTTGATGGGACTGAAAGAGGCGTTAATATCCGTGATTTTTGGGGTCGTATATTTGAAAACAAATATGATTGTTTTAATCTCACAATGGGGATGTTCGCCCGTCCATTTGGCTATGAAGTCAACCTATCTTCCAGTGATAGAGAATCTCCTGAACGGGGTAGAATGTCGCAGATTTTAATGAAAACAGAAAGAGATATGGGTGCCATGGTCAGTTTTGCCCCCCAAAGAAAAGACCATCCATTGAAGCGCCTTCAAGTGGATTTAGGGATATTCAACGGGCAAGGTTTAGCATCTACTGCTGATTATGATAGTTATAAAGACATCATTGGGCGCATACAATGGAAAAACCAACCTCTCAGCAATAAAGCAACTTTAAGCCTTGGCGCATCTTATTTGAATGGCGGTATTCGTCAAAATAATAAGGCTATTTATAGTATGAATAAAAATGCACTCGATTTTAGTGCCTTGACAGACTCCCTCAATATTGGCTCGCGCGCCCCGCGCACTTATGCAGGTATAGATGCACAATTGAAAATAAAAAATAGTTTCGGCGCCACAGAGTTACGCGCTGAATATATAAAAGGTACTCAAACCGCCACTTCTACATCATCTGAAACACCTGCCGTTGCTATTGCCGACCCGCTTTATTCACGCCCATTTGATGGCGCGTATTTATATCTTCTGCAAAGCATAGGCAAAAAACATCAATTTGGCATTAAATACGACTGGTATGACGCCAATACAAATGTTAAAGGGGCAGATATTAAAAAAGATACTAAACTATCTTCAGTTGACTTGAAATACAACACTTTAGGCTTCGGTTATATTTATTATATGAATGAAAACCTAAAATGGGTCATTTGGTACGAGATGGTTAAAAATGAAAAAACACAATTGACTGGTTTGACAAGTGATTTGAAGGATAATATTTTTACTTTTAGAATGCAATATCGATTTTAATACAACTGTGTTGTAAAAAAAACTGAGGCTTTTCTTATCAATTTGTCTTTTTACAAATCAAAGCCATCGAAAAACATACCGTTTTCGATGGCTTTTTTACCCCCCTCAGTATTCAGACCAGTATCCAAAAAAACAAAATGGTAATTGTCACAAAAATACGATTCTTAGGGTTTATTCATATTCATCTTTTACCTCAACAACTTCAGGATTGAGATGTACAACGTGGTCTTTACGTGATTTACGCAATTGCATATTCAAAATCTCAACACCCATCGAGAAAGCAATCGCAAAATAGATATATCCTTTTGATACATGCTGATGCAAACCTTCAACAATCAACATCACCCCAATCAAAATCAAGAACGACAAAGCCAACATCTGCATGGTCGGGTGTTTATTAATAAAACTACTTACCGCATTAGAGAATAACATCATAACAAATATGGAAATGACAACGGCAATCATCATGACAACGACGTCTTGAGTCATACCGATAGCTGTCAAAATAGAGTCAAATGAAAAAACAATATTAACTAAGCAAATTTGAATGATGACATTTGACATGGAGACTCCTTTTTGAGACTTCATTTCCTGCCCATGTCCTTCCAGTTTTTCATGAATCTCTTGTGTACTTTTGTAGAGTAAAAACAAACCACCACCCATTAAAATTAAATCTTTGATGCTGATACCAATGGGCATTCCATGGTCTTTAATGATATCAAGATAAAAAATGGGGTCACTCAACGATAAAATCCATCCTATTCCCAATAACAATAATAATCGAAAAACTAAAGCCAATATTAAACCGTAGTTTCTGGCTTTGGCGCGTTTAGATGCTTGCAACTGGTTGGCGACAATGGAAACGAAAATGATGTTGTCAACACCTAATACAATCTCTAAAAAAGTCAGTGTGAGCAAACTCAGCCATATATCGGCAGAAGCAAAGTTGGGTAAAGCGAAGTCAACAAGTAGCATTTAGTTGAATTTTATGATTTATAAAAAATGTAGATAAAGCGCAAAAATATTAATTAAAATTAAAAATTAAGGAAAAATATCCTAAGCGTACATTTACCAATGAAATACCGGATAAAAACCACCCCCTCAGTATAAAAGTGCTATAAATATTATTTTGATAGACGAAACTAAGTATTTTTGTGGCAAACAATCGCTTTTCATCGCTTATTTTTTTAATAACCGGATTTTCAAATATGAAATACAGACGTCTTACAGACATAGAACTTGGAAAATTAGAGAATAGATTCATTCAATTCCTCGTAGCCAACACCATAACGGGCGATGATTGGACAAAGATTAAACAAGAAAAACCCGAAGAAGCCAATAGACTCATTGAAATTTTTAGCGAAATGATGTTTGAAACGTCACTAAAAAAAGTAGAATATCTCAAATTCAGCGAACCTAAAGATATTAAGATTTTTAAATGTAGCGCTGAAACTATAACTCTCATGGGACTCACGGCGGATGATAAAACGCCGATTGACTTCACTCAACCATTTGATACCCAACACCTTATGCAATATATTGAGGGGTTGTCCATCTACCGTTCTGAAAAAAAATACGCCGGCAACCGTGAACAAGAGCTGTTTAAAATGATGGAAAATGGCAGTCTGATAACCGACGGGTTGTTATTTGAAATGCTTAAAAAACTGTATGCTGTGTAATGAACCTATTTTTGTAAATCCAATGTAAAACATAACGTAAACTGCTTAATAATCGGTAACTTTCGGGCAGTTTCACGTCAATATACCAGAATAAAAATATTATGGCTAAAATAGATCAATTTGTAAATGAAATGTCTGAGGGATATGCTTTCAAAGGTGACTGCATCGAACTGGGTGGCGCAATGGTGAATGGTGAAGTGGTGAAGGACTGCTTAGTCAAAATTCCTTTAAAAACCATGAATCGGCACGGCTTGATTGCGGGGGCAACAGGCTCCGGTAAAACCAAAACGTTGCAGGTATTGGCGGAGCAATTGTCATCAAAAGGAACCCCGGTACTTCTCATGGATATCAAAGGTGACCTTTCCGGTATTGCAATAGCAGGTGAACCCAATGATAAAATAAGGGATAGACACAATAAAATTGGCATTCAATACACAGCAAATGGTAATCCGATTGAATTTTTAACCCTTTCTGAAGAAAAAGGGGCTCGTTTGAGGGCTACTGTGATTGAGTTTGGTCCCGTTTTGTTTTCTAAAATTTTGGGGTTGAATGACACGCAGGGCAGTGTCGTGAGTGTCGTTTATAAATATTGCGATGATAAAGGATGGCTTTTGCTTGACCTCGACGATTTTAAAAAAGTCCTCAATTATTTCATGAATGATGGAAAAGAGGAACTCAAAGCCGAATATGGCAATATTTCTCCCATGACTATCGGAACAATTCTGCGGAAAGTCATCGAACTTGAGCAACAAGGCGCGGGTACTTTTTTTGGCGAACGCTCATTTGACGTGGAAGACCTTTGTCGCTTGGATGAAGAAGGGCGTGGCATCATCAGCATCCTGCGGTTGACAGATATTCAGGATCGCCCAAAACTGTTTTCTACTTTTATGTTACAATTATTGGCTGAAATGTATTCGACATTTCCGGAAGAAGGTGACTTAGACCAACCTAAATTGTGTGTTTTCATAGATGAAGCCCATCTTGTGTTCAATGAAGCGTCGAAAGCATTGTTGAGTCAGATAGAAAGCATCATCAAACTCATCCGCTCCAAAGGGGTGGGCGTATATTTTTGCACCCAAAATCCGCAAGATATTCCTGATGCCGTTTTAGGTCAATTGGGCATGAAAATGCAACACGCATTAAGGGCTTTTACCGCAAAAGATCGGCAAAATATCCGTTTAGTGGCTCAAAATTACCCCTTAACTGACCATTATGATGTGGAAACCTTATTGACACAATTGGGGATTGGCGAAGCATTAGTAACAGTTTTGAATGAAAAAGGGATTCCAACACCTTTGGTTCATACAATGCTGCGCGCTCCTCAATCCCGCATGGATGTTTTGACAGACTCCGAAATAGAGAAGATACTGAGGGGGTCAAAAATCATTGACAAATATAACGAAATTATCAATCGAGAAAGTGCTTACGAAATCCTCACCGGCAAAGTTGAAACGGCTTATGGAGCGGAAGGGCAAGAGGTTGAAAAACCCCAAAGAAAAGAAGAACCCGGCATGTTTGAAAAAGTGCTCAAATCACCCGTCGCCAAACAAGTTGGGACTACCCTTGTGAGAGAATTAACGCGTGGCTTGCTGGGGGCATTAGGATTAGGTGGAAAGAAGAAAATATGGTAGAAGAAAAAAAAACGCCCGTCACATAAAATTTAAGTGACGAGCGTAATATGCAGATTGTTCACACTACTTATTAAATTGATTCAAAAAATGAATCTTTTCATTTGGATTTCTTCATAAAACAGGGTTTTCTCGTCATGTGTAGTGTATAAAAATAGTATATTTTCAATTCTGTCTATTTCGTTTGGTTAACTTACTATCAATTCTAAAACCTTGTCTTACTGCGAAATTTAATTGACACAAATTTAATTCAATTTTTTATATTGGTCAAGTCAAAGATTGAAGTATATACACTTTTTGTGACATGAATTTAAATTAAAATATCAAATTAAAAACACACAATTTATTGATTATCAATATTTTGTGTAAAAATATTTTTACAAATCAGTTTTATTTGTTTTCATAAAAATGTAGAAAAAGTGTCACAAAAAAACGCGAAATTTAAATGTTATTTTTTACAGCCCTCGTTATTTCTCTTTTCCCCGGGGGACCGGGCAACCCTTCAATAAAAAACTCGGCTGACTTCATCGCTCTTTTGACAATTCCCTTAGCACAATATGTGGTCATGACTCCCTTTTTGCGCAATGATTTGTACATTTTATTCATCATTGTGTCGTCCCACAATTGCGGTTGTGCTTCTGGCGCAAACGCATCAAAGTAAATCAAATCTGCAATATTATCAAAATCAACATTGACAAAGTCAATCAATATTTTTTGAAAATTAAAATGCTTACTGAGAGGTATCATTTTTGACGGGTCAGGATTTTGACCGTTTGAAGTTATCCAATCTGATATGTGCATTTTCTCAAAGACATCTTGATGAAGCCCTGCATTGAGCAACTGGGCATAGTTAAGTTGGCGGACTTTTTCTATACTGAGGGGGTAAGCTTCAAGCCCAAAATAATTGATTTTTTGAGAAATACGCTCAGTTTCCAAAAAAGTCATGAATGCATTTAAGCCCGTACCAAAGCCTATTTCAAGTATCGTGATTTCAACAGGTGAGTTGTTGAGCAGGGGTTTTAGGCCTGCATCAATAAATACATGTTGCGTTTCCTGTATAGCGCCATGTTTTGAATGGTAGGAAACGTTGAATTGTTCTGAATAAACAGAATGAGAGCCATCTTCAGTAACGAAAAGAGTCATATTAAAAGTTGTTTACAATATCAGCAACAACCCATAATCGGTTTTCAAAGTGAGTCGCTAAAACACTCCCGCAGTTCTGAAACTGAAATATCCAGATGAGAAGCGTCATAAGAACATTCACCATTCTGAATCAACAAAAGTTGTGGTGACTCATGATGGATATTGAGTTTGTCTGAAATTTGTTGCGAGATATTCCTGTGTGACAACAGGTCAAGATAATACGGCTCAATTTCTCCGGCTTCAAAATCCCAATTTTTTTCAAAACGACTTTTTGCCATTGAAGAAATATTACAACGAGTTGAGTGTTTAAAAATAAGGCAGGGAATATTATGCGAGCGTTGAATGATAGCATCCAACTGCAATAAAGACTCCAGCGGAATCCAATTAATCATGTAGTAAAGTTGTTAAAGTAATAAAATACTGAACAAAAAATCACTTAGTTGCTTCGACTTTCGCTTGCATTTTATAAGGGCAACCATAACCTCTTTGGCACGATGACAAAGATACAATGACCACTGCCAATACTATTACAGGCAATAAGATGTTTTTAACAACATTTTTTTTCATGATGATGCTGAGTTTTATTTATGATTTAATTTTAATAATGCAAAATTATACAATAGAACAATGATTGTTCAAAAAAAATTCAGCATTTAAACGATTTTTTAACAAATTTATTTTTTTCAAATGCTATAAATGACATAATCTTCCTCTAAAATACCAAATTGCTGCAAATGATGTTTGATATGCCGAGCTTGGAATTGTACCCATTCCGCGTAATTCATGGGTCCAAAAATTGGATGAACCGGCGTCAGGTCAGAATGTTCCGTATGGTAATCAAAAAAACGTTGTAACTGATTCAAAGTAAACTCTTTAGACAATTGGATATTGGGGAACATCGTGGGCAGTGGTTCTTCTGGAACAAATTCTACTCGAATACCTTTTTGAAACGGTATTTCTTTTTCTAAAAAACGCATTTTCCTATAAGCCAATCTTTCCGGCTCCGCATTGGCGATACCAGTAAATCGCCCATTAGCAACACTTATTATTTGCGCTAAATGCTCAACCATCTGATGGGCACTCATTTTTCCCCATTTTGCCTCGTGATGAGCTTCCAATTTTTCCAACAATTGTGGAAATTTGTCATACAAAAAAAATTGATATTCCGTCATTCCGATTCCTATGTTAAAACATTAAACAAGATGTGAACCACAATAGATTCCATTAATTATGAAAATGCGCTTTTTTGTGACAGCCTAAGAGGCAATAATTTGGTTAAAAACTATCCAGTCCATTCACATCCACATTCAAAAAACCGTCCGATGAAATATAAATTTTAATGTTGCCTTCCTGAATTTGAATACGTTCCACTCTTATATTATTAACCGCTCCTTTTAAAGAAACATTATTGTTGAACTTATATTCGCGCAGCATATCGTTCATCATGGTTTTGAAATACTTGACATTTTCATCTAAAGGAAATACACAAGCTTCTTTCATTTTTTTCAAAATCGTTTTGTCAAAAAGCCATTTTGCGCTCCGAAGCATAAAGTCTTTTGATTGCAAATCATAATCAAGGTCTTCCATCTCAATAGTATTTTTCTGCGGATTATAAACAGGCCGACCAATCAAGTATAAACTACCCGTATAACTGCCCGAAAAAGACGTATTCACAACAATTTTATCATTTTGACCAAAAAGCTCAATATTCCTGACGGCAATTTCCTTACCCCCGGGATAAAACTTTTGATTCAAGGCGAAAGTTTTTGCCATAGATTCAGCTTCTTTCATCGTAATATCTGTAACTAAATTAACCGAAAAGTCATTTACTGCCGCACTTCCCAATTGAAAAGCGGGTAAATTGGTGTTAGGATAAAATTTCGGCTGCTGTTCGCCGGCCGCTACCTCAGCATAAGAGGTTGCAGAGATAGTACTTTCTATCACATCGCCGGTCGTTCGAAAGGGTGTCATTGAGATAGTTTGTGGCGTCAACTTCACCCACCAAGTGCCATAACTGCTACTCATACTAATCGGTTGTTGCATTAATCTCCACGCCTCTTCAAGATTGGTTTTTATTTGAAATTGATTTCTCAATTGTTGATCAATACTTGAGGTCAGCGTATATTTACTCCGGTCGATAATAATATTAGCGATATATTTAACATCAATGCTGCCCAAACCGGTATTAACAGCCATATTCTTAATCCAATCGTATCCTACTAATTCAGTAACGGGCACAACCGACCAATCGGGGTTGATATTGATGGTGGTTCTAAAAGTCAAAGCCAACTCACCTTCCGCTTCGATGCCTCGGTTGCCAAAAATCTTTTTGAAGACCCACAATTTCAGCGGAACTCGATAATTCATTTGTAGGCCATCAAGCCGGATATTGATGTTTTGACTTTTCGTAGCTCTCATCATCAACCCGTCATCTTCAAGATTTTTATCTTCATAAATAACCCCATTGAGTTTGTTATTCAAAAGGCGCTCAATCTCTGCTGCATTCAATCTAATTGGAATATTGACAGTAGATACTGAGGGGGGTGCTGCAATGGGTGGTTGATAGGTTTCCATTGGTCTTTGTGGTTGATTTTTTATCGTGCCGCAAGAAAAAAAACACAGTAAAATAAAAACAATGGGAAAAAATCTTAACGTCTTAATCATTGAAAATCATCTTTTTATGAAAAAAAACCATTTATACTTTGCACTGCAAAAATAGAATAGTTTTATGGATGCTTGTGATAATACCGTACTTTATTTTTTTACAGATTTCCGGCAGAAATGGTATCAAAAGAAATAGCTATCTCATCATTTTCAAAAGACCAAACAAATTCTTCATCTTTTGGTTTAAAACGCTGAATATCTACTTGCTGAGCTTTAACTTTAGTGTGTTTAAAAATATAATTGTACAAATAAACTACTCGATTTTGAGTCAACTTCCCCGATTTTTTTACCCTTATGATGAGTTTATAATTGGGATATTTTTCAAAAGCAGCTGTGATATTATCTAAATATTTATTCCTTTTAAAATCATTCTCTTCTATATTCTGATTATCGCTGTCAGCCACAATATTCGATTTCTTTTTCTCAAATTTTAACAGATTTCCATTGGTAATGATGATGTCATTGAGTTGATTTATCAACAATGAAGCGCCGTGGTTTCCAACGATGGTACCTGAACTGATGCGTAAATCGCTACAATTTACCAAAACTATGGGAGAAACATTGTCCAACAATATATTACCGTTATATATTTTATTATCAACATGACTCACCTGAAAAACCAAAATGGAATAATTTTTAGGTGGCTGAATATAGAAAACATACTTTTTCCAGCCGTTATGGTGTATTGGTTTAGTTTCAGCAAGCCAATTATCCGTGTCAAATATGCATGAGTCAGATGTGGCACCCCATAACACAAATTTTAAAGGTTTATCAAAAGAACATAAACTTGATGTGGCTCTACTTTGATTTTGATATTGGGCAGATTTTGCTAAATACACACTCAAACGATAACATTTTCCCCCTTGTAATGGCACATTAAGCGTTTGTTTAATCGCTTCTATAGATCCATCATCGTTGCCGACTAAGCTCAAATATGATTTACCGCTAAAAGGAACTAAACGCACACCGAATGAACCGGGCTGAATATCAGCAGATAATTCAGCCCCGGATAAGCTGCATGCTTGCCACCCTTCGGGTAGTTTTGATGCCCCTTGTTGCCCCTCAAAAGAGCTATTTTTAAAAAAAATAAGTTCTGTACTCTCTTCAATAACCACATTTTGAGCGTATAAGCCGTGCCCAAATGAAAAAAATACTATTATTATAAACCTCGTTACCTTATTTGAAATCATAGCACAAAAAGTATTTTAATACATTAGCTACCCCATCCAGCTTTTTCCAAAATTTCGTTAGTTTGAAACGTTTTGGTAGTTTTTGGACATTTTAAGCAATAAATATAAAACAAATTATTGCAATTTGAATAAATATTTTTAACTTCGTATCCATTTTTATTTCATTAAATGGACTTTATAGCGGAAAAGCTTTAAGTTGATTTGTGTGTTGGTTAATTTTATCATCAAAAGCCTTTATTTCTAAACCTAAGATACTGAGGGGCAATTGAAATGAGAAGAAAAAAATGACTTTTTATAATATTTTATTAAAATTTAGCTTTTTAGATGTCAAAAAAACGCTTCGCCATAGTTGATATTGAGACAACCGGTGGACAAGCCGCTCGAGAAAAAATTACAGAAATTGCCATCGTCGTGCATGACGGTGAAAAGATTATTGACTCTTTCGAGACGCTCATAAATCCTGAACGGTCTGTACCTTACTATATTACGCAGATAACCGGCATTACGGATGAGATGGTTGCCAATGCTCCTAAATTTTATGAAGTCGCAAAACAGATTGTAAAAATGACTGAAGGAGCAGTGTTTGTGGCGCATAATGTTCGATTTGATTATAGTTTCATTCAAGAAGAATTTAGAAGATTGGGTTTTACATTTGTCAGGCAGCAACTTTGCACTGTAAAACTCAGCCGGAATGCATTTCCGGGGTTGAGGTCATATTCTCTGGAAAATCTGATTAAACATTTCAATATTAAAGTCAATGATCGACACCGTGCCATGGCTGATGTGAAAGCAACGGTTGAGGTGTTTGAAAAAATATTATTGAAACAAGAAAATAAGGAACACGCAACAGTTCTGATTAACAAAGGCATCAAGGAAAATCGCTTGCCTAATGATATTCCCATTGAAATGCTTCATAAGTTGCCCGAAGCTTGCGGGGTGTATTATCTGCATGATAAAAATGGTGAAGTGATTTATGTGGGCAAGAGTATCAATATCCAAAAACGTATTTTTGAACATTTCGGTGATAAAACACAGAAAGGAGATAAGTTGCAGCAAGCAGTGTATGATATCTCATTTGAAGAAACGGGTAGCGAATTGGTGGCACTTTTACTCGAAAATTACGAAATCAAACGTTTGAAGCCGAGTATCAACAAAGCCCTCAGAAAAACTTATTTTCCTTATGGTGTTTATAGTTTTGTGGATGAAAAGGGGTATATCCGATTTCATGGGGTCAAAAACGTTGCACCCATTAGAAAAAAACACACTATTCTACAGGAATTTGAAAAACTTTCGGATGCTAAAGGATATCTCAAGGCCGTCGCCCGAAGGTTTGAACTGTGCGAAAAACTAATGGAACCATCCCATGGTGAAAATGCCTTAATAGGCGTAAATATTGGATGTTTTCAGCGCCAGATTGGTCAATGTCAAGGTGCTTGCATTGGAGAAGAGCAGCCGGAATCCTACAATGAAAGAGCCCAACAGGCTATCGAAAAAATGAATACTCTTTTTGATGAAGATTTTTTTATTATTGATAAAGGTAAAAATTTAGATGAAAGAGCCATTATTTTGGTGAAGAACGGTCAGTATCGAGGTTATGGATATATTGATAACGGGGATTTGACCACAGAAGACTTATTTGAATCCATTAAAAATTATCCTACCAATGCCGATTGCAATAAGATTATCAAACAGTATTTATTGCAAAATAAAAATATCAAAATCGTAAAAATGGACGGCATACTGAGGGGGTAAAAAAAAGTCTCATCCTGAAACAGGTGAGACTTTTTTTTACGTATAAAATCAAGACTACTCGAGTTTGAATTTAATCGGAAGCGTATAAGCAACCCTTACAGGGCGGCCTTGCTGCTTACCGGGTTTCCATCTTGGCATAGATTGAACGACACGCACAGCTTCATCGTTACAACCTCCTCCAATTCCTCTTTTGACCGAAACATCAACGATTGATCCGTCGGTATTTACAACGAAACCCACATAAACTGTTCCTTCGATGCCGTTTTCACGCGCAACAGCCGGATATTTGATGTTTTGACCTAACCATTTGAAAAGAGCTGATTGACCATCGGGGAACTCTGGGTTTTGCTCCACAATAGTAAAGATTTTCTCTTCCGGTTCCTTGACCACTTCCTTCTCCACGGGTGGTGGCGGTGGAGGTGGTGGAGCCTCAACAGGTCTATACTTTGCAGCCGTATCACCCTTCACCTCTACCTTACCAATATCCACTTTATCAGGAATAACCGGCGGAACAATAACTTCTTCCTTCGGTACATCCTTGTCCTCTTTCACCTTTGGCGGCACAAATTTGATTTGTGGCTTTGTCGGTGGTGGTGGTGGTGGCGGCGGCGGCGGCGGTGGTGGCGGCGGTGCTGTTTTATCAAGTGGTGGCGGTTCAGCCAAAACCACTTCTTTCATCACCAGATCATCTTTTGCTGCCATTAATCCTTTTAATTTATCGGCAATAAGCGGATAGGCTATGCCGAGCAAAAATAAGGATGCACCGATGATGGTACCACGCATGAGATGCTTGCCATAAATCTGACGCAATTGATAACCTCCGTACAATTTGTTTCTACCCATAAAAACAATATCGTCGAGGCTCATCTTCATGATGTCTTTGCTATCCATTGACATTTATTTTAATTTCTTTGAAAATTATTGTTGTTGAAGCGAACCAACACTTTCCATAATAGTGCTATCAATCTTATCAAGGTCCACCAACGCATAAGATTTCACGCCAGTGATACGCATTTCGTCAAGAATATCCACCATATTTTTGTATTTGGATTTTGGCATCGCCTTGATGAGCACAACCAAAGTATCTTTACTACCATACTGCTGAGCCACCTCATCTTGACGATTTCTAATAGCGCCTCTTACACCTTTAGCCGAAAAATCAGCAGAGTCCACTTGAAGTCTTCCTTCTTTCAAATCCTCATCAGAGGCTATGTAAAAGTAAACTTTATCCCGTTCGCCAAGCAAAACGCTGAGAGACCGAGACTTTTTCAAAGGTGGAGCATCGTCATCTTTTTCATTTTTAGCAGGTTTGATAATCTCCATAGTCTTAGGCTTACTCATTGTGGTAGCAAGCATAAAGAACGTAATCAAGAGAAAACCCAAATCCACCATGGGCGTCATATCAACACTAGGGGCACCTTTGGCACCCGTATCTATCGAAGCCATTTGTAATTTTATTTAAGGATTTGAAAATTAATCAAAATAAGCCAACCCCTCAGTATATCATGTAAATGTATAATTACTGATTTACTCAGCACCGGCTCTTGCAGTTGTGATAAGATTGAAACGATTGGAGTTTGTTTTTCTCAGCGTTTCAATAACATCATCAATATTTTTATAATCTGTACCCTTATCGGCTTTAATCGCAATACGAAGTCTATCATTCAGAGTTCTTGCTATAACGATGAGCTCTGCAAGGTCATTCTTTGCATTCGCATCATCATCAGGTGATGAAACACCTCCCTGTACCCTTGCTTTAGGCTCAACTCTAAGCCCCGTTTGCTTAAACTTACCCATGTCTTCTTGACTTAAAGTCAAGAGTGAGGAAAGTTTATCTAAAGGGACACCAAATTGATCAATCAATTTGAAGCGTTTCTGCATTTCCCCGGTAATAGTGAAGTTATATCTTCTTGCAAGCTCGTCAAGTATAGCTGCTCTCGTATTTTGGTCGTCAACGCCGAAGAAAACACGTCCATCACTACCAACGGATATCATGAGGATATCCTTTTCGGGAATAGGAATCTGAGCAGTTGAGGAAGGTATCTCCACCTGTACAGGTTCGTTAGGACGAAATTTCGTTGTCAGGATGAAAAAGGACAAAAGAAGGAAAGCCACATCACACATTGCTGTCATGTCCATCCTAATATTCTGCCTTTTCATTTTAACCTTTGGCATGTTCAATAACGTTTTATATTGTTAAGAAATTCAGTTATTTCAGACCTTAATTACTTGTTGTGAGTAGCGAAAGTCTGCCCCATACTGAAAGCTGCCTCATCAATACGATAGCTCAAACCGTCAATCTTAGCCGTAAAATAATTGTACATGATGATCGCTACAGCTGAAGTACCGATACCAAGAGCTGTGTTAATCAAGGCTTCAGAGATACCCGTAGATAGAGCCACAGCATCCGGAGCACCTGCAGTTGCCATACCGGAGAAGGCTTTAATCATACCGATAACCGTACCCAATAGAGCAACGAGAGTACCCACTGATGCGATTGTTGAAAGAACAGGCATGTTCTGTTCCAACATTGGCATCTCAAGCGCCGTTGACTCTTCGATTTCCTGCTGAATAGCAGCAATTTTTTGGTCTCTCTCTAACTCTGTGTTAGAAGACATTTCTTTGTACTTCACTAATCCACTGCGCACTACGTTGGCAACAGAACCTTTCTGCTTATCGCATTCAGAAATTGCTGCGTCAACATTGTTGCTGTTTAGATTAGCTTGTACTCTTTTGATAAATTCAGGAACAGAACCCTTACCATTGGCTGCACGTAATGTAAGGATACGCTCAACTGAGAATACGATTACGCATAGAGACATCGTCATCAATAGAGGCACAATAAAGCCTCCTTTGAAGATAATACCGAGTGCATTGAGTGGATGACCCTTAACCGGATCACCGCCTTCAAAGTTACTGCCTTTACCCATAACGAGGTGAAAAACAAGTTCTGCTACGATTAAAGAAATAATCATAACTGCTGGTGCGAACCATTCATTGTTCTGAGATGCGCCTGTTGAACCTTTTGCCGGAGCGTTGTTTGGTTTACTCATAATTCAGTAAAATTTTGAGTTTTTTTAAAATGTTTAACAAAAATTATTTAATAGCTTGTTTCAAAATCATATTGTTGCGTTCAAATAACGATTTATCAAATAACAAGTGCAATAATACAATATAAAACTGATTTACCAACAATCTTCTTAAAAAAATTTTGTTAATCATCTTTTTCAATACAATATAATTGGTAAGTCTAAACTCTTCCCGAATTATTAAACATTTCATTCAAAACGCTCTCTAAATATTCAATTACTCGAACAATGCTCGCTTTTCTCTTCATTTTATTATTAGATGCATATTAGTTCTTTTGTGGTGTGTGGTGGTAAAAAAAAATTAAAAAAAAATCTCTGATTCCTAATTATTGTGGAATCAAAGATTTTTATGACTGACTGTTTTAAGTCTATTTGAGGTTTTATGGCGGTTCAAATCTTTTTCGATTCTTATGTCAATCGTTTACATTCAATAACAACTTCAACTCTGTAGCATCTTCGGGTTTCATTTTACCACTCAAAATCAAACGCAGTTCACGGCGGCGAGCAGCCTCTTCATATTGTTTTTCTTCTTCTCCCGAAAGGGGTATCACCAAGGGAACCGGACGAGGTTTACCCGTCGCATCGTCAAGAGCGACAAAAGTAAGATAGGCATGATTGCATCTGCGCGGATTACCCGCTTTCATATCAGCAGCGAAAACTTCCACGAAAACCTCAATTGAGGAGGTAAATGCCCGCGTCACACAAGCTTCAAGCGTTACAATATCCCCCTTTAAAATGGGTTTTTGAAAGGACACATGATCTACCGACACTGTAACTACTTGTGCATTACAATGTTTACCGGCACATATCGCCGCTACTATATCCATCCATTTCATCAAGTTGCCGCCCATCAGATTGCCCATTGGGTTGGTATCGTTTGGCATCACCATTTCGGTCATTATGGTTTTAGATTCACTCACTTTTTTTGCTTGCATATAATTGTTGTCTTTTATGATAAACTGTAATCATCGAATCATTACGCCTTTTCTATTTAAAAATGGAATGTTGATAAAATTGACCGGTTCGATGCTACCGACCACAAATACATATTTTTTATCGTACATATGCCCCTTATACGTAAAACTCAACCAATATTCGTGCGACATCCACAGCAGTTTAGTGGAAACCGGTTCTATTTTAACTAACTCTAAAGCACCAATGTGCTCAATGAAATGTCGCAGCGTTGTTGTCTTTCTCATAACACCATCTTCATCTTCGCCATATCCTTTAGATACAATCAGTACATTATCTATTGCTTCGTCTTTAAAATTGATGAGGTATGCATCCCACAATTCAGAATCGGGCTCTGAGTCATCCGGTGGTGCAATGACAATTGCCATATCTTCAACTTTTAAATCGGGTATATCTTTTTTCATGAGTGAATAAATTGAGTGTATATATATAAGGTGTACATACTGAGGGGGTATTATCCCGAAACCTCGGGGGTATTTCACACAAACTCGAAACCAAAAAGCTGAGCAAAATGCCCTTTCAACTTGTCTTTGACCTCTTCTACGTCAATTTGTTTGCCAAGTTCCACCGCCAAAGAAGTTACGGTTTTGTCCTCATCTTCGATGCCGCAAGGTATAATATTTTTAAAATAGTTCAAATCTGTATTCACATTAAATGCAAAACCATGTAAAGTGACCCACCGGCTTAAGTGAACACCAATAGCACAAATTTTTCTTTTGGGTTTATCTCCTTGACCCTCAAGCCACACACCAGTAAATTCTTTGATGCGCATACCTTCCAGACCGTAATCTGCCAAAGTACGGATAATTGCCTCTTCTAAATACCGGACGTATTTATGCACATCCGTAAAAAAGCAATCAAGGTCAAAAATCGGATAACCGGTTATTTGCCCGGGGCCATGATATGTAATGTCTCCGCCTCTATTGATTTTGAAAAATTCAATCCCTCTTTCAGCCAAGCCCATTTCATCTAACAGCAAATGGTCAATTGAACCACTTTTTCCAAGTGTATAAACTGGATTGTGTTCACAAAAAAGAAGATAATGCTTTTGCTCAAAGGCAGATTTTTCAAGTGCCGTACTATCGGTTTCTGTGGGTTTGAACCCCAAAAGCTCTGCAGGGGGACTATCTTGTAACTTCCGGGCATTGAGCTTTTTCTCAATCAATTGCTTTTGCAATTGCGATTGATAATCCCATGCTTCGCTGTAGGAAATACGCCCCAAATTTTGATAAATAACTTTTTGATTCATAGCTAAAAAATACGTGCAAAGGTAACGATATAATTCGGGGATTGTTTATTCTCGTATTTGACATTTCAAATGGATAATTTCTTTTTAAATAAAAAATCATTTCCTACATTTGGCAGTTAAAGCCGTTGAAGCCTTTTTTTTCTAAAAAATCGGTACTTACGTAAAATTAGTGGGTCGCTCAGGTGTCAGAGGCTTTTAAAGCGTCTGACACCTAAAAGAACCCAAAAATTCAAAAAAAGGCTTGAAATAAATAATTGAAAATCAACTCGTTACGTAAATTTTTAACAACCAACCCATCTTAATGGAAAGATTCACAGGTCTGATAGGAATTGTCTTGATTTTAGGCATTGCATACGCCTTATCAAATAACAGGAAAGCTATTAATTACAAGACCGTTGGCGTCGGTTTAGGATTGCAATTGTTTTTAGCCGTTTTTATTTTAAAAGTGCCCCTTGGTAAAACAATATTTGGCTGGTTGGGTGAAAAAGTAACTTGGTTGCTAAACTTTTCGGATAAAGGTGCTGAATTTGTGTTCGGTATTTTGAGCAAAGATGCTGATTTAGGGCAAGTTTTAGGCGCGGCGAATGGCTTCATTTTCTTTTTTAAAATCATTCCTACCATTATTTTTGTCGCTGTTTTGGTTAATATTTTATACCATATCGGTTTGATGCAAATTGTCGTCTCTGTTTTAGCCAAAGGGATGAAAAAATTGATGAATGTATCGGGTGCTGAAGCATTATCAAATATTTCGAGTGCCTTCGTCGGGCAAGTGGAAGCGCAAATTATGATAAAACCTTACCTTAAAGGTATGACAATGAGCGAATTAATGGCTTCCATGTCGGGTAGTTTTGCTTGTATAGCGGGTGGCGTTATGGCTACTTATATCAAATTTGGTGTCCCCGCCGAGTATTTGATAGCGGCAAGTATCATGGCTGCGCCGGGTGCTTTGGCGATTTCAAAAATCATTTATCCTGAAACGGAGGAATCTGAAACCCGTGGTGAAGTGAAATTGAAAGTAGCTAAACAACATTCCAATATTGTGGATGCCATTTCAGCAGGTTGTTCTGATGGCTTAAAAGTAGGTTTGAATGTTGTTGCCATGTTGATAGGTTTTTTAGCATTGATTGCCCTTATTAACGCCTTTTTAGGTTCAATGGGGGCGATGTTTGGTTATCCAACATTCAGTTTGGATACGGTTTTAGGCTTTTTATTTGCCGGATTGGCTTGGGCAATGGGTGTTCCGTCGCACGAAATAATGACCGCCGGAGCATTAATGGGCACTAAATTAGTAGCGAATGAGTTTGTAGCTTATTTGCAATTAAAAGAAATGATAACCAAAATTGACCCTAAAACCATGGTTATTGTCAGCTTTGCCCTATGTGGCTTTGCGAATTTCGGTTCAGTAGGTATCCAAATAGGCGGTATTAGTGCATTAGAGCCCGAACGCCGTGCAGATTTAGCGCGGTTGGGATTTAGAGCTTTAATTGCAGGCACTTTAGCCTCCTATATGTCAGGAACATTGGCCGGTTTGATGCTTTAACTTTGGGGTTTAAGCGATAGCAAAACCGCTTATAAAGATTGAATTTTAAAACATTTATACAACATGAACGTTTAATTTTTAGTATTTTATTAAACTACTGTCTACCAAAAAAAAGTAATATAAAAAAGGAGTACGCAAATTGCATATAACAATTTGTGAAAAAGGAAAATAAACAATCTGCGGTACTCTTGTGGGCAAAAGTAATTGAAAAAGCGACAATATTTTCAACTATTAGCCCACAAAAGATAGGCATTATGCTCATAATAGCGTGTTGCCTACTAAAAT
>JANPGW010000355.1:0-1579 GCA_031424115.1 Saprospiraceae bacterium | reverse complement strand
TTGTATTATCGACCACAAACAAATGGAAAGAAGCCGTTGCCGATGCACCCGCATCCAATTGGTCAATGGACCACACGCCATTCCATGAGTCGTACCAGCCGGTTGAGGCATAAGCAGATTGGTAGGCAAAAGCACCCGCGCCGTTGTTGGTGCGCTTATAAGGCGGCAACCAATTGATTTTGACGCCGGTGGCCGGGCTGATGCCGCGATTTTTAACGGTTAAGGTGTATTTAATTGAACCGTAAAGGGGTAAGCCGTCGTTGTCGGCGGTGAGTTGTAGGTCTAAGTCCGGTTTGAGAGGTACAATCGGTTCAGTGCTTTCGTAACGGTAGAAGTCTGTCCTTGAAAACCTTCCCCATGCTGCATTATTATTAACAATATCCAAGTTGGTAAATACAAAAAGCGGAAAGCCCAAAGGTTCAAATATAGAATCAAGTACATAGCTCTCAATATTTTTACGAGAATTCCAAGTTCGTCCTAAGTCATTGGTTAAAGCTGAGAAGAGCATACCGCTTATAGTATCTTGGAAAAATGCCATAAAAGTTTGTGTATTGGGTATATTGTCAATAGCCCAAGTAACCTGACCGGGCATTTTGCCACTTTCATGCCAAGTAAGTCCCCCATCTTCGGTATAAAGTGGGTTTTTACTTTCGGCAGCAATACCTTGCAGTAGAATGCCATGTTGAGCATTGGCAAAAGCATAGCGTGCAGTAAAACCTGAAGCAGTACCCGGCTGAAACCATTCCCCTGCTGTCCATGTTCTACCTCTGTCTAAAGTCCGCCAAACTCGCCAATCATTAGTCATATAATCATAGGTAGAAAAGAAGAGGATATTTCCAATAGCTTGATACTCTCCTATGGCTGCAACCTCAGTCTCTCTCGTCGGAGGTAAGCTTGAGTTGGGCAAGCGTTGAAAAGTACTACCATTGTTTGTTGTATACATAATGACTAATCCTAAACTATCAGGGTCACCAACATACACTCCGTTATTCTCATCCCAATAATAGATGACATCTGGAAAAGTCTGAGGTTTAAAAGACATATCCTGCCAAGTCGCTCCACCGTCATTTGTACGGCGCATATAAAAATTGCCGAAACCGTCAGCCGCTATCAAGTCGGCATTTTCCCCATCGCGGGGTTGGATGTGGGGGTATAAATTATTGATATTGTCAAAAATCGTCCCTGATGTGTATGTTTGTCCTCCATCACTGGTTCTGATATAGATAGATGGATGGATATTAACGGTATCCTGTTGAACTGACCGAGTATAAGTCCACATC
The DNA here is from genome assembly GCA_031424115.1 of Saprospiraceae bacterium. Classification (GTDB taxonomy): domain Bacteria; phylum Bacteroidota; class Bacteroidia; order Chitinophagales; family Saprospiraceae; genus JAAFJT01. Next base: position 299 of record JANPGW010000355.1, on the reverse strand, counting down.
GAATTTTTTCCTGCGGCAAATGGATAATAAATAATACCAGCGGGTATAGAAGGCAAATTTTGTTTTACCCATTGAGCTGAACTTGTTGTTGTAAAAAGAGATATCAGAAGCTCTAAAAAGAGCATTGAATGAGATGTAATAATTTTCATAGTTAAGTATTTTTTAAGAGTTATCAAATGAGATACCTTTCTTGGAAATAGGTTGTTCACACACCCCGCCCTAACTGAGTGTGTGAACAACAATCAAAATTTTCAGCGTTCTTTTTGAATGGCATCAACCGATTTTTTCAAAGTTTTAAT
>JANPGW010000354.1:0-44166 GCA_031424115.1 Saprospiraceae bacterium | reverse complement strand
TTAACTCAGACAATTGTTGCGCAGAAATGAACTGATTTTTAGCTGAAATTGGTAATTATTTGAAAAAAACAGGCTTTTTTTTCTATTTAATTTTAAATAAGCTTTTTTGCATTATTTTTTATCAAAATATGAAAAAGTCATGTTTTGGATATGAAAAAATATTAAACATATTTGAAAATAAAAGGGAAAATTGAGCAAAAAAAGGTTTTTAACTTGCTAAATGCCATGAAGCATTGATAAAAATACAAATGCCGTTTGTGTAAACAAACGGCATTTGGTTCCAGAAGGCGATATTTTTTATACTGAGGGGGTCGCTTTCCTGAAAAAAATCCCTTGATTTTTATTTCTCTCTAAAAAACAAGAGCATAGGGACACCCAAAAAATCGAATTTTTTCCGCAACTCGTTTTCGAGATATTGTTTATAGTTCTCCGGTATCTGCTTGGGATGGTTAGAGAAAAACGCAAATGCAGGGTAAAATAGCGGCAATTGAGTCACGTATTTTATTTTTATTAAATGCCCTCGATGTGCCGGAGGCATGTGTTTAGCCGACGCTTCTTCGAGCCATTCATTGAGGACAGAGGTTTTAATTTTTTGTTTACGGCGTTCTGCTACTTCAAGTGCTATTTCAATCGCCTTAAGAACCCGTTGTTTGTCTTTTACAGAAATAAAGATAACGGGTAAATCATTGAAAGGTGCAATACGGCGTTTTACTTCGGCTTCGAAATCCCGCGCAGTATTGGTTTCTTTTTCAACCAAATCCCATTTATTTACTAATATGACAATGCCTTTATGGCGTTCTTTCGCTAATCTGAAAATAGACATATCCTGAGCCTCAATGCCTGTTTGGGCATCAATCATAATAACGGCTACATCACATTCTTCGATGGCTTGTATGGCGCGCATAACGGAATAAAATTCCAAATTTTCGTGCACTTTCGCCTTTTTACGCATACCGGCAGTGTCCACAATGATAAATTCTTTCCCAAATTTATTGTAATGGGTGTGAATAGGGTCACGTGTTGTACCGGCTATATCAGTAACGATGTTACGCTCTTCGCCGAGCAAGGCATTAACAAGTGAAGATTTGCCCACATTCGGTTGACCGACGATGGCAATTTTGGGTAAATTTGTTTCTAAAGGTACATACTCTTCCACTTGTTCGGCAATAGCATCTAATAAATCGCCCGTGCCGGAACCTGACATGGCAGAGATGAAAAACACATTTTCAAAACCCATACTCCAGAACTCGTTCGCATCGAGCATTCGAGCACCATTATCTACTTTATTGACAACGAGATAAATCGGCTTACGCGAGCGGCGTAACAGGTCTGCCACTTCTTCGTCAAGGTCGGTTATACCGGTAGTGGTATCTACCATGAAGAGCAAAATCGAAGCTTCTTCAATGGCCATCCTCACTTGTGAGCGTATAGCGGCTTCAAATACATCTTCTGAGCCTTCAACAAATCCGCCCGTGTCAACGACCATGAATTTTTTGCCGTTCCATTCTGTCGTGCCATATTTACGGTCGCGTGTAACACCCGATTCATTGTCCACTATGGCTTCTCTCTGACCAACGAGACGATTATAAAAAGTAGATTTTCCGACGTTGGGGCGACCAACAATTGCAACTATATTTCCCATTTTTTTATTCTAACTATTGAAATGTAAATGACCGTTTGTTGAGTGAGTCATAAATAATGTTAAATGACTTTTTAAAACGGGTGCAAAAGTACGCATTTTTAACGAAAAAATGACGTTATACTGAGGGGTATAAAAAAAGGCCGGTACATTGTGCAATGACCGACCATTTCAATAATATTTTCTAACCTTTTATCTCTTTGAATGAACCTTTGCATGTGTTGAATAGGGGCAACCATAACCTCTTTGACAAGAAGACATAAAAATTGCCACAATCGCTAATACTGTAATCGGGAGGAAAATGGATTTTAAAGTACGTTTGCTCATTTTTTTAATTTTATAAGTGAAATAAATTGCGATTACGTTTGTTGATATAACTTTGGCAAATACGTGACCAAACAGCATTTTAGTGCATGGTATTTATTACACATTTATTTTTGTAAAATATTTTATAACCTTTTTATATTACAAAATAGCCAGTTTTTAATTTTTTTGGGTGAATCAAGTAATAAGCAGCCCATTAAAAATGGTGTTCCATCAGCTTTTTATATTAAAGTGAATTCTTTATATTTTGTTTTATTTATTATTTTGAAACTGAAAAAAACACTCCCTCAGTATCCTTCCTTTACAAAAGGTTTTTTACCTTGTTTCAGTTTTTAATTAAATTATCTTTTCAATCCCTTTCTTTACAACCTAAAGAAGATTTTAAAAACTTTATTACGGTTATAACTCTTTAATAATCAATTGTTTAATCAAAATTTAATCTCAAAACTATGACTATCTTTTTAAAATATCTTCCATTCGTGCTGGTGATAGTTCTCGCCACCCCCTCACTATCTCAATTGCCGAGAACAAATGTTTACTGTTTTGACATGAATAAAACAGGAAGCCAAATAGATTTTAAAAATGCGCGTTATTTAACCGCATTTAACCCGACAGGATATAATAACCAACCGCAATGGATTAATAATAATGAATTATACATTGCTGTACAGACGCCTTATGATACCAATCAGACCGAAATATATTCACTTTCACTCCTTAATAATGTACTGACGCAAGTGACGGCAACGCGCGAATCGGAATACTCGCCCACGCTTATGCCCGATCGCCGCAATATATCTTGTATCCGAGTGGATGCCACTCAATATGGAACCCAACGACTTTGGTCTTATCCAATTGATCGCAGTAATATCGGTCGCGATTTATTGCCTTTGCATCAAGATATTGGTTATCACTGCTGGTTGAATGACAAAAAAGTAGCCCTTTTTATCGTCAATGGCAACAACAATTATTTGAAAATTGTCAATGTTGAAGATCAATCGTCTATTCAATTAGCCGGTGGTATTGGTCGCTCAATGGCGCGGTTAAACGATGGTAAAATAGCTTTCGTTCAAAAAGCAACGCCACAGACTTGGTATATCAAAGCCTTAGACCCGGTGACTTACACGTCTGAAATTATTATCCAAACCTTACCCGGTAGTGAAGATTTCGAAGTATTGCCCGATGGAACATTTTTAATGGGCAATGGAGGTAAATTATTTACTTACAAATACGGAAACCCTGAAAACCAGTGGTTTGAAATAGCGGATCTTACTAAATATGGTTTGTACAATATTAAACGCTTGACGGTCAGCCGCGAGCTTGATAAAATAGCTATTGTAAATGATATCATCAGACGTTGAATTTGAGTCGGTTTTTTTAAAGAATAAAAAAGGTTTATGAAATTATATGACCAAATTCAGGAGGCTTTAGAATACATCAGATTATACACTGATTTTCAACCGCAATACGGTATTGTACTTGGCACCGGTTTAGGGAATCTGACTGACGAACTGCTTATCGCTTGTGAGATTGATTATAAAGATATACCTCATTTTCCGGTTTCTACCGTGCAAAGCCACAAAGGGAAACTTGTTTTCGGCTACCTTGAAGGGCAGCCGGTCGTTGTCATGGCGGGTAGATTTCACTATTACGAAGGCTACACGATGCAACAAATCACCTTTCCTATTCGATTGATGAAGTTTTTGGGCGTTGAGACTGTCGTTATTACCAATGTTTCGGGTAGCACAAACGCTGATTATGAAGCGGGCGATATTGTAATAGTAAAAGACCATATTAATCTGCAGTCTGAAAATCCATTGCGGGGTGAAAATGATGAAAGACTCGGTGTGCGTTTTCCGGACATGAAAAACACATATGATAAAGAGCTGATTAATAAAGCTTTAGATATTGCAGAAAGAAGTCATATCAGAGCGCATGCAGGTGTGTATTTCTCGTGGCAAGGACCCAATTTAGAAACGCCCGCTGAATACCGCTTCATCAACATTATCGGTGCGGATTTAGTCGGCATGTCAACCGTTCCGGAGGTGTTGGTTGCCAAACATTCCGATTTGAAAATTATGGTTATTTCTATCGTCTCTAACAAATGCTTTCCCATTGAAGCCATCAAAGAAACAACGGTTGAAGATGTGATAGCCGTAGCCAACGAAGCTGAGCCTAAAATGAGTACTATAATCAAAGGCGTTTTAAGAATGACTTAACCGTCTATTTTTGAATGCGCTATACTGAGGGGGGGTAAGACATTGCCAATTATGTTAAAATCGCTCAATATTTTTAGGAAAAGTGAAAATAAAATCAATGAAAATTTCAGATTATTGTATTGATTTTTATAAAATATAGAGAAAGTTGTTTGCCTAATTATCTTCTGTAATAGTGTTCTATTGGAGTTTTTAAATCGCTTTAATTTGTTTTATTTGCTTTTATTTAAAATTATATACTGTCAAAAATATTTTTTTTAAATAATAATTTCATAAAAATTGCTCATTTAAAACTACCTTAAAAAAGGTGTTTTGGTTAAAAAAGTGTTAAAAAAGGTGTTAAAAAGAATAAGCCTATTGGTAAGTTACAGAAATTGGCTTTATCTTTGGCTTATAGTTAGCGATATATTAGCTATGCTACTTCACTAAAATAAAATTTTCTCACTTAAAATTCATTGCCTATCGATAGCAAATTTGTACACTGAATAAAATTTTCTCAACAAGTCTGAATAAATTATTTAGTTATGCAAGTTATGCAACAAGCTGTCACTTCTGTAAGTGACCACCAGCTAATCGAAATGTATCTTGATGGTAATGAAAAGGCGTTTGAAACGCTTCTCCGTCGTCATAAGGCTAAAATCTACACCTCCATTTACTTGTTCTGCAAAGATCAAGCACTTGCCGAAGATATTTTCCAAGAAGTCTTTATCAAAATCATTAACACGCTTCGCAGCGGTCGTTACAATCATGAGGGTAAATTCCTGCAATGGGCTTTGCGTATAGCGCACAACCTATGCGTGGATTATTTCCGTCGCGACAAACGCCGCCCGACCGTTGGCTCAAATGATGATTTTGATATCTTCAATGTCATATCTCTTTCGGATGAAAGCCCTGAACAAGGTATTATGCGCAGCCAAGCCCACGAGCGGATTCGCCGCCTTGTTGATGCGTTGCCGGCAGAACAACGGGAGGTGGTTATCTTGCGCCATTATGCCGATATGAGCTTTAAAGAAATTTCGCAGTTGACACGCGTAAGCATCAATACGGCTTTGGGTCGTATGCGCTACGCACTCATCAATATCCGCCGTATGGTGGAAGAAAAAGAAGTTATTTTGCAATAGTTAGAAACACTCTGAGTCATAAAATATCGAATGGTTCGATGTTTTTATTTTAATAAATTTGACAGTTCTGCGAAGAATTGTCAAATTTTTTTTTATTTTCATTCATACCATTAACTTTGCACCACTTTTGAAAATCCGACCGATTTTGTAACCTCCGTGGTGACAGACTCGTTGTAGTGGTTTATGTTTCAAAAGTATTTAACATTTGATAATCAATTCATTATCAACACATTAATCATCAGATATTTATCAATAATTTTAAGGTTATGGCAGTCAATCAGGACGATGTTTTTAAAAAATTAGTATCCCATTGCAAAGAATATGGTTTTGTTTATCAATCAAGCGAAGTATATGACGGTTTGAGTGCGGTGTACGACTATGGCCCGTATGGGGTTCTGTTGAAAAACAATATCAAAACTTATTGGTGGCGCAGCATGGTTCAGTTGCACGAAAACATTGTAGGGCTTGATGCGGCTATTTTTATGCACCCTAAAACGTGGAAAGCGTCGGGGCACGTGGATGCCTTCAATGACCCGCTCGTGGACAATAAGGACTCCAAAAAACGCTATCGGGCCGATCAATTGATTGAAGGCGTGGTGGATAAATTGCAGGATAAAATCAATAAAGAAGTAGAAAAAGCGGCAAAACGCTTCGAAAACTTTGACGAAAAAATGTTCCGCGAAACCAACCCGCGTTGTGTAGAATACGCTCAAAAAGCAGAAAACATCGAAAAACGCTTAGCGGAGGCGATGAAAGCCGAAGATATGGTCGGTTTGAAGAACATGATTGATGAGTTGGAAATTGCTGACCCCGAATCAGGCAGCCGCAATTGGACAGAGGTACGTCAGTTCAACCTCATGTTCAATACTCAATTAGGCAATATTGCGGGCGAGGAAGGCAAATTATATCTTCGTCCCGAGACGGCACAAGGTATTTTTGTCAACTTTTTGAATGTTCAAAAATCTACGCGCCAAAAAATTCCGTTTGGTATTGCCCAAATTGGGAAAGCATTTCGGAATGAAATCGTGGCTCGTCAATTTATTTTCCGGATGCGCGAGTTTGAACAAATGGAAATGCAGTTTTTCATTCGCCCGGGCAGCCAAAAAGATTGGTATGACAAGTGGAAAGAATTGCGCATGAAATGGCATTTGGCGTTGGGTACGCCGCAGTCCAAATTGAAATTTAAAGACCATGATAATCTGGCTCACTATGCAGACGCTGCGGTGGATGTGCAGTTTGAGTTCCCGTTTGGCTTTAAGGAGTTGGAAGGGATTCACAGCCGCACGGATTTTGATTTGGGTAGCCATCAGAAACTTTCCGGCAAAAAATTGCAGTATTTTGACCCTGAATTGAATGAAAGTTATGTACCCTACGTGGTAGAAACATCTATCGGCGCTGACCGTATGTTTTTGGCGATGATGTCTCATGCCTATATTGAGGAAACTGTACCGGATGCACAAGGCGATGATGCTTCACGGGTTGTGTTGAAATTGCACCCTGCGCTGGCACCCGTAAAATGTGCTGTGTTGCCCTTGTTGAAAAACAAAGAAGAGCTGACTAAGGCGGCGTATGATATTTTCAATAAGTTGAAATTTTCGGTGGACTGCCAATATGATGAAAAAGATGCTATCGGTCGCCGTTATCGCCGTCAAGATGCTATCGGCACGCCGTTTTGTGTGACAATAGATTTCCAAACTCTTGAAGACGGTACGGTCACGCTGCGCGAACGGGATACCATGAAACAAGAACGGGTGCGGGTAGAGGACTTAGAACGCTTAGTAGTTGAAAAAACGGACATGAAGAACTTGTTGATGCAATTGCAATAACTCAATAGTGATAAAGGTTTGAAAAGAAAACCTTAAGTATAAAAAAAGAGCCGGATAGCCACAGTGATTATTTGGCTCTTTTTTCTACCCAATGTGTGCAAAATAAAATTATACCATTACAGAATACTTCCAAAAAAGAGTTACTTAATAAGTCATTTCCTTTCCAAAAGACTGCCTTTCACAAATTTGTCAATAAACTCTTCTTGAAAAGCTTTGCCAAAAGGCAGTTCTTTGCCTTTATCTAAGAGAATAGAATCGGATAAAACCCGTTGTATGAATTGCGTATTGACAATGAATGATTTATTGATACGGGCAAAATGATTGTGTGGTAACTGCTCCATAATAAGCGTCAGGCTGATGGCGGTCATGTATTTTTCCTTTGTCGTATAAACCATAGCATAGTTTTTCATGCCTTCGATATACCGAATATCATTTAAAAAAACTTTGATATATTGTCTGTCAGCTCGGATGTATATATAATCCGGGGAGGTTTCAACACGGTCAGTTTTGGAACGGTTTGTTAAATCCCATATTTCACGCGCTTTATTGACAGCTTTTACAAAACGTTGAAAATCAATAGGTTTTAATAAATAATCTACCGCATCTAATTCAAAGCCTTCTACGGCATACTGAGAAAAAGCAGTTGTGAAAATGACCAATGGCGGATTCCTAAGAGTATGTAACAGTTCTAAGCCGGTGAGGTCAGGCATTTGAATATCCAAAAAAACCAAATCTACATTATTGTTTTCTACCAAAAAACGATTAGCCGATATGCCACCGGAGAACATACCCACTAATTCCAAAAATTCTATCTTTTTGACTTTAGATTCTATGCCCTCACGAGCAAGAGGTTCATCATCTACGATTATACAGCGCATTTTAATATTATTTTAATTCTAATGTCAAAATTACTTTAAATACTGAGGGGGTCTCCTCAATCACCAAATCATGTTTACCGGGATAGAGCAAAGCTAACCGGCGACGAATATTTTTTAAGCCTATGCCTCCCGCCAATTGACGTGCTTTTACCGGCGGTTTGGAGTTTTCAGCCGTGAAAACAAGTGTATGATTGTCAATCTTAAAAACAATATCAATAAAAACCTTGCCCGAAGGGTCAGCGCTGTGTTTAACCGCATTTTCTAAAAAAGGGAGAAACAACAGTGGGGCAACCAGCGCTCCATTCACATTCCCTTCAACTCTAATGTCATGATGTACATCATTCAAACGCATCACTTCTAATTGCAAATTTTGCTGCAAATTCTCTATTTCTTTTGCCAAAGGAACTTGTTCTTTTTCCCCTTCATACAACTGATAGCGCAACACATTAGACAACCTGATAAGGGCAGGTGTGACTTTTTCGGGGTATAATTCAGATAAAACGGTAATATTATTCATGGTATTGAATAAAAAATGCGGGTTTATCTGGCTTTTTAAATAAGAGAGTTCGGTATGTAGATTTTCAGTGCGCAATTCCTGCATGCGTTTTTGGGTATATAAAAACTCGACCATAATCCTAAGACCGGTGATTTCCAAAAAGAATTCTACACAATCGAAGAAAGAATTATGAAGGGTGTCGAATTGAGTAATTTCTGCATCAGGTGGATAAAGGAGATAGTCCATCTGTATAAAAAAGGCTATACTCAATATGGAAGCCATTATATACCGTATAATTTTTTTTTCAAACAGGAGTTTAGGTATCAAATATAAGATGTGCAAATAGAAAAAAAACATAAACATCAACACCTCCCCTAACAAGGGGGCATATCCTTGGGTGAAATCAATCTCTCGTAAGCCCACAAGGTATAGGAAATAGTTGCTAAAGCGATATACCCAATATAAAAGGTGCCTCAACCACCAATGGCGCGGCTCCAAAAACCACCAGAAACCATTTATCAGTTTATCTTCCATCGGGCAAAGGTATGGGTAATTTAGCCTATTATGTTTGAGTTTGGTGTAAGCAAAATGAGGGTTGGTGTAAAAAGGGGGTGGTTTGATGTAATAACCCAAAATAATGGATTAGCAACACTGCATATTTGTATTGTAATATATGCGAAAAATTATTTTATCAATAAAACTTCCATTAAGTGATATAGACATCTACTGTATTAAAATCATATTTCTTTACTACAAAATTAAAATAAAATATGAAAAGCACAGATTTCAGATTCGGCTCTTTATCACTTATCGCATTGACCATCCTTTTCACTTTTTCCAACTGCAAAAAAGACCTTGCGCTCAATCAAGCACCGGAAAATGAGGCGCGCACCAGCCAAACGCGTGTCAGTAAATGCCTTTCTACTGAAAAATTGGATAATTTACTGCACGATCATCCTGAAGTACAAGAAACCAGAAACCGGATTGAAGCCTTTACTACTCAGTTTGTGAAAGATTATGATAAAACATTACAAACTCGAGCGGTCATTAATATCCCTGTTGTTGTTCATGTTGTGTACAACACCACTGCCCAAAATATCAGCGACCAGCAAATCTATAGTCAAATAGATATTTTGAATAAAGATTTTCGTAAAATCAACGCCGACGCAGCGAATGTTCCCTCAGTATTCAGGTCTTTAGCAGCCGATGTGGAGATAAATTTTTGTCTGGCACAACAAGATCCTATCGGTAGAGCCGCCACCGGTATAGTGCGTAAACAAACTTCTACAGTTTCATATGATGGTAACAACGATAATATGATGGCAGCAGCAACGGGCGGTTCTGATATTTGGGATCGTAATCGTTACCTCAATATATATGTTTGCAATTTGGAAGGATTTTTAGGTTATGCTTACTCGCCCGGCGGTCCGGCTAATATTGATGCTGTGGTTATAGGCTACACCTGCTTTGGGACAACCGGTACTGTTACGGCGCCTTATAATTTAGGTCGCACAGCAACACATGAAGTAGGTCATTGGCTCAATTTGGACCATATTTGGGGCGGCGATGGTTCATCCTGCACTGATTCCGACAATGTTGCGGATACCCCTAATCAAGGCGGCGAAAACTACGGTGTACCGACCTTTCCTCATATCTCTTGTGGTAATACCCCTAATGGTGATATGTTTATGAATTACATGGACTATTGCGACGATAGAGCCTTGACTATGTTCTCATTGGGTCAAAAAGCAAGGATGCAAGCCTTATTCGGAACAAGTGGTGCGAGACGGAGTTTGTTATTATCCAATGGTTGTAATGCTCCTTCCTTGGCTACCTGTAGTACACCTGTCAATCTTTCCGTTTCTAATATTACAGCAACTTCTGCCACCCTTAATTGGGGTACAGCAAGCAGTGCGACCTCTTATACCTTGCAATACAAGACAACAAGTGGCACTACTTGGTCAACTGTGACCAATATCACAGGTACCTCCTATAATTTAACCGGATTGACGGCGATTACAGGCTATCAGTTTAAAGTTCTGACCGTATGCAGCAGTGGTTCAAGCGCATATTCTTCGGCGGTGAATTTTACCACATTAACGGTTCCTTCTACGGGTTGTACGGATAATTATGAGTCTAATAATACCTCATCCACGGCAAAAACGATTCCTGTCAATACAAACATCACAGCAAAAATTGGTACAGCGACAGACGTAGATTGGTTCAGTTTTACGACAACAACTGCCCAACCCAAAATCAAAATTGACTTAACCAATTTACCATTTGATTACGATGTTTACCTGTACAGAGGTACTACATTAGTAGGGGTTTCCGAAAACGAGGGGTCTCTAAGTGAATCTATTATCCTTAATAATGGTGCAGTGGGTACTTATCGCATAAAAGTTGTAGGATATGGTGGCGTTTATAGCAATTCCGCTTGCTATACGTTGAGAGCTCAAATAGGTACTGCCAATTTCAGGCTCGAGAATGTAGAGAAAGTTGCCGCTTCCGCAAAGACGAAAAAGAAAGTAACAATGGCTTTATAAGAGTCTTTCATCCATATAAATAGCTCGACTTAAATAATCGAGAATGTAATTACTTAAAAGGTAATTGGGGTTGGTTTATTCAAGTCAACCCTAAATCTTTTTCATTAAAATGTTCTCAAATGAAGGGAAAAAAGGGGAAGGTGATAAAAACAAAAGAGCAGCATCATTGACAATGACGCTGCTTTATGAGTTTAAAAACTTCTTAGCTAAACTTAAACGACTCTTCTACCTCTGATAAGATTCAAAAGGATGGCAACTATAGCCAAAACCAACAAAGCGTGAATAATGCCACCGGCGCTGTATGCGAAAAAGCCAACTGCCCAACCAATGAGCAAAATTACTGCTATAATATACAATAGGTTGTTCATAATGTATAAAGATTTAAAGTGAATAAATTATTTTGACATAATGTATAGTAAAAAAACAGTACCTGCCTCCCTAAAGTGAAATAATGCCCCATTAGTGTAAAAAATTCCCCGTTCTATGGGGATATAGGGAGACTTGAAACGATGGAGTGAGGAAAAGTAAGGAATGCGAGGGGGCATAAGTTGCGTACAGTTAGGCATGACCGCCCGACCAAGTTTTAGACGCAAAATGTAGCCTAAAAGTAGGTTATACTGAGGGGGGTAAATTTCAGAGGAAAACAAACAAATTCGTTAAATATTTAAAAAGCAATATTATATTTTACATTTCAATTTAAAGTCAGATAAAAAAAATATCAAAAGCATTGTTAAACAAATATTTATTAATACATTTGTATTCAATCTTTTCGGAAATTCAACTTTAATTATTAATAAAACAAAACGAATTACAATGAAAAACATCTTAATGTCTTCGGCAGGTACTCTTGTTATTGGGTTTCTCTGCACCAAATTTTTGCCACCGAGCATAGCCACTATCGCAGTGCCCGCTATCAGTGCTTTAGCCGGTATTGTTTTGAAGCAGGGCCCTCAACAAGCCGCCACGTCCGGAGCGATAGGCGGTGGTGTATTGGGTGCTTTAAGTTCAGCTTTGGGCGATCCGGGATTGGGGTCAATTTTAAGTGGGGTTTTAGGTTCCGATATGGCTAACGGAGTTTTAGGCTCTTTGTTGGGCGGCGGTGTTTTGGGCGGAGCCGGCGGCGGTATTGGCGGTTTTATTCAAAATATGTTGAATAAAAGCAACGCATAAACCGCAATAATTCGGTAGTTTTTAGTGTATAGAGCAGTTCTAAAAACTATATGCTATACACTAAAAACTACCGGAGTATTGAGCCGAATGTATGAAAAAAAGTAATCCCTCTTCAATATGTGTCATATCGCAGAGGGATTTTTAATGGTAAAAAAAAATCGTTCTGCCCTTTTTTTAATTAAAAACACTCACTTTAAATATATGGATGGGCGATTTGTAAGGGTTGAGTTCCACATAATTCCATTCATCCGACCACCGATATGTTTCATTGGTCAATAAATCTTGTACAGTAACGTTTACCTTGCCATGAATCCCCAATAGTTCTTTGGGAATAGCCACATGCCCACTTTGCGTATTTTCGGTATCTAAATTAGCAATGCACCAAATGATGTTTTTTGACACTTCTTTGGTATCGCGCGCCAGATTTTCGGCATCGGCATTGTTTGCGCTGATTTTGATATAAGACAGTAATTTATCGCTTGTAGTATCCGTGAAATGAATGTTCCAAGTCGTTTGAAGCGCGGGATTGGCTTTTCTCACACTGTTCAAAATAGTCATCAAATCCGTTAACCGATTGCGGTTTTCCCAGTCGTGGTGTTGGATCTCATATTTTTCGGAGTTCATATATTCTTCCTTGCCATGAAAACTTTCGTTGAACGCGAATTCATAAACGGGCCCATACACGCCGTAGTTAGAAGACAGCGTAGCTGCCAATGCTAAACGCAAGAAAAACGCGTTAGAATTGCGATTATGCAGGTGATAAGGCAGAATATCGGGCGTATTGGGCCAGAAGTTAGGTCGGTAATATTCCCGACTTTCAGTGGCAGTAAGCTGCGTCATATATTCAATAATTTCAGCCTTTGTTACCCGCCAAGTGAAATAGGTATAACTTTGAGTATAGCCTATTTTGCCCAAAGAAGCCATAATTTTAGGTCGTGTGAAAGCTTCTGCCAAGAAAACTGTGTCCGGGTGTTTCTTCTGGACTTCGGCGATGCACCATTGCCAAAACGGAATCGGTTTGGTGTGCGGATTGTCCACACGGAAAATCTTGACACCTTTGTCAATCCAAAACTCTATGATGCTTTTAAGTTCGTTCCAGAGGTTTTCCCAATCCTCACATTCAAAATTGATCGGCACGATGTCTTGATATTTTTTGGGCGGATTTTCGGCGTAAGCAATAGAACCATCCGGTCGCCACACAAACCATTCGGGATGTTCGGTGATATAAGGATGGTCAGGCGCGCATTGCAAAGCCAAGTCTAAGGCCATATCCAAACCGTAAGATTGGGCTTTTTTAATTAAATGCTCGTAATCTTCTAACGTACCGAGGGCGGGTTCAATAGATTTATGACCACCCAATTTTGAGCCGATAGCCCACGGAGAACCCGGTTCACTTTCTTTACAAGCCACAGCGTTATTTTTTCCTTTGCGGTTGATTTCGCCAATGGGGTGCACCGGCGGTAAGTATAAAACATCAAAACCCAATTCGGCTATGCGGGGCAATAGTTTTTCCACATCTTTAAAAGTGCCGGGTTGAAAAGGGACTTCAGAAGCCGAACGCGGAAAAATTTCATACCAAGCGGAGAAACCGGCTCGTTCAAATTCCACTTTGACGCGGAGTTTATGGTCGTATGCGGTGGCGTGATGTTTAAACGGAAAATCATTGACCAATTGCGTAAATCCTTCATCCATCACAGTTTCCACGGCTTTCAGATAGTCTTTTTTATTCTCTAAGGCTTTGGCGACCGCTACGAGTTCTTTGGCTTCCGGTTTGGGGTAGTTTTCGGCATTTTTTCTCAGGAGATTGGCTCCGATGGTGAGTTCAACGTCCATGTGTTGTCCATCTTCCTGTTTTTTGCGAAAACCTTTGTGCCAAGTGGCCAAATGGTCAATCCAAGCGATGATTTTATACTCGTAAAAACCCAAGGTATCGGGATGAAAACTTGCCGACCAGGCATCGTTGGGCAGAGCTGTCATGTAAGTTTCTTGCCATTTTTGGTCTTTTTCGTGCCGGACAAGCAGAGAGGCGCGGATAACATCATGCCCATCACCAAAAATATCGGCTGTGACGTTGACCATTTCGCCGATAGTTCTTTTTATATAATGTATGCCGCCATCAATTTGCGGATGTACATTTTCAATAATTACCCTGTTACGCATACTGTTGTGTATTAAGTGGAGAATAAAAAATTGGTTTTCATGTGCAAATTTACCGTTTTCTTTAAAAGCGCCTTAAAAATACAGTTGTTTATGAAAAACAGATGAATATGTTTAAAAATTTATAAAAAAAAACGGCATCCAAGCCGAAGCCGAGATGCCGTTGAAAAGGGATTGATAAAATCAGTTTATTATTGTTTCATCCACTTTTGAGTAGATGTCACTTTACCGTTGTTGCGGATGACAAGGAAATACATGCCTTGCTGAATATTGTTCAGATTGTCCAAGACTTGCATGTAGTTACCGGCTTCATGAGTGCCACCATCCAATTGTTTAACAACTTGTCCTTGTAGGTTGAGCAATTGAACCTGAATGTCAGCCGCTTCTTCAAGGTCATATTGTACTTGTACGAAATCGTAACCCGGATTAGGGCTGATACCGATATTTTTCACAGGAGTGCGTTTTTGTAACATCGTCATGTTGTTTTCGTCGCCTACGAAACAATTGACGCCACCCACTTTAATCACTGTTTCATACGCTGCACTCACCCCACCGTTCAAACATTTGCGCACGACTCTAATTTTGTAAGTGGCGCAACTTTGAAGATCCCTCAGTAGAACACCATTTGGTGTAGTGCCAATGGCTTCTCTATAATTGGCGTCGGTTCCGGTTGCATATTGAACAATAACGGTATCGCGCTCCAAAATATCTGACCAAGTCACCGCAATGGTATTGTTAATTAATTCCGCTTTAACAACCGGTGCCGGGCAAATATTGGTTGTTATACATCTTGTTTCAAAGTATCTGATAGTGCTCCAATCACTGAAACCGTTCGGGCAATATCTGCGCATTTTGACTTCGTAGATTGTACAACGCTTCAATCTTATGAGTTTCATGAATGCTGTATCGGTAGTCATGGACATCCAACCGGCGTCACCGCTGCCTTTTACGCGATATTGAACTTCTATTTTGCCGCCGCCTGCTACGATAAATTTAAGGTAAGCGACCGTATCTTGAGCAACTTCGATATGCAAATCGGTCGCATTTTCGCACAAATTAACACAACCTAAAGTCACTATTTTTTGGCTGTCGCTCCAAGGACTAACCGTGTTGTCAGAACAGTATTTACGAACCCGCCATTCATACACTGCGCAACGTTTTAATTCAATGATTCTGAAATTTGTCACATCCGTGAACATAGATTTCCAGTCGGTTGAGCCACTTAAACGGTACTGCACTTCATATTTTGTGGAAGTTGCACCCGTCCAACTGACTTCCGCCACAGTATCTTGCGCAACAATTGATTTCAGATTAATCGGTGCTTCGCAAGCCGGAGGAGCGATACATCCTTTTGTTTCTAATTTGATACTTGGGCTCCAATCGCTCAATAAGCCGTTTAAGCAGATAGAGCGACTGCGCATTTCATACACTTTACAAGCTTTCAATATCAATTTTGCCTCGTTCGTGTTTTCAAATTTCATTGACACCCACTCTCCTGAAACAGGGTTTATGACACGATATTGAATTTCAATTTTTGAACTTTCTGATAACCAACCCGCAACAGCTACTGTATCCGTCACTAATGCTGCTTTGAAAGCAGGGATAGGGCATGTTGGATTGATAATACAGCCTCTTGTTTCAAATTTATTCAAGTCGCTCCAATCGCTGGCACCATTTTCACATATTTTCCGCACTCTCCAGTAGTAATCTTTGCAGCGTTCTAAAGGCAATTTATGAGCTAAGGCTGAAACTGTTACTGTTTTCCAGTCATTATCGGTTAAATTGGACAAACGGTATTGAATTTCAAATTTACCAGCTTCTGATGTCCATAATAAGTACGCCGCTGTATCGGCAACGATTTCAGATTTCAGGTTAATAGGTGCGGCGCAAATAGGACGCACAATACAACCTTTCGTTTCAAATTTATTGATTTCGCTCCAGCCACTATCACCGTTGCTACAGATTTTGCGGACTCTCCATAAGTAAATTTTGCAACCTTGCAATTTCAATTTATGAGCCGGTGTTTCAACCATCACTGATTTCCAATCATTTTCAGTGGAAGATGCCAAACGATATTGGATTTCATATTTACCCACTGTTCCAGCCCAATATAAGACCGCAATTGAGTCTTCAACAATATCTGATTTTAACTCTCTTGGTATAGCACAGACCTCAGGACAGCCTCTTGTTTCAAAAGTGAATATCTCGCTTGGTTGTGTGATGATGCCGTTGCAGATAGCCCGTACGCGGAAACCATATTTAGAACATCTCGCCAAGTTTTCAAATTTCATCACGTTGTTGGTGACGGTGTCGCGTCTCCAACCAGTTGTTGAATCTGAAAGGTTTTTCATTTCAACAATATAAGCTCTGGCGCCGGTAACCGACCAAGTCAAATAACCGGAATTCAAAGAGTCAACAAGACGAGCTGCCAATTGGCGCGGTGTAGCACATTCTGTCCGGCATCCACCGGTTTCAAACTTCACGATTTCACTGAAATCACTCATATTAGAACTGCTACAATTCGCCTGAACCCGAACAACATATTTTTTACAGCGCGCCAAGCCTGTTAACACATGGACATTGGATGTAGCGTTAACGCTTTTCCACATGCTATCACTTTCCGTTTTAAATTGAAGAACAAATTTGCTGGATTGATAAGCTGACCATGAAACCACCGCTACACTATCCGCTACGATTACTTTCAAACCACGAGGCATGATACAAATCGGCTGACAGCCGGAAGTTTTGAAACGCATCGGATAACTCCAACTGCTGCTGCTGGTTGCTGAGCAATTCACTTTTACCCGCACTTCAAAAACGGTACAAGGTGCTAAATCAGTGAATGCATAATAATTATTGGGCACGGCATTGATACTACGCCACTGAGTTTCAGTTATTTTCTTTACCTGTACATCATAAGTTGCGCCAAGTACTACATCCCATTTTACGGTGATTCCCGCACTTGTAGGCAGAATATAAAGACGACTTACTGGTTTACAGCGCGTATTAGTGCCACAACCCGTTGTAGCCACCGTGATGATTGAACTCCATTCGCTGAAAAGTACCGGTGTTGTAGAGGTAAGATTGCTACAAATACTCCGGACACGGAAGGAATACTTTGTACAAGGTTTCAAGTTTACAACATCAAACAGATTAGTAGCGGCAACAGCCGTTATCCAAGAACCATTGTTTGAAGCATCTTTATACTGCACTTCGTACCCCCTTGCGCCTGTTGATACCCATTTGAAAACGGCTTTATTTTCACCCGTTTCACCCTTTACTTCTCGAGGCGTTGCGCAAGGTGCAATATTATTGCAGCCTGATGTTTTAAAATGGCGTGATTCACCATAAGCGCTGCTTGCGGTAATGGAGCAAACTGTTTTTACACGAAACTCATACTCGGAGCATGGTAATAACCCCTTCACTATCAACGTGTTAGAATTAGAAGTTTCGGTTTTCCAATCAGTAGAACGGACTGATTTCCATTGAACCATGTAGGCTCTGGTTGTTCCTGTGCTTTGCCAATTGAGCGAAGCTACGGAGTCGCGTGCTGAGGCAAATAAGCCTTGAGGTGCGGGGCAAGCATCTTGTGCTTTCAAAGACACAATACTCAAAACGAGCGCGCAGAAGAGTAATATTTTGTTGGTCATCCTTAAAGAAATTTGTGAGTTAGGTAAAAAATGATTTTTTAAATGGTTCTAAAGTATGTTGTTTTGAAAAATAAAAAAGGGGTGACATTTGGGAGGCAGTCAGGGGATAATAAGTTTCAATATCAGTTTCATAACAGTGTTTGATAGTAAGAGGAAGCGGCTTTAAAATTCGCTGCTTGTCTTTGAAAAATTTTTAAAAAAAATTTCAAACCGGTTTTTTGTAAATAACCTTTATCATTTCATAGGATAGGTGTGTAGAAATGATTTTCTTTGCAGCGCTTTTTCAATCTTTTTTTTCATTTTAAGAAAAGAAGAGGGTAATGGTTAAAAAATTGTCGTAAAACTCAATAAATCTATAAGTTATGATTAAAATATTGGTCAATGACGGTATCGAAGCCGATGGCAAACTTCTTTTGGAAGAAGCCGGATATGAGGTAGATACCAACACAATTCAACAAGGAGATTTGCCAAAATTCTTGCCAAACTATGATGTCATCATCGTGCGGTCGGCAACTCAAGTCAGAAAAGATTTGATTGATGCTTGTCCAAACCTTAAAATCATCGCTCGCGGTGGTGTCGGCACCGACAATATTGACGTGGATTACGCCCGCTCAAAAGGCATCGAAATCATCACCACACCGGCAGCTTCTTCTCAGTCGGTTGCGGAGTTGGCAATGGGACATTTATTTACCCTTACCCGTTTTTTGCATCGCTCCAACCGAGAAATGGCAGGCGGCGATTTTAAAAAATTGAAAAGTGCTTATTCCGAAGGTATTCAGTTAAAAGGCAAAACTTTGGGTATCGTCGGCTTCGGGCGCATCGGTCAGGAAGTGGCGCGCATCGCCTTAGCAATGGGGATGAACGTCATGCCTTCTGATCCTTTTATTAATGAAATTGATTTACCGATTAATCTTAATAACTCGAAAGAGATTAAGATGAGTATCCACCTCAAATCATTTTCGCTGACCGAGGTGTTAAAAAACAGTGATTTCATCACTTTGCATACCCCCTCAGTAGGGAAGGCTCTTATCGGTGCGGATGAGATTGCGACGATGAAAGACGGTACTTTTATCATCAATTGCGCTCGTGGCGGTATTATTGATGAAGATGCATTATTAGCGGCTTTGGAAAGCGGCAAATTAGGCGGCGCGGGTCTCGACACCTTCAAAGGTGAGCCCAACCCAAGACCGGAATTGCTCAATCACCCTCGCATCAGTGTGTCGCCGCATATCGGTGCTGCTACCAAAGAGGCCCAATCGAATATCGGACTTGAATTAGCGGATAAAATCATTGTTTTTTTTGGCGATGATAAATAATAAGTCTTTATAATATAAAGAAAATCAGAAATATCCAAATAAACAAAGCCGCGATGAACACAATCATCGCGGCTTTTTAAGTGGGTGAAATATTTTAATGTATTGATTTACAATTCTTTGCGTAAGCGAGCTACCGAAATATTGAGTTGCTCGCGATATTTGGCAACAGTGCGGCGGGCAATATTATAACCCCGCTTTTGGAGCATACTTTTCAGTTTTTCGTCCGAAAGAGGTTTGCGTTTGCTTTCTCCGGATATGATATCCGTCAATATTTTTTTCACTTCGAGGGTCGAAACTTCTTCGCCTTCACTTGTTTGAAGCGATTCTGAGAAGAAGTCTTTCAAGCGTTTAGTGCCAAACTCGGTTTGTACATATTTTGAGTTAGCCACCCGCGACACCGTCGAAATATCCAATGCTGTCACATCCGCTATATCTTTCAAAATCATTGGTTTCAGTCGCTTAGCATCTCCTGTCAAGAAAAATTCGTACTGATATTGCAAAATAGCGTACATGGTTTTGAACATCGTCTGCTCGCGTTGGCGAATAGCGTCAATGAACCACTTGGCGGAGTCAATTTTTTGCTTGATAAACATCACGGCCTCTTTTTGCATGCGGTCGCTCCGTTTGGTATTGTGGGCGTTTTTATAGGCTTTGAGCATTTCGCGATAGTGTTCGCTGATGCGCAAATCCGGCACATTGCGGCTGTCAACACTCAATTCAAGACGACCATCTCTGTTCTCGACAATGAAATCAGGAACGATGTATTGCATATTGCGCTCTTGCTCGCTCGCATGACCGCTTGCCGGCTTGGGATTAAGCTTGAGGATTTCGTCCATTGCCATTTTCAGTTGTTGCTCAGGGATATTCAACTGCCGTTGCATTTTCGGGTAATGCTTTTTCGTAAATTCATCGAAATAATCGTGAATGATACGTGCTGCTACTCGTAAGTTCTTAATGGCTTCATCGTCTAAATCACCAAATTCTAATTTTTGACGTATCTGAAGCAATAGACATTCCTGAAGATTGCGCGCACCGATTCCCGGCGGGTCAAAACGTTGAATCTTCTCTAAAAGGCGCTCTACCTCAGTCTGTGTTGCTTCAATGTTTTGAGCGAAAAGCAAATCATCGGTGATAGACATCGTGTCACGCCGCAAATAACCATCGTCATCAATGGAGCCGATAATCTGCATAGCGATGGCTTTTTCGCGCTCATCTTTGAGGTCAATCATCCCTAATTGTTGTTCCAAATACTCGTGAAAACTATTTTCAACGGCAATGGGGATGGTTTTTTCCTCTTCGTTAGCCGATTGGTTTTCACCTTTGAGCTTGTATACTGAGGGGTCATCTTCGATGTATCTTTCGAGATAATCATCCAGTTCAAACTCATCTTCGCGGACGATTGGCTCTTCGTCGTCACGAAAATCATCGGGGGTTTCGTCAGCGTATTTTTCCTCATTATCCGCCTCGCTTTCGCTTTCAGTCGAACTGAACGGCTCCTCGAAATCTTCCCCCGTTTCGAGTACCGGATTCGCTTCCAATTCTTCTTGAATGCGCTGTTCAATGGCAGTTGTGGGCAACTGGAGCAGCTTCATCAATTGAATTTGCTGAGGCGAAAGTTTCTGTTGTTGCTTAAGGTATTGACCTTGTCTTAGCATGGGATTTTAGTTTTGAGTTAAGGAATGCGTGTAGTGTCATAGCGATTGTTCCTTTTTTCACCGAATCCCTTGCGATTTGTTAATTAAATCGGTTAGTGAAAATAAAAATGAGTTAAGTTTGTTTGTTAATAAATAAAATTGAAAAAAATAATTTCACAAGTTTACAGGAAATTTATTGATATTTCCAAATCTCGGGGGGGAGATATTTTTTGTTTTTTGAGTTTAAAAAAGCAACCCTTGCGTAAAAAATTGATTTTCAATGTTTTGTGTTAATATTCTAAATTAATATAATTTTATAAAATCTACAATCAAACTCTATGCCAAGAGTTTTTAGTTTATTTATTTATATATTAATTTATTATTTTTATTAACCCTTTTTACCATCTGATTGCTTGATTAAAGGTTTTTTTTATTGCCAAAAAACCGAATTTTACATATAAAAACCTTGATATACAGCTTTTCAAGAGGACAAATTTTTTTCATATAAAATATCCACATTTTTTTATTCAAGGTCACAAATTTTTTAAAAAGATAAATTTTTTTTTTTAAGAACAGAAGTAATTTGTTTCTTTGTATCAAGGAATTAGCAAGAATAATTTATCACAAAAACAAGTATGAGCGAATTACTATACAGGGTTGCCCTCACCAAAATTCCCATGGTAGGGGCTGTTACTACCAAAAATCTGATTAGTCATTGTGGCAGTGCAGAAGCGGTTTTCAATGCCAAAAAGAAAGAGCTGCTCAATGTTCCTAATGTCGGTTTGGCAATTGCTGAAAATATTTTAAATCAGAATGTTCTGAAATGGGCTGAGAGGGAAATATCTTTCATAGAAAAAAATGACATAAAAGTTCTTTTTCATACCGATCCGGATTACCCTAAGAGATTGCGGGATGAGAACGACTGCCCTGTGATGCTTTTTTATAAAGGTACCGCAGATTTGAATCACGGGCGGGTTGTCGCTATCGTGGGCACTCGCAAACCCACCGCTTACGGCATACGCATGGTTGAAGATATTACCGAAGGGCTTGGATTATATAATGCGTTGGTTGTCAGTGGTTTAGCTTTTGGAATTGATGTGGCAGCGCACCGAAAATGTCTTGAATTGAATATACCCACAATCGGTGTGATGGGCAGTGGATTACAGCGAATTTATCCTACTCAAAATACCGATACTGCCCATCGGATGTGTACACAAGGTGGATTGCTCACTGAATATCCGAGTGATGAGGGCCCTGACGCTAAACATTTTCCCATGCGCAACCGCATCATTGCGGGGATGTGCGACGCATTGGTGGTCGTCGAAACAGCTGCACAAGGGGGGTCTATGATAACAGCACATATGGGTTTGAGTTATGGTAAAGATTTGTTTGCCGTGCCCGGTCGGGCAGGTGATAAAATGTCGCAAGGATGTAATAATTTATTAAAACAACGAAAAGCACATTTCATTGAATCCGCAGCTGATATTGCGGCTATCATGCGTTGGGACGAAAAAAGTAAAAACGCTATTATTCAGCCACAACTTTTTACCCATCTGTCTGATAAGGAAAAAATTATAATTGATATTTTGAAACAATTTGAAAAAGGTGCTTTGATTGATACGCTGAGTTTTCAATCTCAAATCAGCCATAGTTTTATTGCTGGTTTACTCCTTGAGTTAGAGTTTAAAGGTTTGGTGCGTTCGTTACCCGGTAAGCGTTATGCACTCAATTGAGTACATTTTTTTTCCAAAAAATAATACCTTTGTCCTTTTCCTCATTCAAAATTTATCCCCTTACTCCCAAGGGAGAGGGTTGATTAATTATCTGTATTTTATATATTTTAATGAAAAATTACCAACTCCTTTTACCCAAATTATTTGAAGAGTGGGCAGGTGAACCGGCCTTAAAAATGGATCAACTTGCACAAGCGGGAAGCGACCGACGTTATTTTCGCGTTTTTGGCGAAAATAAACAGGCAATTGGCACTTACAACGCAGATTTTAAAGAAAATAAAGCATTTATTCGGTTTACACAACATTTTTGGAAAAAAGGCTTGCGGGTTCCTGAAATCTACGGTGAAAATCTCCTCAATGGGGTATATTTACAAGAGGACTTTGGTGATGTGCAACTGTTTAGTTTGCTACCGCCTATCGGTGAAGTTTGGACAAACGAGTTGATTGCATTGTATCAAAAATCGCTTTTTCATTTGGCGGAATTGCAAATCAAAGGTGGCGAAGACTTGGATTATTCGGTATGCTATCCGCGGGCGGCATTCGATAAGCAAAGTATGATGTGGGATTTGAATTATTTCAAACACTATTTTCTTAAACTGGCTAAAATTCCTTTTGATGAGCAAGCGTTGGAAGATGATTTTCAAAAGTTTACGGACTATCTATTATTAGCCGATTGTAGCCATTTCTTGTTCCGCGATTTTCAATCAAGGAATATTATGATAAAAAATAACGAACCGTATTTTATTGATTATCAAGGCGGGAGAAAAGGTGCATTGCAATATGATGTCGCCTCTTTGCTCTATCAGGCGAAGGGTGGAGTACCCCCCTCAGTAAAGCAGCAACTTTTTGAAGGTTATATGGATAAAGTGGATTCTATGGTGCCCATTGACCGCCGATTTTTCACTGAACAATATTACGGTTACGTGCTCATTCGGTGTTTGCAGGCTTTGGGGGCTTATGGTTTTAGGGGGTTGTACGAGCGGCGGGAGCATTTTATCAGCAGCATTCCATTTGCGATTGACCAAATGGAACAAATTTTAGGCTTTATCAATTTGCCGGTCAAATTGCCACAGCTTTTCAAATGTCTTGAGTTAATCTGTGAAGGCGATGCTTTTGAAGGCTTCGACAAGAAAAAATATAAGGATAGTCCTTTAGTCGTTAAGGTTAATTCTTTTTCTTATCGCAAAACAAGTTATCCGCCTGACCCGTCGGGCAACGGTGGTGGCTTTGCTTTTGATTGCCGTTTTATTGATAATCCGGGTCGTTTTCAGGAATATAAAAAATTGACGGGCAGAGATAAACCCGTGATGGATTATTTGAAGAATCAATCCGTCATGGAATCATTTCTGCAAAATGTTTACCCGATAGTGGATAAAGCGGTTGAAACCTATTTGGAGCGTGGATTTGACAGTTTAATGATTAACTTTGGCTGCACCGGTGGGCAACATCGGTCGGTTTATGCTGCCGATGCAACGGCAAAACATCTTAAAGACAAATACGAGGTTAAAATAGAATTGCACCACATCGAACAGGAGAAAAAAAATTGGGTGAATTAATGGTGATAATTATTTTTGAACCCGATCGGCATTTTCGGTGATAAAACTTGCCCAAGAATTATTTTTTTTCCTTTTGCCGAGCTGATTGCTTGTCAGGTAGTGATGACAAACAGCCACGGCTAAAGCATCGGAAGCATCGTAATAACTGGGTTCAATAGGTCTGCCGAGGATATGACCGAGCATGGCAGCGACTTGTTCCTTTGCCGCATTACCATTGCCAACCACCGATTTTTTGATTTCTTTGGGTAGATATTCCTCAACCGGCAAACCATTATTGATTGCCGCCGCAATGGCAACTCCTTGGGCGCGTCCGAGTTTGAGCATGGATTGAACATTTTTACCGAAAAAAGGCTGCTCAATTGCCATTTGATTGGGCTTAAAATGCTTAATTGCCCAATCAATTTTTTCAAAAATACGCTTTAATTTTTCTTGTTGTTCATCTAAATGTGATAATGCGAGCGTACTCATTGCAATCAGATTAAGCGATTTGCCGTCTATTTCTAAAATAGCGTAGCCCAAAAAATTGGTTCCGGGGTCAACGCCCAAAATGCGGTATTTTTGATTATTAGACATTTAAACGAGTTTCATTTTGTAAATGTGAGCTTTGGGCATTCAGCTCAAAGCTCATAGCTCAAAGCCTTCGGCAAAGTAACATGTTTTTTAATTTTAAAACAAATATTATCAAAATAATTGTTTTAAAATTAAAAAATAATTGTATGTTAATTGAAAATAAAAACGGAAATTTGACCCTTAAAAAAAATAATATTTGGATACTTATCATAAAATATTGCTGTTTTTAAAGCGTCAACCCACTTATATCAATTGGCTTATCAAAGGCAGCATATTTTCATTGTTTGCGTTGTTACTTTGGTACGATATTTTTAAAAGAGAAAGCTTTGAGGATATTAAAAATTTGTTTTTTGTTGAACTCAAAGGTCGGCATATCGCATGGCTTATTTTGACGATTTTACTGTTACCGCTCAATTGGGTGACAGAAACGTTAAAATGGCTACCGCTTATTCGGCATGCCGAGCAAATCTCATTTTTTAAAGCTTTCAAAGGGGTTTTAGCCGGTGTCACGACATCCCTTTTTATGCCGAATAGAATTGGGGATTTTGGCGGGAGAATACTTTTTTTAAAGCCTAAAAATGCCATGAAAGTGGTATTTTCGACTTTTGTGGGGAGTTGGGCGCAGCAAATTGTGTTGATTGCGTTTGGTTATTTGGGTTTTTTATATTTTTTGGTGACTTTATGGAACGTAGAATTATTTATTTTACAAGCCATTATCTTTATAGGAATGGTGTTTGTCACCTTGTTGTTTCTCATATTTTTGAACTTGGAAATAGTGGTACCGATTTTCAAAAAAATTCGGTTTCTATATCGTTTTCCGCGGTTGATAAAAAGTATCAACATCATCAGACAATATAGTCGGCATGAGTTAGGAGTGACCTTACTTTGGGCGTTTGCTCGGTATATAGTGTATGTTGTGCAATATTATTTTATGTTGCGTTTTTTTGGTATTCATGTGCCTATACTGAGGGGGACATCTTGTATTGCTACTATTTATTTATTGCAGACAAGTATTCCTTTACCGCCCGTTATGGGACTTGTTGCTCGGGGTGAAATTGCTTTACAAATATGGGGCATGTTTAGTACTAACAAGGTTAGTATCCTCGCAGCGACTTTTACGCTGTGGATAATAAACCTTATTGTACCGGCGTTTATTGGATTAATATTTATACTTCAATCAAATATCCTGAAATCACTTGGTTATGAAAAATCTTCTTAAGAACGGTTTTATTTGCGTCCCATTATTAACTGCAATTATGGCATTTTCGCCGAATCAATCGGCTCAAATTCCACAAAATTCTACGATTACTCAAGAAACACCCTCAGAATTAGTTGAATGCCGGCCTGTTGAAAACGCTACGTTTCAATCAGGCGAAGAATTGGTGTACAAAATATATTACAACCTGAATTTTGTCTGGATTCCGGCCGGCGAAGTCAATTTTAAAATCACCGACGAAGGTTCGCAATACCACCTTTTTGCGTCGGGCAGGACTTACGGTAGCTATGAATGGTTTTATAAAGTGCGAGACAATTATGATACGTATGTGGATAAAAACACGATGTTGCCGACTCTCTCAGTGCGCGATGTGAGCGAAGGCAATTACCATTTGTACGATAAAGTGTCTTATGACCAAAAAAGCAAAAAAGCGAGTTATGAGCGGGGCAGGGATAAGAACACGATAGATAAACGCGGTTTGCTTAACATCAATGATTGTATTCATGATGTCCTGTCCATAGTATATTACAGCCGCACCATGAACTACGATAATGCTCAAAAGGGGCAAGAGTTTCCGGTCAAAGTTTTGCTGGATGAGGAAGTATTGCCTTTGAACTATAAATTTTTGGGTAAAGAAGATAAAAAAATTAGAGACCAAGGAAAATGGTCTACTATTAAATTAACGCCAAAGGTTGTCAGCGGTCATGTTTTTAAAGAAGGTACAGAAATGAAAATCTGGGCAAGTAACGATGCTAACAAAATTCCCTTGATGATTGAATCGCCTGTTTCGGTGGGCTCGGTCAAAGTAGTTTTAAAGAGTTGGAGAGGGCTTAAATATCCCGTTACAGCCAAAAAAGACTAATTCAAATCAAATCAGGTTAAGTGTGAGAAAATTATTAGTAGGGTTTTTCCTTTTGGCGTTTTCAATGGCTTTACGAGCCCAAAAAACAGCTGCTGACCTGTGGGTTGACAGCGTTTATACGTCATTAAGCGATACGCAGCGACTTGGACAACTGTTTATTATCCGAGCACAAAGCAATTTGGGCGCGGATCATGTGGCACAAGTAGCGGATTTAATTCAGCGTTTTCATGTGGGTGGATTGTGCTTTTTTCAAGGGACGCCCGAAAAACAATTGGAATTAACCAATAAATATCAAGCGCTGTCGAAAGTGCCTCTTTTTATTTCTATGGATGCGGAGTGGGGCTTGAATATGCGCCTCAAAGATGCTGCAATAGCCTATCCTAAGCAGTTGATGCTCGGTGCCATACAGGACAATACCTTGATTTATAAATTCGGTCAGGCGGTGGCTAAAGAGTGCCGTCGATTGGGTGTGCATATCAACTTTGCGCCGGTAGCAGATGTTAATAATAATCCTAATAATCCCGTTATCAATGATCGGAGTTTTGGCGAAGACAAGCGCAATGTGGCGGCAAAATGTTTTCAATATATGCTCGGTATGCAGGATAATGGCGTGATGGCATGTGCTAAACATTTTCCCGGGCATGGCGATACGGACGTAGATTCACATTTTGATTTGCCGGTGGTCAATAAAGATATGGCGAGCCTCAACGCCTTAGAATTGATGCCTTTTCGAGTATTGAGTCAGCAGGGTATCGAGAGTTTTATGATTGGACATTTGCAAATTCCGTCTATTGATAACGCACCGAACATGCCCACAAGTTTGAGTAAAAACGCTGTGAGAAATTTATTGCGGACGCAAATCGGCTACAATGGGCTCATCTTCACGGATGGTTTAGAAATGAAAGGGGTCACCAAATATTATTTTAATGGCGAAGCCGAAGCAAAGGCTCTTGAAGCAGGCTGTGATTTACTGTGTGTGCCCGAAAATGTTCCGGCTTCTTTCGCTGCCATCAAAAGATATATGGAGGAAGGTAAAATTGACCCGAAAGATATTGAAGCGAGTGTCAAAAGAGTATTGTATGCTAAATACCGCTATGGTTTGACTACCCCTCAGTATATTGATCCGTTCAACATCAGAAATGATATTAATTCTTATGAAGGGCAAGCCCTTAAACGGGATTTGGTTAAAAACGCTCTTACATTAGCCAGAGATGAACATCATTTATTGCCTTTTAAAAGCTATGAACCGGATAGCATTGCAACTTTGAGTTTGGGCTCGGGTCGCCTCACGCCGTTTCAATATATGCTCAATAATTATGGTATTTTCAATCAATTTAACCTGAATAAGTCTTTCAGCGAAGAAAAGAAAAAAGAAATGCTGGATTATTTCAGAAAAAAGAAGATTGTAATTATCAGTCTACACGATATGAAGACGGGGGCGAGAAATGATTTCGGTTTATCTGACGATGTGAAAAGTTTTGTCAATGAATTGAATAAAGTAACCAAAGTAGTGTTGGTCGTATTTGGCAATCCTTATTCATTAAAATATTTTGAGCCGGTCAAAACTTTATTGGCGTGTTATAATGATGACAAAGTGACACAGGAGTTAGCAGCCGAGGGCTTGTTTGGGGTATTTGAGTTCAAGGGAAAATTGCCTATTTCTGCCTGCAATAATGCCAAATGTGGCATGGGGCTTAAAACAAATAAAATCAACCGATTGGAATGGAATACCGATTTGCCTGAAGCAGTTGGGATGGACGCTAAGAAATTATTGAATATTGATGCTATCGCCAACGAATTAATTGCCAATAAAGCCGCTCCGGGCTGTCAGATACTGGTAGCCAAAAATGGTCAAGTCATTTACCACAAAGCATTCGGTTATCAAACCTACGTGAAAGCCCAAGAGTGCACAACTGAAGATATCTACGATTTGGCTTCCGTCTCAAAATGTGCTGCCACAACTATCTGTTTGATGAAACTCTATGAAGAGGGCAGGTTTGATATGTCTGAAAAACTCTCTTCCTATTTGCCAATATTGAGGGGGTCGAATAAAGAGGATTTATTGATAAAAGATATCTTGATTCACCAAGCGGGTCTTATGCCGTGGATTCCTTTTTATAAAAATTCAATGGATTCTGGCATCGTGGATGGTGAATATAAATTTTTCACCTCCACTAAATGGTATTCCAATCTGCAATCAAGCGAATATCCGATTGAAGTTGGGAAAGATTTGTATATGAAAGAAGCCTATATGGATTCTATTAAAATGCAAATTGTTCAATCGCCTTTGCGAGAAAGGAGGAATTATGTGTATTCGGATTTGGGTTTGATTCTTTTGACGGATGTTGTGAAAAATATTACCGGAAAACCCTTAAATATTTATGCCACCGATACCTATTACCGACCCCTCAATATGAGCCGAACGTTATACAATCCGTTGCAAAAGTTTAATGAAATCTTTATTGTGCCGACCGAGGAGGATAAATATTTCCGGCAACAACGCATTCGGGGTCATGTGCATGATATGGCGGCAGCTATGTTGGGTGGGGTGAGTGGTCATGCGGGTTTGTTTTCAACGTCGGCGGATTTAGCTGTTTTACTGCAAATGCTGTTGAATAAAGGTACATATGCGGGTGTTCGTTTCCTGAAACCTGAAACTGTTCAACTTTTCACAACGCGACAGGGTGGGAGCACGCGAAGGGGTTTTGGTTGGGACATGAAAGACCTGAACACGCAAAAAAAGCCCAATGTAAGCTCTTTAGCGCCTTCAAGTATTTATGGTCACACCGGCTTCACAGGCAATGTTTTTTACGCTGACCCTGAGAATGACCTTATCTATATTTTCCTCTCTAACCGGACGTATCCTGATATGAACAATAACAGATTGATATACGGCGATTATCGGACGCGCATACAAACCGTCATTTATGAGGCTCTAAAAAATAACGCCGGATAATCAACATCCGGCGTTATTTTTTTCACTTTTCACTTTTCACTTTTCACTTTTCACTTTTCACTTTTCACTTATCACTTATCTCCCATCTTGTTTTGCAAATACCTTTCGCAACAAATCCGTTACCCGTTCAGCAGTATTGGTTCTGATATCTTTTTCTTTTGCTTCAACCATTGAAAATAAACCTGTAAGAGCTTGATTGGTCACATATTCATCAAGACTTGGATTTACTTTTTTAATCAGAGGAATTTTATTATAAGTATTAACCGCATCTCCCCAATATTTGCGTGCCTCAAACTTATCCAATGAAGTCACAATAACCGGATTGAACTCATTATAAAGTTGCTGATAGGTTGTGCGTTTGAGGTATTCAGTAGCAGCATTTTTGTCACCCATCAAAATATTGAGGGCATCCGAAATTGTCATTTGCCTAATAGCACTGACGAAAATCGGTTTGGCTTTAGCGGCGGCATCTTCAGCTCCGGCGTTGATTTTCTCTAACACGATATCCTCCACTTTATTAAATCCCGGAATCACTCTCAGTCTATCGGTGACTTGACGGGCTTCAGGTGGCAAAAGGATTTTATAAGCCGAGTTGAAATATCCCCCTTTTTGGGATAACACATCCGAGCCTTTGCCGATACCCAAAGTCAAGGCTTCCCTCAAGCCATTGCCAATATCTTCGTTAGTCAAAGTTTTTTCAAGAGCAGTCGTAGCAACTTGTTGTAAAACATCGCAGGATGTGAGTGTGAGTGTGAATACGAGGGAGAGTAGTGCAATTTTTTTAATCATTTTTAGTAATTATCGATTTTTTGTAATAAATTTTAAACGCAAAAAAGCTTTAAAGTCACGTTAATAAAATCATAAACTTTAGCCGGAATATTCTTCCAAACATTTTTTGCATAAGCACCCTTTATATTGTGCTTTGAGCATTTCCATAGTGCGAGGATGCACTTTCATTTGATTGTCACCACACCAGCAAGTTTTTCCGCTATCATCATAACAAATCATCGGCTTGTTACACCTGCCGCACATTCTCACGAAATTGCGCGTTTCTTCTACCGATGACCAATCAACCCGACCACCCATTGGAGGATTCAATTTTTTTACTTTGACACTCACTTGATTGATACCTTTGAACTGATATTTCAATGAAAAGATAATACTGTCTATCAGTGTTTCAAGTAGTTTGTGCGGCGTTGCCATCTCGATGCGGCAAATATCATACACAGTTTCATAATTGATAGTGTTATCAATTTTTTCAATACCATCTTCTTTAACTATGGATGCTTTTGAAATATCAGTCATGATTTCGATGTTCAAAATAAAATCATTGCCAATAATGCCTTCTTCTTCATAAAGCCCATGATATGCCCTGAAACGCATACCTTCTAATGCTATAACTGCCATATTTGATATTTAATTTTTGTAAAGACTCCCCCCCTCAGTATCCCCAAAATTTTTGACATGAAAAGAGGTGATAAAGGTAGTTTTTTTCAGACAATTCTTGTATATCAATGAAAACACATGAGAGTCAGTTGATAGTATTGTCATATTTGTGTTTAATTCAGGGAATAACAATAGGATTAGACTATTTAATTAACATAATATCTTAGCAAAGGGAACTTTTCTACCTTTTTTATGTTACTTGTGATGAGATTTATGTCTCAATAACCAATTAAAATAACTTTTTTAATTAAAAATGGTCAAAAGCAAATTGAGTATTAAAGAAGAAATAGATTTGTATAAGAAGTTCAATCAGACCAATATTGTGCGTATTGTACGCCAAATTACGAGATATTTGAACAACGAAATTTCTAACCGCCTCATTGAAAAAGGGCATACCGGATTGAGTGCAAGACATTTGAGCGTTTTTGAAAATTTGGATTTTGAAGGTACCAACATCGTGACTTTAGCGAACCGAGCCGGTATGACCAAACAAGCTATGAGCAAACTTGTGAAAGAAGTGGCTGCTGAAAAGTATATCAATGTCAAAACTGATCAAAGAGATTCAAGAGTTCTAATCGTTCTTTTTACCGAAAAGGGAATTGAGTTTTTGAAAGATATGCGCGAGGAAATTGTGTTGACGAGAGAGACAATGTTGAGCAAAGGCATCATTTCAAGCAAAGAATCGAATGAAATGACCCATACTTTATCAAAATTGCTGACTTATTTTCAAATATCAGCTAACTAATCAGGACAGCGGCTTCGGCGATATGAATGGAAATCTTTTTTTTAAACCTAATAAAAGTCATTGCAGAAGCCGCTGCCTTGAATCATTTATGGAATTTTCTGAAAATTCTATCTAAATTCTCTCTAACTTGCAGCCATATTTTATAGGTATTCTTCCATAAAAAAGAGAGTAGGGGTCTTTTATCTGAAAAATGAAGTTAGACGAAATAAAAAAGCCAATTGATGCTGAGTTAGACGAATTTGAGAAGCATTTTCGCGAATCTATGCGTACACAAGTTGCGCTGCTCGATAAAATCATGTATTACATCGTTCAACGGAAAGGCAAGCAAGTGCGACCGATGTTTGTTTTTTTGAGTGCTAAATTATGTGGAACCATAAACCCCACCAGTTTTGTGGCGGCATCTCTCGTCGAATTATTGCATACCGCATCTCTTGTTCATGATGACGTGGTGGATGATAGTTTTGAGCGACGGGGCTTTTTTAGTATCAATGCTTTATGGAAAAATAAAATCGCCGTTCTTGTTGGTGATTATCTGTTATCGCAAGGCTTATTATTAGCCTTAAAAAATGATGCGTTCGAGATTCTCAAAATCATGTCGAATGCCGTCAAAGAAATCAGCGAAGGAGAACTACTCCAAATTGAAAAAGCCCGCCGATTAGATATTAAAGAAGACATTTATTATGATATTATTCGGCAAAAAACAGCGTCTTTGATTGCTGCTTCTTGCGCTGTCGGTGCCGCCTCTACGACAAAAGACGCGACGACCATTGAAAAAATGAAGACTTTTGGTGAAAAAATAGGCATGGCTTTCCAAATCCGTGACGACCTTTTTGATTTTGGAACCGATGATGTTGGCAAACCTTTGGGCATTGACATCAAAGAAAAGAAAATGACTTTGCCACTCATTTATGCCCTCAACAATGCCAATAAAAGTGATAAAAGCCGTATCATCAACATTGTTAAACGCTACAATGAAGTGCCGGAAAAAGTAGCCGAAGTAATTGATTTTGTCCGTAACAGTGGCGGTTTACAATATTCGGAAGAGGTAATGGTGCGGTATCGCAACGAAGCATTTGAGATACTGAGGGGATTCCCCGAATCGGATGTGAGGAACTCTTTGGAGCAATTAGTGCTTTTTGTAACCGAAAGGAAAAAATAAAATATTGCCTGTCATCCATGCTTTCTACATTATCTGACGATTTTTTTATGAAACACGCTTTCGCAGAAGCCCAAAAGGCTTATGATGAAGATGAAATCCCAGTTGGGGCGGTCGTCGTCTGCGATAATCGCATCATTGCTCGAGCGCACAATCAAACTGAGCGGCTGAATGACGTCACAGCACATGCTGAAATCATTGCTTTAACGGCGGCGGCTGATTATTTGGGCAGTAAATATTTGGATGAATGTACATTATATGTCACCCTCGAACCGTGTGTAATGTGTGCCGGTGCTTTGGCATGGGCTCAATTGGGAAGATTGGTTTTTGCCGCCAGTGACGATAAAAGAGGGTTTATGAAATTCGGAAAAGAAATTTTGCATCCTAAAACCAAACTCGAATTAGGCATCATGCAAGATGCCTGCTCAGAGTTGATAAAACGGTTTTTCAAGGAAAAAAGGTGACGTTGATTTTACACGAATTACGCTGATTTTACACGAATTGCGCTAATTTTTTTACACGAATTATACTAATTTTTACACGAATGACACGCATTGTGTTGCTTAATGTTTCCTATGATAATTTGTAAAGAATTAGTGTAATTCGTGTAAAAAATCAAAGCAATTCGTGTAAAAATCACGCCGGTTGCAACATATCAACTTTCGCTATCGAGGCGTTGATTTCTGATTGCGGTATCTCATAATCCTCCAATTTGCCGCTCAGGTAAGTTTCATAAGCGGCCAAATCAAAGTGTCCATGGCCACACAAATTGAATAAAATTGTGCGGCTGACGCCTTCTTCCTTACAGCGCTGTGCTTCTTGGAAAACAGTGGCTAAAGCGTGCGTGGCTTCGGGAGCCGGCAAAATGCCTTCCACTTTTGCGAATTGAATTCCGGCTTCAAAACATTCTTTTTGATGGTGTGACCGAGCTTCTATCAATTTATCTTTCAATAATTGGCTAACGATGACACCTGCTCCGTGGTAGCGCAAACCACCGGCATGTATGGGTGATGGGATAAAATCATGACCCAAGGTGTACATCGGCAGTAGGGGCGTCATCCCGATTGTGTCGCCAAAATCATAGCGGAACTCGCCCCGAGTCAATTTCGGGCAACTTGCCGGCTCGCTCGCAATGCAACGAATATTTTTACCTTCTTCAAGGTTTAAGCGGAGAAAAGGAAAAGATAACCCCGCAAAATTGGAGCCGCCACCGAAAGGTGCGACAACGATATCCGGCATATCTCCAGCCTTTCCCATTTGTATCAAAGCCTCTTGACCAACGATGGTTTGATGCAATAATACGTGGTTTAAAACACTGCCCAAAGCATATTTTGTATCTTCATCAGCTACTGCCATCTCGACGGCTTCTGAAATAGCAATACCCAAACTGCCCGGAGAATTGGGGTCTTGTGCCAATATTTGACGACCTGCATTGGTCAGATTGGTAGGAGATGAAAAAACCTTTGCACCAAACGTGTTCATAATAATTTTGCGGTAGGGCTTACTGTCGTAGCTCGCTTTAACCATATAAACGTCACATTCAATACCAAACATCTGGCAGGCGAAACTTAAGGCTGTGCCCCATTGACCTGCCCCCGTTTCGGTCGTAATGCGTTTAACGCCTTGCATTTTGTTGTAATATGCCTGAGGTACTGCCGTATTCGGCTTATGAGAGCCCGAAGGACTGACGCCTTCATATTTGTAATAAATTCTGGCTGGTGTATCCAATAATTTTTCTAAACCATACGCTCTATAAAGGGGTGTAGGCCGCCACAAGGTGTAAATATCCCTCACTTCATCGGGGATTTCTACGTATTTATCGGTGGTCACTTCTTGTTTTATTAACTCCATTGGAAACAAAGGAGCGAGCATTTCGGGGCCGATAGGTTGTTTTGTACCGGGATGAAGAGGAGGAAGTGGTTTGTTGGTCATATCAGCAATGATATTGTACCAATGAGTGGGCATTTCCTTTTCAGTAAGGATAATTTTACGTTCCATTGATTGTAAAAGGTTTTAAATTGTTGATGATTAAATTTTTCATTGATAATTTACGGACGATAAATTTACATTTAATTTTTCCTTTACCATATTCTTTCCAAGACTAATTCAATTTTTTTTTCAGGGATAACCATTCACTGCCCATGAGCTTTATCCGCAGATAATAGAACTATTTTAGAATAAGGATTGTTATTTAAGCAACGTTATCTTTAAAATGTTGAAAGTTTTGTTTTTTAACTTGATAATTGTTGAGCACCTATCGTCATATCTCCAAAACAAACAATACATATCTTAGTATTCTGCTGACTCACTTTTTATTGTTGTTACAACCTCAAAGGCAACTTCTATGTCTATTATTAAGACAATGCGGATTGTGTATTGTTTGTCATTAAACGCTGACATGCCTTTGTTGTGGCTGATAAGCAAATATTCGTGTGTTTTTATTTTACTAAAGTGTTTATTCATTTACCCAAAATAACTACCAATGAAAAACTTGATTTTTGTGTTAACCATTTTTATTATTGCTTTACTTTTGTTTGGGCTTGTGCATTTATATGCCCTTACACGCCGGTTTCTTGCTAAGAAAAGGTTGAGTCAAGCTGTTTTAACCCCATTGGAAAAACATTTTGATAAAAGTCACGACGGAAATACTGTTGTTGTAAATTTTGAAAATAAAGCTTTTTCAGAACGGCCTTCCATCAACGGAAAATCCGAAATAATGCCACAATTAGGATATTCCGCATTTAATTTACTTAATGAGATTCCTTATACCTTCCTTGAAAATGAGGTCGTTTTAAAGCCTGTTATCTTGATAGTTGACAGCAACCCGCATTTTCGAGATCAACTGACATGGCTGTTACAAAATCATTACACTATATTAACTGCCGATAATGGTTTAGTCGCTTTGGAATCTCTGAAAGCGACCCCATCAGTATCCCTCATTATTTCCGATCTTGAATTGCCGTTCATGGATGGTTTTCAATTATTGACAACCTTAAAAACAAAAGAAGATTATTGCCATATACCTTTTATTATGCTCACCGATCGGGTAGATTTACAAGAGAAACTGAAAGCGCTCAGAATAGGCGTGGATGATTATTTAGTAAAACCCTATGAAAAAGAAGAATTGTTGGTTCGCATTGAAAAGTTATTAAAAAACCATTCCGAACGATTAAAAATTTTTTTGGAGACGCACCAACATCCGGTTTTGCAAAATGAACAAAACGGTTTGATGCTTCTTGCACCTGACGAACTTGAATGGATGGAACGATTAGAATCATACATTCAACAACATATATCAGATGTTAATCTTACCTCCGAAGCTCTTGCAGAAGGGCTTTGTGTGAGCCGAGCCCAATTGTTCCGGCGTGTTAAAAAGCTAACAGGACTGACACCACACGATTATCTCAATGAAGTAAGGTTCAATTATGCTCGAAAATGTCTTGAGAATAGAACCTATACAAGCGTAAAATCCGTGTCTTATGCCGTAGGTATGAAACAATTATCTCATTTTTCACATCAATTCAAATTGCGTTTTGGTAAATATCCTTCGGATTACTTTATTTGAATGTTCATACCCTCTCATTATGACTTACTGACCAGCGCCAAAAGAGTTATATCATCAACTCAGTATATCAAAATAACTCAGTTTTTTTGAGTGTGAAATAGAGATTGAGACTTTAGGGCTATCATTTGAGACGATTGTATGAGTATTGATACGACTGTATAGCATGATTGATACTCCTGTGTAGTGAAATGGGTTGAAATTTGAACCATACAAAATATTAAAAGAATTTTTAAATCTAAATTAATTACACCATTAAACAATTTCCCAAATGAAAAAGATGATTTTAAGTTTAGTCACATGCTTATTTGTTGTTTCATTAAACGCACAACTTTTGTCAACGCCTCCTTCGAGGAATGCCGAGTTGGCTTCTGAAGTCAAATCTGACTTGAAAGTTATGAAAGCTTTCCGTGCCAAAAAACAAATGAGCCGAATTACTTTCGGTGAAACCATGTCTCAAATCTCAGTGATGAAGCAAAGGAAGATAATTTCTATTTCAGTGATTAATGCGGACCCTTATATCACATTTACTATGCAAGATCAAGATGGTCACACACTTGTGTCAGATAAATTAGCTATGAGTACAATTAAAAGTTATGATGTCAATAATTTACCGGAAGGTGAATATTCCCTTTCAGTGACCGGAAGCGGGGTGACGTCTAAACGGTACTTTAATGTCACCAATTCTCAAGCTTACCTTCAAGATGAGATGAATATTTCTGCTCTTGCAAAGAAATAATGAAAGACCACTGTTTATTAATTGAAAACTTTCAGAAAGAGGCATTTTCGGAAACGGCGATGCCTCTTTTTAGTATCAAATAAGGAATTTGAGGCACTAAATAATAAGAATAAAAATCATTTTAAAGGTTTTCATCACTTAACAAGTATATTGTAGGGCAATAAGTTACAGGTTTATAGAAAAAAAGTGCATCTTTGCATCTTTAATTTATTAAATCATAAAATTCATAAGAATATGAAAGGTACAGTAAAATTTTTCAACGAATCAAAAGGATTTGGTTTTATCACAAATGATGCAAATGGCGAGGAAGTATTTGTTCACGTTTCAGGCTTAGTTGACACGGTTAAAGAAGGAGATAAAGTTATTTACGAAACTGCTCAAGGCAAAAAAGGCATGAACGCAGTGGATGTTAAATTGGCTTAATCAGTCAAAGTATAGCTCAATATACTTTCTATTTGCCAATGATATTTTAGTAGCTCACTTGGGTAATATTTCTTTGAGTTAAAATCTCATTAAAACATCCGAAGTGCCGTTACCATATTCAATGACAATAACATAGATATATACACCTGTGGGTCGTTTCTTTCCTTTGTATTGACCACTCCAGCTTTGTGATACATTACCCAATGGGGCATTCTCGGTTGAATAAACTGGATTGCCCCGTTGGTCGTTGATGCTTATTGTATGCCATTTGAAAAAATTGCTGACATATTGGAAAAACATACTATCTCTACGTCGAATAAATAATTTGCAATTATAGCTGAATCGAGCCGATATTGAGACCCCTCAGTATCGGCTCATTTTTTCTGTAGTTGCTTCACTCAAATCTCTCTACTTCCAATTTGTCTTTTTTTTGGTATTTTTGGGCAAATTTAAATAATGTCACTTTTGACTGAATTTATTCACTTATCATTACTCGATACCCTATGTATTTAATAGAAGAACAACGCCGCCTGAATGACCTCTCCAAACAACTATTATCACTTCCGAAAGTATTTGATGACGCTGCTAAAGCCCCGGAGATTGTGACCGATTTGCAGGCTGTTTTACGTTACCACGAATGGCGTTATTATGTTATGGATGATCCTCAAATTTCGGATTTTGAGTACGATATGTTGTATAAAAAACTTGAACATCTGGAAGACCTATACCCTCATTTGATAACGCCCGATTCACCCACAACCCGCGTAGGCAGTGATATTGCCGAAAATGTGAAAACGGTTCCACATTTGACGCCTATGTTGTCACTTGAAAATACCTATAATGACGATGATTTGAATGATTTTGATACTCAAATCAAAAAATTAGCGGATTTGCTCGCTGATGCTGAAATTGAATATTGTGTAGAACCTAAATTTGATGGTGGTACTATTGCACTCGTTTATGAAAATGACGTTTTGGTACAAGCCTCCACCCGAGGTAATGGTGTAATCGGTGAAGAAATGACGCACAATGCGAAAGTGATGCGCTCAATTCCGCTTCGAGCGGCTTTTTTGAAGCACAATATTAAAAAAGTGGAGTTGCGCGGAGAAGCCTTGATTAGGAAAGATGTTTTTGAAAAAATAAATAAACAGCGAGAAGCAGAAGGTTTGACACTTTTTGCTAATCCGCGCAATGCGGCTACGGGCGGTTTGCGAACTAAAGACGCTAAAGATACAAAGGCTCGGGGCATCGAAGCTTTTGTCTATCAGTTGGGATACGCCGAAAATACTGAGGGGGTACAGATTGTCCGCAATTTTCATACACACCATGAAAGTATTGAGTTTTTAGGAACATTGGGCTTTAAAGTGCCTAAAACGGGACATGAAACCAAAGTCTGTAAAAATATTGCTGAAGTCATTCAGTTTTGTAATGAATGGCAAGAAAAGCGCGATAGCTATGAGTACGAAATTGACGGTATTGTTGTGAAAGTAAACAGCTTGGATATTCAATCGCAATGTGGTTATACGTCGCATCATCCTCGGTGGGCTGTAGCTTTTAAATTTAAAGCGAAACAAGCCACCACAAAGCTGATAGATGTAGAGTTTCAGGTGGGTAAAATCGGCACGATTACGCCGGTGGCGAAGTTGCAGCCGGTACAATTGGCGGGTGTAACTGTATCGAGTGTATCGCTACACAATGAAGATTTTATTACCTCTAAAGATATTCGACTCGGTGATACAGTATTGGTGGAACGCGCGGGGGATGTGATTCCTTATATCGTGAAACCGATGCAGGAATTGCGTGATGGTTCTGAAAAACCCATAGTTTATCCTGAATTATGCCCTTTCGATGCCACCAAAACCGTTCACCTCATCCGAGAAGAAGGCGAAGCTGCTTGGCGTTGCCCGACTTGTACGTGTGGGCGACAAGATTATCAAAAGTTCGTTTTCCACACGTCTAAAGATGCGATGGACATAGAGGGGTTAAGTAAGGCAACAATTGACCGATTTATGCAATTGGGCTGGATACGTACGATTGCTGATTTCTATCGGTTGGATTATAATGCTATTTCCAAATTAGAAGGTTTTGGTAAAAAATCGGCAGATAATCTTGAGAAAGCGATAGAAAAAGCGAAACAAAATCCCATTCAACGCCTTTTACACAGCCTTAGCATTCATCATTTGGGTAAAAAAGCGGCTAAATTGATTGCTGCCGAGGTTGAAAATGTAATGGATTTAAAAGATTGGGATGTCGAAAAATTCACGTCTATCAAAGAGATTGGTCCCGTGGTGGCTGAAAATGTAATGGCTTTTTTCAAAAACGATAATAATATTGCCATTCTCGAAGATATGGCATCCCTCGGCGTGAATATGCAACCGACCGATGAAGACCGCAAACCGCCTGTCAATACTGAGGGGGTACTCGCGGGCAAGACAATTTTGTTTACCGGCTCTTTGATGCAATACACGCGGGATACGGCTGAAAAAGCGGCAGCGGCAGCCGGTGCAACGATTGCCTCAGGGGTGTCAAAAAATTTGAACATACTTGTTGTCGGTGAGAAAGCAGGGTCAAAACTAAAAAAAGCCCAAGACTTGAAAACAGTCGAAATTATGACAGAGGAGGAGTTTGTGAAGTTGATGGGGGGATGATTGTTTGACTGAAATCAACCCTTTCATTGATTTTTATCATATTTTTATCTATATTTTTTATTGAATATTAAAATTAATTTCAAAAAAAAATAAGGAGATGAAAAAAGCATACCCCCTTAGTAGTTGCGATTCCTAATACCGAAAATTGGGGAGGAGGGGTGTCTTCAACCCATAATTCGAACCGCATCACGACTGCTGAAACCCTTAAAATGGCACTTCCTAAACCTATCCAAGATATTCCGGCACCCTTAGCGCAAGTGGTCGTTACATCTGTCAAAGAAGTGGCAGAATCGGTTATTTTTTCACTTTATCCCAATCCTGCAAGTCAGTCATTTGATATTTAATATGGATTAAATCAAACATCAGATGTGCAAATGGTTTTAATGGATATGAAAGGTCAAATTGTTAAAACAATCGCCCAATATAAAAACCAAACTGCTGGTATTTATCAAGTTTTGAATGTGGATGTCTCCAACCTGAATAGTGGTATGTATTTACTTCAGATACGGACGAAAGATTTGGCAACGATTATGAAGTTGATATTTGATTAGATCTTAAAAGGCTTCTCCAATCGTCAAGTAAAACCCACTTGATTTATAGCCGATGCCGTAATCCGCTCTGATGTTGATTTTTTGGGCTTTATCCATTGTGAAACGAAGTCCTATGCCCGCGTTGTACCTAACATTATCGAAATTCCAATCGAAAGGCTTGGCTGAAACCTCACCTAAGCCGCCGAAAGCGACGCCACCAAACCGCCAGATGATAGGGAAGCGATATTCGGATTGGAGCATCAATAGATTAGCGTCACGGTATTTGCCTTCAAAATAACCGCGCATTTTTTTAGTACCCCCAATAACAGGCATTTGGTGAAAAGGAACATCGCCATTAGATAATGAAACGACCCCATTAAAAGCTAAAACACTGTTTTTTCCTATTTTATAATATCGAGATGCATCGACTCCGAGCTTTTGATAAGCAAAATCACTACCTGTGTAAGACCCCTCAGTATAAAGCTGCCCTTCTACGACCCAACCTTTTGTGGGGTAAAATAATTGATCGCGTGTATCATAATTGACAATTACACCACCACCTGACACTCTACCTCCGTTTGAGCCAACTACTTCATTTTTTATTAAAAGACCTTCATTATCTTTTTTCGTAAAATCAAAATCATCGTATGCATACCTGAATCCGACATATAAACCCGATTTCACTTTCTTTGAAACATTCAGCCGAATGCGTGGGAATGTTGCGCTGTATTTTTCAATAAAATCAGGGGAAATATCGTTACCAGTGCCAAAATAATTGAAAACGTATTTGAAATATCCGACCTCACCGCTTATCCAATATTTCTGATTTTGAGGAAAAAGTTGGAAAGGGAAATACAATAAAAATTGATTTAATTGAGTATAAACAGCTCCCACAGTTACGCTGCTGCGTCTTGCACGCAGGCTATCTTTGGGAAAATTAAAGGTGAAAAGGGAAGCTGCTCCGCCACCAAATTTGGTATCGGGTGTATAAAAAGCCACTGGTAAAACAATGGCTTTCAACCGATTAGGG
The DNA here is from genome assembly GCA_031424115.1 of Saprospiraceae bacterium. Lineage (GTDB taxonomy): Bacteria > Bacteroidota > Bacteroidia > Chitinophagales > Saprospiraceae > JAAFJT01. The sequence continues at coordinate 2,021 of JANPGW010000354.1, read as the reverse complement.
TTTTTAGTGCTATCACTTTGTGCGATAATTTTTGAACTGAAAAATAGAATGAGTGTGAAACAAATGAAGTAACGAATGGTCATATTTGTAACTTTTTGAACAAAATAGCACATAAGTTATCACATAAACTTCACAAGCTCTGATGATGTTTAATTTTTTTTATTTACTGAACAAACCCGTGCCACCGCTCCAAGCGGTGGCGCGGGTATATTAATTAACTTTTAAAACGCTTTTTACAATTTTATTCCATCGAAACCACCACCCCTCAGTACAGCATTCAATTTGGCGACATCATTGGTTTTAAAAGCTGTCCATTTTGTTAAAAGGCTGTTTAAATCCTGTTGGGCTTTTTGCGTAGCGGAAACGGTTTGGGTGGTAGCGGGCATATCCGTATCATGTAAAATATTGTGAATTCCAGCAAAGGCATTTTCCAATTTATTAAAATCTACCCCCTCAGTATTGGGCGCGTTAAATCGGCGTGGAGCACCTTCAAAAGCGGTTAAAAGTGGTTCAAAACTCTTTAAATTCTCTAAAACGGAGCCACTGGCAGCGCCATTAAGTGTTTTTAATTGTTTTTTTATCTCTTTTACTTCTGTTAAAACTTGCATCGCTTTTTGACGACCTTTATACGCTTGCATAGATAAGTCGTGAATTTGTTGCAATTGAAGAGGACCTGTTTTAACGCGGGGGTCTTTTTTAATGATAAAAGACTGCGCATAGGTTTTACCATTTACGGTCAATTTAACGGTATAAACACCCGGCATAACCCACGGTGAAGTAGGATCAGGAGCCGTGTTTTGATACACAGCCGCAATGGGATAAGCGGGCGGAACATCCAAAGGCACGTAATGCATATCCCATAAAAAACGATGAGCACCTGCCTCCGCTGAAAGGATTTGTTGCGGACGAATCCAATACAAAGGGATATTCACATCAGGAATGGTGTAAGGTTTGTCATCGCTTGTAAAACGGCGAATGGACTTGTTTTGAGCGTCGAAAATCTCTAAAACGACCGTATTTTGCGCTTTTTCATTTAAATAATAATTGATAATAGCACCATCAGGGGGATTTTGTCCTTGCGGTTCTTCTTGTGGAAGCGGCGTATCAGTATAGTTATTCCAACGAACTCGATAGGTATTTTGAGGCTTAAAAAGTATCGTTTCAGTGCTCGAATACTGAGGGGTCACTTGACGCAAAGGCGTAATGTCGTCGAGTATCCAAAATGAACGTCCGTGCGTGCCGACTACCAAATCATCATCTTTAATAACCAAATCTCGGATTGAAGTGGCGGGCATATTTAACCGCAAGGATTGCCAATTTTCACCATCATCAAAGGAGACATACACAGCATTTTCAGAACCTGCATAGAGCAGTCCTTTTCGTTTAGGGTCTTCTCGGACTGCATTGATGGGCTCGTTGGGAATGCCTTTTACGATTTCAGTCCATGTTTTACCACCGTCTTTTGTGCGTAAAATATGGGGTTGCATATCGTCCAAACGGATGCGGTTCACGGCGGCATAAGCCGTATTGACATCAAAATGACTGGCTTCCATTAATGAGATTTTAGCCCATTCGGATACTTTGCAAGTGCCAATTGTGCCTGTTGGCGTAACGTTTTTCCAATTTAATCCACCATCTTTAGTAATGTGCATTAAGCCATCGTCCGTTCCTGCCCAAATAGTAGTCATGCTTATAGGCGAGGGGGCAACGGTATAAATGACACCTCTTCGAGGCATGGATTTCATTTTTTCATCTTTAAATATGCCGATACTTTCGGGGATTTCCCATTTATCACGGGTCAAATCAGGGCTGATAACTTGCCATGAGTTACCGCCGTTGAGGGTTTTAAATAGAACATTTCCCGCAAAATACAGCGTTTTATTATCGGGACCGAATAAAACGGGAGCCGTGCGGATAAAACGGAATTTGCCTGAGCGGACGGCTTCGGGAGCAATGTTTTGGGTTTGACCAGTGCGCTTATCATGGCGGGTAATTTTACCACCATATATGATATTCGGATT
>JANPGW010000353.1:0-4980 GCA_031424115.1 Saprospiraceae bacterium | reverse complement strand
TTTTATCACCCAAAAACCCATAAACGCTTATAAGCCAACGCTTTATGCTCTAATCACTGCCGTGGAGAACTATTGTAAAAAAGAGAACATACCGATTCCTTTTTTCAATATTGAAGTCAAAAGCCATCCCATGTGGTACCGGAAATACGTTCCCGCTCCCGGCACTTTTGTCCAAATTCTCCAAAAAGAAATCTTGATTTTACAATCTGAAGGTTACTTAGCCGATTTTTATATTTCTTCCTTCGACCCCCTGTTTTTAAAGGCTTTAAATAATAAAATGCCGCGAGTGACTATCGCTTTTTTAACGGAAAATCGTCTTCCTCTTGAATTGAACTTAAAAAGGTTGGGTTTTAAGCCTCAGATATATAGCCCTTATTACCGTTTTTTGAGTGTCCAAACCCTCCACAATGCCCATAAAATGGGTATCAAAATTGTTACTTGGACGGTGAATGACGGGCGTATTGCTCACAAACTGATAAATATGGGGGTAGATGGTCTTATTTCAGATTATCCTAATATCATTCGGTAATAGAATAATAAAAAATAAATGTGAATGTCTTTTACCGCATTTTGTCGTTTTTTACCTAAAATAGACAATGTATCTTAAAAATAAAATTTATCTTGCTTCCTTAATTTGAACACCAAATTAAATTTTTAGAAATAATTAAAAACCGTTTTTTTATCAATCAAAATTATTGTACTAAATGAACAGAAGAGAAGCGATTTCCAGAATTGCGATTTTGGTAGGTGGCACGCTGTCAGCCCCGACCCTGAGCGCCATGGAAAGAATGGGACAAGTGAAAGGCACGTCTTCATTGACTAATGCACTCAATCTGACTGAGTTGCAGCGTAAAATTGTCGCAGAAGTAGCCGAACACATTATTCCCAAAACGACGACTGCCGGCGCTAAAGATGCCGGAGTGCCTGCTTTTATCGAGATGATGTTGAATGATTGCTACAAAACGCCCGAACACAATAGTTTCCTTGAAGGCGTAGTAGATTTGGAGAAAAAGAATTTTTTAAGCCAAAGCAATGCCGAACAAATTGCGACTTTGAAGCAGGTGGAAATGGACACCAAAGAGTTGATGAAAGCCTACAATGTCAAACAAGTGAAAGTGGGTGACAACGTGGATAAAGAAAGTATGGAGGGTAAACAAGGCGTTCCTTTCTGGCGTTTAATGAAAGAATTGACCCTATTGGGGTATTTCACATCCGAACAAGGTGTTAAAGATTCCTTTGTGTATGAGCCAATTCCGGGCAAATTTGAACCGATTAAAATCACTCCGGGGCAAAAAGCCTATCTTCATTAGTGCATACAAAAAGTATTGAGTATTTAGTCACGAGTCTTTAGACTACACCATAAACACTAAAAACTTTTTATATCACTCGAATTTTTACTCATTCATCATTTTCTTTTGATGAAGTAAAAGTATCAATTCGTCAATTTTGTTTCAAATATTAAAATAATAAAAAAAATATGAATATCAATATAGATGCTATCAAAAAGAGATCGTATGACGCTATTGTTATCGGTTCAGGCATTTCGGGCGGATGGGCAGCCAAAGAATTGACGGAAAAAGGCTTAAAAGTGGCAGTTTTGGAACGTGGTCGTGAAATAAAACACGTGGAAGGTTACGAAACGGCCACCAAAGACCCTTGGGATTTTGCGCACCGCGGCAGACCGGATAATATGGCTGCCGAAGAATATTGGGCAGGTATGCGGACGGGCTACACGGCTAATGAAGAACACCGCTATCTTTTTGAAAATGACAAACAAAACCCTTATCTGGAAAAAAAAGGCGGCTTTGACTGGCTGAGAGCCTACCACACCGGCGGCAAATCGTTGTTATGGGGACGTCAATCATACCGCTGGAACAAAGGAGATTTTGAAGCCAATGCCAAAGATGGTATAGCCATTGACTGGCCCATTCGTTACGAAGATTTAGAATCATGGTACACGTATGTTGAAAAATTTGCGGGTATTTCTGGGCAAAGCGAAGGCTTGGATGTGTTGCCGGATAGTCATTTCTTGCCGCCAATGGCGATGACTGCTCCTGAAGTGCATTTCAAAAATGCCGTGAAAGATAAAATGGGTCGTCCGGTTACCATCGGTCGTACGGCACATTTGACGCAACCGGCTGCTCACCACACCGCTTTGGGTCGCGGCTCTTGCCAGTTCCGCAATAAATGTATGCGGGGTTGTCCTTACGGGGCATATTTCAGTTCTTTGTCGGCTACCTTACCGGCTGCGGCGAAGACTAAAAAATTGACGATGATTCACAATGCCATTGTCTCGGAAATCATTTATGATGAAAAGAAACAAAAAGCCGTAGGGGTGAGGGTTATTGATCAAATGACTAAAGCCGTGACTGAATATTACGCTAAAATTATCTTTGTCAATGCGGGTGCTATCGGCTCAACGTCCATTTTAATGCAGTCAAAATCCAACCGTTTCCCCAATGGTATGGGCAATGAAAGTGATCAATTAGGACGCAATATTATGGATCATCATTTGGGAGTGGGTGCGAGTGCATCGGTTGAAGGTTTTACTGAGGACTATTATTTCGGAGGCCGCCCAAGTGGTTTGTATATTCCCCGTTTCAGAAACTGGGGCAGCGATAAACGCGATTATTTGCGCGGTTTCGGTTATCAAGGCGGAGCCAGCCGAGCAGGGTGGGGACGTGGTACGAACATGGATGGCTTTGGTGCTGAATTCAAGCAAGATTTGACCCAACCCGGTGCTTGGTCGGTGGGTTTTGGCGGTTTTGGTGAAATTTTGCCTAATCCCAACAACCGTTTTGTATTAAGTGACCAAAAAGACAAATGGGGTTTACCGGTTTTGGCTTTCGAAGCGGAATTTGGCTCTAATGAGTTGAAAATGCGCGAAGACATGATGAATGACGCTGCTGAAATGTTGGATGCAGCCGGTTTCAAAAACATCACGCCGTACAACAGCACTAAAACGCACATTGGTTTGGGTATTCACGAAATGGGCACTGCCCGGATGGGTCGTGACCCTAAAACGTCCGTCCTCAACGGCTTCAATCAAGTGCATAGTGTCAAAAACGTATTTGTCACGGATGGTGCTTGCATGACGTCTGCGTCGTGCGTTAACCCGTCTTTGACGTATATGGCTCTAACGGCTCGCGCAGCGGATTATGCAGTGAATGAATTGAAAAAACGGAATTTGTAATTGCTTTGCTGCAATTTTTAATAAAAAAAAGCCTTTTGCGTTTGCAAAGGGCTTTTTGGATTTTTGGGATGGAGGTTATACTGAGGGGGTCGGCTTTTCTCATTTTTCACTACATGTGCAATCTAATATCTATTATTTAACCATCTTATGTCTAAACTGGGTATTTTTTTATCCTTGAAAAATTCTTAGTACACTACTAAATTTTCAAGGATAATATTTATCTTTGTAAAATGATACAAAGAGCTATACTGCCGCAAATACAAGAGGCATTGACTTTTTTTCCCGTTGTGGGCATTATTGGCCCTCGACAAGTCGGTAAAACGACATTAGCTAAAATTTTGGAAAAAACGGTTAATCAGCCCACGCTTTTCCTTGATTTGGAACGGGATAGTGACCGTCAAAAATTGGCGGAACCAGAGTTTTTCTTGCAGCAATATATGGATAGATGCGTCATTATTGACGAAATTCAGAATATTCCTACGCTGCTGCCCTTATTACGTTGGTTAATTGACCAAGACCGCCGACCCGCTCGATTTATCTTAACGGGTTCAGCGTCACCCGATATTATCAAGGACAATACCGAGACATTGGCAGGTCGTATTGCGTATTTTGAATTGATGCCTTTGTCTTTGCTTGAAATTTTTGACATTAAACCACAAAACGAACATTGGTATCGGGGTGGTTTTCCCGACGCGTTGTTAGCACCCAGTTTAGCACTGTCGGAAATGTGGTTGGGCAATTTTATTGAAACTTTTTTGCAGCGAGATATTCGGCGCATTGGTTACGATATTACGATACCCGCTATGGAGCGATTGCTGAAAGTGTTGGCTTCTATCAGTGGAAATTTATTGAATATCGAAGATATATCCAGAACGTTGGGTATCAACAATGCAACGATTAAAAAATACCTCGATATTTTGGAAGGGAGTTTTCTCATTCGCCGTTTATTGCCTTTTTATGTCAATACAACCAAGCGTTTGGTGCGCTCACCCAAGATATACATTCGAGATACAGGATTGATGCACCGCCTATTGGGGCTTCGAGATTTTGAGCAATTGCAAGGCAGCATTTGGTTGGGCAATTCATGGGAAACGTATGTTATTGAAGAAATTATAAGAGTAGGCGCCAAAGCCTTTGAATATTCTTTTTACCGAACCCAAGCAGGTGCCGAAGTGGATTTAATACTGAGGGGCCCATCTGGAAAATTAACGGTCATTGAAATAAAATACAGTAGTAATCCCGTTCCCTCAAAAGGTTTTTACTCGGCAGTTGGTGATTTAAAGCCTGATTTTCAATACATTATTGTACCCGAAGGCGAGACTTGGCAACGGAGTGAAACGTTGAAAGTGAGTGGTTTGTATTGGTTTTTGAAGCACGAGTTGGGAAGTATTTGAGATAGCTTCTGATTCAGCCTAACCCGTTATAACGGATTTATCCGTAGCGGCGGTTATGGTAAAAGGTTATTTGTTTTTGCTTGTGCGTATACTGAGGGTATAAAATTGGCGCAGTGTGATGTAGGCGGTCGGTCATGCCTTTTGTGAGCGTATTCTGCGCCATCACGCTTTGCGTGACTTGTCATGCTTGCAGCTTGATGACGCATTTGCGTCAATGGCGCATATTGCGCTCATTGACCGCTTCTGGATATGTGTGAAGTCAGAGACTTCACACAACAGTCCCGTTTTGTGGGAGGAAATGGAAGACTTGGAGCAGCGGGGTGCCTTTCCAATCGTTAAAATATTTCATCAAATATTTCATCTAACTTGACTTTGTTAAATTAGACAAAAAAC
>JANPGW010000352.1:0-27578 GCA_031424115.1 Saprospiraceae bacterium | reverse complement strand
TAGGATTCCACTTACGTTTTAAGTGACCGAAATGAACGCCGGCATCAAGCATTTCTTTATATGATGGCTTTTCCATTATCAATTATAGGATTAGGAATGACAAATTATTTTTTAAAGAAAAATATCCAAAAACTCCAACGAAATTAACGTTTAGAGAATTGGAAGCGTTTACGTGCTTTCGGACGACCGTATTTTTTACGTTCAACAGCGCGTGGATCACGAGTCAAGAATTTCTTAACTTTAAGTGGCTTACGGAATTCTTCGTTCAACTTCACAAGTGCACGGGCAATACCCATACGGACAGCTTCCGCTTGACCTTTGAAACCGCCACCTGTTACATTTACCAATACATCATAAGCACTTGCTACTTCAACAGTTTGGAGAGGATCTACTACTGCTGGATTAATATGCATTTGAGGGAAGTATTCGCGGTAATCTTTACCGTTCACCGTTACTTTGCCTTCGCCTTTTCTTAAATAGACGCGGGCAATAGCGGCTTTCCTTCTACCTACGGCAATTATTTGTTCCATTTTATGATAGGTTCAGAATTTTTTTGAAATAATTATTTGCTTAACACCTCTGGTTTTTGAGCTGAATGCGGATGTTCCGCACCATCATAAACGAAGAGTTTTTTGAACATGGCACGACCTAATTTTGTTTTAGGCAGCATTCCTTTGACAGCTTCTTCCACTATTTTGATAGGCTTTTTCGCCATCAAGTCTTTGGCGATAACGCTTTTCTGACCACCTGGGTGGAGTGAATAGGTCAAATAAACTTTTTGATTCATCTTGTCACCTGTGAATCTGACTTTCTCAGCGTTGATGACGATAATGTAATCGCCTGTGTCGGTGTGAGGTGTGTAAGAGGGTTTGTTTTTACCTCTTAGTATCGTAGCGATTTTTGTACTCATTCTGCCAACAGTTTCACCTTCAGCATCAATTACGTACCATTTACGCTGCACATCTTCTTTCCTAACCGAAACGGTTTTATAACTTAACTTGTGCATTTCTAATTATTATTAAAATTTTTACTCAATGAAAATCGAAATGAAATAAAAAACGTGCTTTTTTCAAATGTTGAATCGGGCATTCTTCAAAAGCGGGGCAAAGGTAATTGCTCCGAATATAATAAACAAGTGTTTTGGAAAAATTATTTTACTTATTTTTCATAACTCATTGATTATCAGCTTTTTTTTGGCACAAAAATTTTACGGATATATTATCCTCAATCTCAACTCAGGCACTATACTGAGGGGGGTATATTTTGCTGCCATCAGTTTCCTGATATACCATTTAAGGTATTAATAACCGTATGACAATTATTATTCAAAAAAAAATTTTATGATTGTTAATTGTTTTTTAAAAAATATATACCTTTGCATTTGAATTTTTACAGAATATATTTTCGGTAACGGAAGTTTTTACAAAATTCTTTAATTTACTATTGAGTTATAACTATACTTTCTGGTTAATCTAAACCAACACACACATGACAAACATTGCCGCTAAGGAACGTTACAGCGATTTCGAACTAGCTGAATTTCGTTCTCTTATCCATCAAAAACTTACAAAAGCAAAAGATGACTATGCATTTTATGTTACACAGTTGTCAGATTTGACCGCCGGAGGTGACAATAAAATAAAATCTTTTGACGATGCAGGTGGCTCTACTGAAAATGAGTACATTGCTACTGCTGCAGCTCGATTACACAAACATATACAACACCTTGAAAATGCCCTGCTGCGCATTGACAATAAAGTGTATGGTGTCTGTCGTGCTACCGGCAAATTGATTCCGAAAGAACGCTTGATGGCTGTGCCTCATGCGACATTATGCATTGAGGCAAAGCAAAACAACTTAGGTTGATATACTTTGATGAAAATTTTGATGAACAAACAAAAAGTTAGTGACTGCCAACTATAAAGTTGTGCAGTCATTTTTTTTATGGCTAAATATAAAAATTTAGTAATCTTTGCAACTCAAATCTATCTGTACCATGAAAATTGGAATTATAGGCGCCGGTGCTATGGGTGGCGGCATCGCTCAAGTGGCTGCTACAGCCGGTAATGAGGTTAAAATATACGATGCCAACGAGGTTGCAATGCAACGTGCCCTTGAAACCATTTTCCTGAATCTCCGTCGCATAGCAGAAAAAGGAAAAATGTCCTTAATCGTGGCTGCCGATATTGCGAATAAAATTTCTCTAACCGACCGATTGCATGGTTTGGGAGACTGCGATTTAATCATCGAAGCGGTCATTGAAGATTTAGAAATTAAAAAATCTCTCTTTACAGAGTTGGAAATGTACGTTACTGAGGGGTGTATTTTAGCGAGCAATACGTCCTCTCTTTCTATAACAGCGATTGCCGGTGGGTGTCAATATGCTGAGCGGGTCATTGGTATTCATTTTTTCAATCCGGCGACATTGATGCCTTTGGTTGAAATCATTCCGGCTTTGCAAACGGATTCGGATATTGTTGAAAAAGCAGTTGAGATAATGACCGGATGGGGTAAAACAGTTGTTATAGCTAAAGATACACCTGGTTTTATCGTCAATCGCATCGCTCGCCCTTTTTACAACGAGGCTTTAAGGATATATGATGAAGGCATCGCCCATTTTAGTATTATTGACAAGGTCATGACTGATAAAGGCTTTAAAATGGGTCCCTTCGAGTTGATGGACTTGATAGGACATGATGTGAATTATGCCGTAACCGAAAGTGTTTGGCGCAATACTTATTTTGACCCCCGCTACAAACCTTCGGTCACTCAAAAACGATTGGTCGAAGCCGGATATTTGGGTCGCAAAACCGGACGGGGATTTTATGATTATTTCAAAAAAAATGATGATAAAAACCTTATTATTGATGATAAGTTATCAAATACCGTCTTTAATCGTCTATTAGCAATGTTAATCAATGAAGCGTATGATGCTCTTTATTGGCAAATTGCTACTGATACAGATATTGAGACTGCGATGACAAAAGGCGTCAACTACCCCAAAGGACTATTGGCTTGGGGCAGGGAATTGGGTTTGCCCCAAATCGTTCAAATTTTGGATGATTTATATGATACTTATCGAGAAGAGCGATACCGCGTATCGCCCTTTCTGCGATCAAAAGCATAATTTAAAGAAGATTTGTAAGATTATGCCTGAAATCAAAAACGCCAAGCATAACCTACTGTTAATGTCAAACGGTTCAATCGGAGGTCTTCACCGGTACCGTTATACCAATTTATCGAATTTCGGTTAATATCGCTACCCATTTCATAGCGGGTTTCGAGAAAAAGGTTTTTCATTGTCAAACCCACGCCCCCGATTAATATAAGTTCTTTCTTGTCTATGGGTTTTTCATTGTACCATAATTGTCTTTCAGAAGCATCAAATTCACTTTTACCATAATGTGACCTACCCAGTCCTGCCAGCACGTAAGGTGCAACCTTTCCGTTGTACACAAAATATTTCACAAGCCCGTTCAATCGGAACCCATTTAAAACCATTTTGTAATTAATCGTCCTAACGGGTGTAGAGTTTGAATTATCGGTAAATACTTCTTCATGCGTAGCCACATTGTGTAAGTAGCTGGCTTCAAGACCCACGCTTAATTTGTTCAAAGTACGGGGAATGCCAAAATTAAGCCCGATTCCGATGACTGGTGATATTTTGCCTTTTATGGCTTTATTTGACGTAACAAATGCATCTTTAAATATAAAAGTGGGTTGTACTATTCCAGTTTGGGCATAAAAAGAATGTTGTCCCCTGTCATAAGGTTTGACATAATCCTTTTCACCCATTTTCTCATTATATTGGCTTACAATATTTTCTAAATCATAGGGATACTCCATGATATCTACTTTTTTATGCAAGGCTTTTGTCTCTGACATAGCGGCAATTAACTGCATTTTATAGGCTTCTAAAATTATATAGTAACTGGCATCTACACTATTATTCCCCAAATTATTCAAAGGGTCAAAGGCTCCTGTACCATTTCTGCCGGCTATATATGTGACTTTACGATACTTGCGCTCTTTTACCTTTATTTTGGCCGGAACGAGTGCCGTGAGGTACTGCAATTCTTCAATTTTGCCGTCATCTTTTTGGATAAAATAGTGATTCCCACGATTTGCATCTGACAAATAGTAAAGATTCAGTACGCCACTCACTATAGTTTGTAGAAAAACAACATCATTCTGAAGCGGCATCTTAAAAATCATATCTTTTGTGTTATTCAATTCATAGTTTATTTGCTGGTTTATAGATTTGTCGATATAATTCACCGCTACAGCAGCACTGATATACTCTTCATTTTTATAGTCAATCCTAAATGCTTTAATGGAAGCCGGGTATAGAATTTGAGTCTCAGAGTCAAGAGCGGTTTTAAATGCTATTTGCCTTGGATTAAATAGCCATTCCTGATAGTCAATTAGTCCTTTTATAGACGAGCCATCTTGGGTAGAAATACTCCCTTCCACAAAATTCTTTTGAGCAAAAATGGTGATACTGAAAAACATTAAGTAAAGTGTCGATATTTCAATCATCCTGTTAGTGGTTTTTAAAGTTGCAAAAATTGAACTGAGTAATTCACTGCATAAAAATACTTCTTTTCTACAGTAAGAAGTTAAAATTATAAATTTAACATGTGTTAAAACAGTTAAATGTTTCTTAAAATCAACAATTCGAGCCGTTGATGCTTCTAAGCCTCATCCCATGAAGTTTTACAATAATGAATCTTTTTATGCAGAATTTAAACAAAATCTCTTTTTTTGCATTAAATTTGTAACTTTCAGTAAGTTCTGAAACTTTTAATCAAATCAATTGTCTTAGTTAAGGTCGAATTTAGATAAATCACAATACATGGATTGGAAAGAAGGAAAAGAAAAATTTATTCAAGCTTGGGGCGCTTTAGGCACTGAGTGGGGAGTGAATCGCACAATGGCTCAGGTTCACGCTCTTTTGATGATTTCACCCTATTCATTGAGTGCAGATGAAATTATGGAAGATCTTCAGATTTCAAGAGGTAACGCCAATATGAACATTCGGGCGTTGATGGATTGGGGGTTGGTGTATAAAGAACTGCGACCGGGAGATCGAAAAGAGTATTTTATTGGCGAAAAAGATATGTGGAAAGTGGTGCGTCAAATTATCATCAACCGCAAGAAAAAAGAGTTGGAGCCGATGCTCAAAGTTTTGGATGAAATTAGTGGTGTAACGGAAGATTGTGATGAAGCTATATCACTCGCTAAAACGGTCAATGACATTAAAATGTTTTCATCAAAAGCGGATTCTACATTGGATAAACTCATTAAAGCGGACTCCAATTGGTTTGTCGGTACTTTTATGAAAATGATAAAGTAAGTTGAAGATTTGAAGATTTGAGGGTTTGAGGATAAGAAATGATTGTATTTTAAGATATTAAAAAGTCTTCCAAAGATTTAAAAACTTTGGAAGGCTTTTTTATTTTTTAAAATTTATCTTTGCGCCAATCTTTTAAAGTAAAACAAAATCCAATGTTATCAAATATCATTTCGACAGGTAAAAAAGCCACCCGTGATGGCTTCGGCGATGGCATACTTGAGGTTGCTCGTCAAAATAATCAAGTAGTTGCGTTAACAGCTGACCTTGCGGGTTCACTGAAATTAGATGGTTTTATCAAAGAGTTTCCCGAACGATACGTACAAGTGGGTATTGCAGAAGCTAATATGATTGGTATTGCGGCAGGATTGGCAACAGCGGGAAAAATTCCTTATACCACCACGTTCGCTAATTTTTCAACGAGCCGGGTGTATGATCAAATCCGTCAATCAGTCGCCTATTCGCACAAAAACGTGAAAATATGTGCTTCTCATGCGGGCGTCACTTTAGGCGAAGACGGTGCCACCCATCAAATTCTCGAAGACCTTGGAATGATGCGCATGCTACCTGGGATGACTGTTATCAATCCTTGTGACTATGCCCAAACAAAGGCTGCTACAATGGCAATTGCTGAACATTATGGTCCCATTTATCTCAGATTTGGTCGCCCAAGCTGGCCCATGTTTACCGAAAACTATAAATTCGTTATTGGCAAAGCGATTCCCCTATGCTCGGGTAGTGACGTGACGATTATTGCCACGGGTCACTTGGTTTGGAATGCCTTAGAAGCGGCTAAAGCTTTAGCTACTGAGGGGGTCAGTTGTGAGGTTATCAACATCCACACCATCAAACCATTGGATGCAGAAACGATTTTAGATTCTATTTCAAAAACCCGCGCCGTTGTCACCGCCGAAGAACACCAAAAAGCAGGTGGTTTGGGCAGTGCTGTGGCAGAACTTTTAGCTCAAAAAATGCCGACACCGCAGGAATTTGTGGCCGTAAATGACAGTTTTGGCGAAAGTGGTACCCCTGACGAATTGATAGCAAAATATGGTTTAGGCGTCAGTGATGTCATAAAAGCCGTAAAAGCCGTTTTGAAAAGGAAATAATAATAGCAGTATTTTTTCAAAAATCTAACCAAATATAAAACCACCCAACATATGAAATTCGGAACAAAAGCGATTCACGCCGGTATTGAGCCTGACCCTTCAACGGGTGCCATTATGACGCCTATTTTTCAGACGTCCACTTATGTTCAGGCTGCCCCGGGTGACCATAAAGGTTATGAATATGCCCGCACGCAAAATCCGACCCGCGCTGTTTTAGAAAAGAATTTAGCAGCGTTAGAAAATGGCGTGGATGCTATTTGTTTTGCTTCGGGCTTGGCTGCTCAGGATGCTGTGATGAAACTCTTAAAATCAGGCGATGAAATAGTATCGTGCAATGATTTGTACGGCGGTTCGTATCGCCAAATGATAAGAGTATATGAAAAATTCGGGGTCAAAGCCAAATTTATTGATATGAATGAGCCTCGTTCAATCCGCAAACATTTGACAAAAAAAACAAAATTGTTGTGGATTGAAACCCCCACTAATCCGATGCTTAATATCGTGGACATTGAAGCCATTTGTAAAATTGCCCAAGAAAAAGGCATTTTGACTTGTGTGGATAATACATTTGCTTCACCGTATTTACAAAATCCGTTGGATTTAGGGGCTGATATTGTGCTGCATTCAGCCACAAAATATATTGGTGGTCACTCCGATGTCATTCACGGTTGTTTAGTAGTTAAAGACATAGAATTGTCTAAACAATTACACTTCATCCAAAATGCAAGCGGTGCTGTTCCGGGACCACAGGATTGTTTTCTAATACTGAGGGGTATCAAAACGCTGCATCTTAGGGTACGCGAAGCGTGTCAAAATGCTGAAAAAATAGCCGATTTTTTGATAACACATCCAAAAGTTGATAAAGTATTTTACCCGGGTTTCAAGAGCCATCCTAATCATAAAATTGCTAAAAAGCAAATGCGTATGTTCGGGGCAATGGTCAGTTTTGATATAAAAGGCGGCAATATGGATGATGCCGTTAAAGTATTGAGCGGTACAAAATTATTCTCATTAGCAGAGTCCCTGGGAGGCGTAGAATCTTTGATAGGTCATCCGTCCAGCATGACACATGCCTCAATTCCGAAAGAAGAAAGATTGAAAGTGGGCTTAACAGATTCTTTGATCCGCCTTTCGGTCGGGATTGAAGATGTAGATGATTTGATAGCTGACTTGAAAAATGCTTTAGATAATATGTAATAACACTGTGCAATTGAGATTTTACAAGATGTGACATATTAAATTCAAATTAATATTTTTTATAATAATTTGTTTTTTATTAAGATACAGGTAAAAATAAACGTATTTTCTTTGTTTAATTATAGAATTAATACAAATAACAAATAATTAAAATGAATTTTACATTATAAATAAAATAAAATTCATAAATTTGTGTCGCATTTAAAAGTTTGAATGATTAATAAAGTAAAAATCTTTAACGACCCTGTTTACGGGTTTATCAGTGTCCCCAATCCAAGCATTATTTTGGCGGTGATTGACCATCCTTATTTTCAAAGATTAAGGCGCATCACACAAACGGCATTGACACACTACGTATATCCCGGGGCACATCATACAAGGTTTCATCATGCTTTAGGTGCTTATCATTTAATGACTCAAGCGATTGAGGTATTGCGTCAAAAAGGGATTGAAATAACCCAAAAAGAAGCAGAAAGTGTTTTTTTAGCCATTCTACTGCATGATATTGGGCACGGACCATTCTCTCACGCTCTGGAACACACCATCATTGATATTCATCATGAGGAGTTATCTCTTCTGTTTATGGGTGAACTCAATGAAGAATTTGGCGGAAAACTATCAGTAGCTATTGATATTTTTCAAGACAATTATCCTAAAAAATTCCTGCACCAACTTGTGAGTGGTCAATTGGATATGGATAGATTAGATTATCTGAATCGCGATTCATTCTATACAGGTGTTTCAGAAGGCGTTATTGGATATGACCGCATCATCAAGATGCTGAATGTTCACAAAGGAGAATTGGTTGTTGAAGAAAAAGGTATTTATTCGATTGAAAAATTTTTGATTTCACGCCGGTTGATGTATTGGCAAGTATATTTACACAAAACAGTACTGGCAGCAGAGCAAATGTTGATGCGCGTTTTGAAGCGCGCAAAAGAGTTGATTACTGAGGGGGTAGAATTAGAAGCATTTGGTAATTTGCACTTTTTTTTGAATCGAAAGTTTACGAAAGAAGATAATATTGATAAAAAAAATGTGAAAGATTTGATAAATCGTTTTGCTATGTTAGACGATTTTGATATTATTGCATCTCTAAAACTTTGGACGAAGAACTCCGACTTTATTTTATCTTATCTGGCAGAAAGCATACTCAATAGAAAACTACTCAAACTTGAACTACAAAATTTTCCGTTCGAGCGTGACATTGTAGAAGAAATACGTCTTAAAGTACAAAAGACGATACCCAAAGGGTCGAATGTTGACTATTTGGTATTCACAGGAGTAGAAAGTAATCAAACATATAACAAAACGAAAGACGAAATCAAGATTCTATTCAAAAATGGCTTGGTACGATTTATCACTGAAAGCATGGATTATGAACTACATAGTAAAATTACTAAAAAGTTCTATTTATGTTATCCAAAATATGAATGATACTCTTTTTTTAGAGTTTTCTAAAATTCCTTATAAAAATGTATGGGTGAGAGATGAGTGGTATGTGTGCGTCACTACCTTATATTTTATTGTTTTGAGCAATTATTTTGCATTATAAATTTAAAAATTGTCTAATTTAAATCATTTAAACTAAACTCAGAGTTATGAGAAGAGTAAATCTTATCCTATCGGTAGCTTTGTCTTTTTGCGCAGTTGTTGTGATGGCACAACCGGGTGACACACCGCCGAATGCACAACCAGGCAAATGCTATGCTAAATGTATGATTCCTGATCAGTATGAAACAGTAACTGAAAAGGTTGAAACTAAAGGTGCTTCTATGAAGTACGAAACCGTTCCAGCTCAATACAGCACTAAGTCAGAGCAAGTAATGACTAAAGCTGCGGCTAAGCGTGTTATCGCTGTTCCAGCTACTTACGAAACTGCAACTGAACAAGTAATGACTAAAGCTGCTTCTAAGCGCGTAATCGCTGTTCCGGCTACTTACGAAACCATCACTGAAAAAGTAATGGTAAAAGGTGAAAGCAAGCGTATGGTTCCCGTTCCAGCTGTTTATGAAACTGTTACTGAAAAAGTAATGGTTAAACCTGAAGTTAAGCGTATGGTTCCGGTTCCGGCTGAATATTCTACAGCGACTGAACAAGTTATGGTAAAAGCAGCTTCTAAGCGCGTTATTCCCGTACCTGCTGTTTATGAAACTGTAACTGAGCAATATGAAGTGGAAGCTGCCGGCGAAAAAGTAGAAGTTCTTCCTGCTAAAATGGAAACTGTTACTGACCGCGTATTGGTTACTCCGGCTTCTACTAAGTGGGTTAAAAAACAAGCTTCTGCTAACTGTTTGTCTGCTGACCCTAACGATTGTTTGGTTTGGTGTTTGGTTGAAGTTCCGGCTGAATACAAAACTGTTACTAAGCAAGTGAACAAAGGTTGTGATGGTACAGGCGTTGCTAACAGCGGCTGTGTTAAAAGAACACCTATCCCGGCTAAAATGGGCACTCGTACAACTCAAAAGTTGAAAACTGCAGCTATGACTAAAGAAGAGGAAATTCCTGCTGAATACAGAACTGTAACTAAGCAAGTTGTCAAAACGCCGGCTTCTGTAAGAGAAGAAATCATTCCTGCTGAGTACAAAACTGTAACTAAGCAAGTTGTCAAAACGCCGGCTTCTGTAAGAGAAGAAACAGTGCCTGCTGAATATGCGACTGTAACTAAGCAAGTTGTCAAAACGCCTGCTTCTACAAGAGAAGAAGAAATTCCTGCTCAGTATGCTACTGTAACTAAGCAAGTTATCAAAACGCCTGCTTCTTACAAAGAAGAAGAAATTCCTGCTCAGTATGCTACTGTCACTAAAAAAGCTACTTCAGCTCCTACTACTGTACGTGAAATCTCTATCCCGGCTGAATATGCCACTGTTACTAAGCGTCGTCTTGTAAAAGCAGGTGGTTTCTCTGAGTGGAGAGAAGTTGTTTGTGGTGATAAAGTAACAAGCGCAACTGTCCGTGCTATTCAAAAAGCATTGAAAGAGCGTGGTTATGATGCTGGTCCGGAAGATAACGTTATGGGTCCTATCACTAAAGCGGCTTTAACTAAATTCCAAAAAGATAAAGGTCTTCCTGTTGGTAACCTTAATATCGAAACTATGAAAGCTTTAGGTGTTAACTAATTGTTTTCAAATTTAGTTTTGGACAGAAAAAAACCCGTTTCGATTCGACGAAGCGGGTTTTTTCGTGCTGATACTGAGGGGTCTGAATCTCGAAACCTCCGGAGTCATTCTTCAGCTACTTGTAATAATAATTTACCGATTTTGTCTCCGCCGAATAAAATCAAGAGTGTCTCAGGGAATGATTCTACCCCATCCTTCACAATTGATTCCGTAGATTTGAGTTTACCTTCCTGCATCCAGCGCGCCATTTCCATGGCGGCCATTTTGTAGCGGTCGGCGTAATCAAACACTACAAAGCCTTCCATCCGCGCCCGATTTACTAACAGAGACAAATAGTTTTTAGGACCCGATACCCCTTCTGTTGCGTTGTATTGTGAAATTGCCCCACATATGACTATGCGGGCTTTCATCCTCAACATTGACAAACAAGTATCTAAAGTTTCGCCACCTACATTATCAAAATAAACATCTATGCCGTCTGGGCAAGCTTTGCGCAGAGCACTTCTCAAATTACCTTCTTTATAATCAATCACTTCATCAAAACCCAGTTCGTCCCTCATGTAGGCAGTTTTGTCAGCACCGCCGGCAATACCGACTACTTTACACCCTTTGATTTTAGCTATTTGACCAACAACCGACCCAACAGCACCCGCCCCACCGGATACAACAACCACGTCGCCTTCCTTAGGCGCACCCACATCCAATAAGCCGAAATAGGCAGTCATACCGGTCATGCCCAGTACACTCATCCATTTGGTAAGTGGCGCAAGGCTTGTCTCAACTTTTGTCAACCCTTTGCCTTCTTTAGCCTGATAATATTCTTGAACGCCAAATGTTCCAACAACATAATCTCCGACTTTAAACTTTTCATTTTCTGAGGCAACGACTTTGCCTGCACCACTCGCGCGCATGACTTCGCCAATCTCGACAGGTCGAATATACGATTTGCTTGCTGTCATCCACCCACGCATAGCCGGGTCAAGCGAGATATAAATATTTTTCACTAAAACACCACCACTACTGAGGGGGGGTATGTCAGCATCTATGATTTGCCAGTCGCTTGATTGCGGTAAACCTGTCGGACGATTGGCTAATTTAACTTGTTTATTAGTCATATTTTTCTTTTATAAAAATGATATAATGAATAAAAACCTATTTTTACTTAAATTGCTTTTCTAACTCATCAATCTTAAATGTCCCTTTTGGATTGCGAAACCGCCATTGGGTCAATTTATCATTTGTCTCAAAATTATACCCATAAATGACTTCATTTTGTCGGGTAATTTTAGTAAATTTTGTGGAACGTATGACATTCGTAGACTCATCCCAAATAAGTTCGCTTGTTTCAAGTCGGCCATCTGTTACACTCTCCCATATTACACTATCTCTGACGATAACTTGCTTTTTGCGTTCATCTCTGATGGCATATTTACCAGTCAATACGCTTTGGTCATTTTTACCCGCATTATAAAAAAAAGCTTTTACGCCATCCGGAAATTCTTGCCGAGGGTTGTTAATGTCGGTGTAATATAACATAGTTGGACCCGTCACCCTTACTCGCACTTGCGCAGAATCGCTGTATATGATTTCAACTTCTTTTCCTTTTTCAATTTTGAGTTGGTCGCGGGAAATATTTTGAATTTCAGGTACTTCATTATCACAAGCTACTAACAACACCATACTAAGAACTAAACAATAGCTCCATCTCATAATAAAGTTTTTGATAAGTTTCATTCTATCGCTTAATTATTTTTTCAATCAATTTGATGGTTTATTAGGCACAGGAGCAGACGCATGAAAATCATTAAAAATCTGGTGTGTATAATTATCAAGTAATTCCAATACCTTTTTTTGAGAGTCAGATGCTACAATTAACCCTATATGATAATCTTTTTTCATCCGCCACACAATTTCATGGTCATTGAATCGACTCGAATCCGGATGTTGATGTCTGGAAAGAGAAACGACAATACCGGAATAATCTTGTCGAACTTTCGGTAATTTATATTTTTCGCCTCTTGCCACAGCTGTTTCTAACTTTGCCCACTCGCGCCAAAGGTTGATACCGGACGAAAACTCGACCATTTCTGCCAAATTTGCCCCACCCACCCGAGAACTTGTTTCAAGGAAAACAAATTCTCCGGTTTCACGGTCTTTGATATACTCGGTATGCGACGCTGAATAATTCATCCCGAAGGCACTCATCACATCAGTGTTCATTTTTTGAATGCTCTTGTCATCGTCACAATCAAACTCAACTGTAATGGATCTAAAAACACCCCCACCATGAGCCACCTCCATCGGGGTACTTAAATAACGACTGACTCGGCAAAAAATCACTTTGTTACTTAAACTTAAAGCGTCCGCGTGATAAACATCTCCCGGGCGGAATTGTTCGATGAGAAATTTATGCCTGTTGTCCCCTAAAGCATTCAAAATATCCCATGCTTCTTCTTTAGAATGGGCTTTTCTGATGCCCGTAGCGGAAGCTTCCCCTCGGGGCTTGATGAGCCACGGTGCACTCACACTGTCCAAATATTCATTAATTTCCGCATCGTTGAACAAGGCACTGAAACGAGGTACTTTGATACCCGATTCATGGGCTTTCACCCGCATTGCCAATTTATCTCGAAAATAACGGCAAGTCGTTTGACCCATACCGGGAATACGGAAATGTTCGCGTAATTCTGCACCTTTCTCCACATCAAAATCATCCAGTGAAACGATGCGGTGAATTTTTTTTGAGCGCATCAGCCATGCTAAACCCGTAATGACCTCCTGCATATTCCAATGTCCCTTTTCTCCATTGATATCATCAACAAAAAAAATATCATCAAGGCATTCACGGGGCCAATCCGCATGTCGCAATTGGCTGGAAGTAACCAAATATACCGTGCAGCCCGCTTCTTTTGCGCCACGCATGAAATCTTCTCCTTTAAAAAAACTCGCAATGCATAAGATACTGAGAGACTCTTCTGTCACTATTTGTGAAATTTGTTGTGATGCCATGGTTGCAATGTTTTATGTCAAAAATGGTTTTTTTCAATTCGTTTCCAAAAAAAACAATTAATCGAAGTTTAACAAATTTTATAAGATGAATTTTTAGTTTATGTTGCATTTATAAAATAAAATACCTTATTTGCTTGAAATCACTGTTTAAAAACCGTTAAAAATCAATTCAGGCGAAAAAGCATGCACCCCTTTTAATTATCTAAAAACATACAAGTAGGCATTTTTCATTTTTAATAAAAATAATTTGTGCAAAGGAGAACTTTTCCTTTTTAATCAATGTTTAAACATTGATTGCAATTAATACTTTTGTCACTTAAATGAATATCATCATGGCAAATTCAGTTTTTCATAAAGCATCAACGCGAGGACACGCCAATCACGGTTGGCTCAATGCCCATCATTCATTCAGTTTTGCCAATTACTATGACCCACAGCGTATGCATTTTGGGGTTCTTCGAGTCTTGAATGACGACATCGTCGCCCCTTCAATGGGTTTTGGCACCCATCCGCATGACAACATGGAAATCATCACTATTCCCTTGAAAGGGGCATTACGGCATCGAGACAATATGGGCAATGAAGAAGTAATTCATGAAAACGAAGTACAGGTAATGTCTGCTGGAACGGGCGTAACGCATTCCGAATTCAACGCCAATGCCCATAGCGAAGTCAATCTTTTACAAATTTGGTTGTATCCTAAACAACGTAACGTCAAGCCGCGCTATGCTCAGCAATCGTTCAAACCGGAAAATAGAATTAATCAATTGTTGACAGTTGTGACACCTGTCGGACAAGAAGAGGGCGAGGCTGTTGGTATCCATCAGGATGCTTGGTTTTCTCTTGGCACCCTCAAAGCCGGTATTGAAAAAGACTACCCCGTTCGATTGAAAGGTAATGGGGTTTATATTTTTGTTATTGAAGGCAAAATTACCGTTAATGGACACCCCCTCAGTATACGCGATGCTTTGGGCGTTTGGGATACTGAAAACGTACACATTGTAGCCGAAACCGATGCAGAAATCCTTGTCATGGATGTACCGATGTCGTTGAACTAATCGTCATTAGGCTTCTTTTATTCGAGGAGCCTATTTTTGTTTGCAAATCAATGTTTAAACATTAAATAAAATTCTTTATTTTTCACAAACTAAATAAAAAAAAATGGTAACAATTGCTTCAAAATGGGTCATTGACCCTATTCACTCAGAGATTGAGTTTAAAGTTAAACATTTAATGATTTCGACTGTAACGGGTAGATTTACAGAATTTTCTGCCACGGTTGATTCAGAAAATGAAGATTTCAGTGATGCATCAATTGCTTTTTCAGCAAATGTCGCTTCTATCAACACCGGCAACGAGCAAAGAGACGGGCATTTGAAAAGTGCTGATTTCTTTTCGGCGGAGCAATTCCCGACGCTTGATTTCGCATCCACTTCTTTCGAAAAAAATGAAGATGGCTACCTTCTCAATGGTAATTTGACTATTAAAGGCATCACTCATCCGGTAGTATTCCATGTAGAGTTTTCCGGTATCCAAAAAGACCCTTATGGTAACACCAAAGCCGGTTTTGAACTTGCCGGTAAAATCAAACGCAAAGAATTCGGTTTAATGTGGGATGCTGTAACAGAAGCCGGAGGCATTGTAGTGAGCGATGATATCAAAATTGCTTGCAATATTCAGCTGTTGAAACAAAATGCGGAATAAAATATTCCACGTAAGCCACTGCTTCAAGCAAGGTTTTTGGATAAAAGAAACAGCTTGAAGCGGTGACTATAAGTAATTTTAAATGATGAATGATGAATCAATTTTCCGTTTATTTTCATTTACCTACTTACGGCTGTTTTTCTTTTTTCTGTAAATAACCCATGACTATGAGGTATTGACCGATGGCATAAGTGACCATTATCAAAATACCGGATAAGGGAAATAGCGCAACAAATCTGCTTATGGCAATCATACTGTCCGACAAAACAAAAAGAACTGCCCCCAGCAAAATCCATTGAAAACTCGGCGAGGAAACATTTTTCCATCGGTTGAGAGCCGTGAGGAGCATTACCAAAATAATAGTGGAATATATACCAACGGGAATTTGCATTTGTCCTAAATACGGCAACAGATACCCCATTAGCCCCATACCGAATAACACAACCAATATCCCCCAGTGCATTCTGTCTTTTTTACTGAAGATAAATCCTTGATTGTCTTGCAAAAAAGCAAAAATATAAAAGATGTGAGCTATCAAAAATGAGCCTAACCCCGGCAAAAAACCGCCTTTAAACATTAAAGCAATGTCACCCAAACAACTAAAAATTAGAGCTGCCAAAATAAATTTATCTTGTTTGTTGCCCCATTGTCGTCCGGTAATAGCGAATTGTTCTTTTATAAGAGTGTAGAAGTAAACCGCTAATGATATCATCAAAGCCGGTTTGAAAATATATTCGCCGCTAGGATATGACTCTCGAAAATTTTGAGCAATAAGATCGCCGATTAAAATCACAAAAAACAAAGTTCTGAATGTCATAATGTATTGATTTTAAATCAATTATATTTACCTATAAAGATATTACGCCAATTTGTTAATATGACCTTAAAAATATAAAAAGCCGCATAAAATATTACTTTTATGCAGCCAATTTTTCAATCTTATTTATCGTCCCTTTACTTAACTCCTATCAGATTGACGAGGGCAAATGAACCATCCTCTCGAACATTGAAAATTTTACCGGTACGTTTGAGAAGTACGCCTTTTTCATAAGCTTCAACCCCGACAATCACCGCTTTTTCATAGTACAAAAACTGTCCATGCTTTACGCCATCCTGATAAGAACCATATATACGCAAACCTGCGCTTAAATCATATATTTCCTCGACTGCTTTCCGACCCACTTCGCTTTGTCCGCAAGCTGTAACACGAACGCCGGAGTATAATTTTTTGTATTTTACCTGACCTTTTAAATCATATTTTATCATATTGCCCACCGGTGTTGTGCCATTACAGTACAAACCTTGTTCAATCATTCTATTTTCCTTGGTGAATTTTCTAACCCAGCAAATCTTGTTCTGGCTTTTGCTTTTAAAATTGTTTTGCTCGTCTTGATATTTCTTATAGATTTCGGCAGAAACCGGAGAGCTGTCAACAAGGTAAACAGTGCCATTCGATGTTAGCTTAACATTGTGTACCATTAAGGTATCTTGAGCAAAAACGGGAATAATAAATAATGCGCAGAGAATTACGAGTAAATTTTTCATTTTAAAAATTGATATTAAGATTCGTTTCCAAACTCGGATAAAAATGTAATACCCCTAAGATACAAATTCTTTACCAATTTCTTGTTATGACATCAAAAAAAAACCATGTCACGTATTCTTGAGAGTTTATTAACAAAAAAAGCATCATTGTTCATTCAAATTCCAATCATAATCCTGATAGTTCAATTCGGCTTTTTCACTCAATTTAGTATTCGCATACCGATTGATGAAAGCCACAACCGATTTATCCGCCTTTTTAAAATCGCCGGAAAACCACGTGAATATTTTTGATAAGTCTGCTTTGTTGGCAGATTTGATTTTATTGCGGTTGCCATCGTTAATAAATGCCTTGGCTTGGCTATCAAGTTGAGCATTGAGTTTTTCGGCAGTGTAAGCCTCATTCAAAAGCGGCGGGCAACCTTTAGAAGCACAATTGACCGCAAAATGAATTCGTGGGTCATTGAATTTCGGGCGAATGATGCCATGCTCAATATCATTGAGATTATAGGTTTTGCCTTCTATCTTAATAAATTTGATTGTCCAGGTATCACTCACGAAAGGAATTCCACTTTTAATATCTTTAATACTTTTAACCGGATAATAATTGCAAATCAGCTTAATCGTGTAGGCATTATAAGCATTTATCCAATATGCGAGACGCTGTTCCTTGCTCCAATTTTTTTCATTCGGGTGATTTCGAGAGAGCAAATCCAAATAAGAATTGAATTGTACACTATCTTTTATAAAACCTTTGTAATCCACATATCCCGCTTCATTCACATATTTGCGAAGTAAACTATCAAAAATGGCGTGGCTAACCGGTTTTGACTCAGAATTATAATCTTTAACTTTGATACAACTTTGAAAAGTCGAAAACAAAAAAATGATAATGAATATTCTTACATTTTTCATAAAATAAATATGTCTTTGATTTTGATTAAATGATGAATAATTGTCTGAATAGATACGTAGGATAATGTAAAACGGATTTTTCAACCTTGTTTTAGCAAATATACTGAGGGGGTATCACGAAGCTATCACAAAGCAGTTACAAGTCTTTTTTTACGTACTTTTATTCAAATTTAGCGTCTCCCTTTCCATGTAATCAAAAATACGCCGGATAAAACGATGCTCGTTCCTAACAATTGAAGAAATGTGATTTTTTCAGCCAAATAAAAATTGGCTAAAAAAATAGTTGCCACGGGCCCAATAAACCCAATAATTGACGAATTACCAGCTCCGACGATACGTATACCCTCCACTATCAAAAAAGTCGGAATCACGGTGGCCACAATCACCAACCACCCGGTCAACCAATATACCTCGTTGGGGTAGTTGAATATAGCCATACCATCATAAATCAAGGATTGAATCAGTGCAGGAACGGTAGCCGATATCATTGCATAGCACGTAAATTTGGCAGAGCCAATGCGCTGCACCAACTCACCTGTTCCGATAACGTAGAGAGAATAGGTGAACGCACACGCAAAAACCAACAAACCACCTTTGATGATATCTTTCTGATCACCTAACCCTTTTTCAGCTACGAAAACGATGATAACCCCAATGTAGGTCAAAACAAGCGCGATATACTGAGGGGGGGTAATTTTTCTTTTAAAAAAGACGGCGGATAGCACCAAAACCATCGTCGGGTAGGTGAACAAAATCAAGCGCTCAACACCTGCCGTAATGTATTGCAAACCCAGAAAATCCAACATACTGGAAATATAATAGCTCAAAATCCCTAATCCGCTAATCATCAACCACTCTCGCCGCGTCAGCCTGACATTACGTTCTCGTTTGGTTAAAAAAAGTGCTATAACAAGGTAAAAAGGCAGCGAAAATAACATGCGCAAAGCAATCACGGATATTGTATCAATTTGATAGATATACATCAATTTGATAATAACCGCTTTGGATGAAAAACCAATATTGGCAATTATTAAGATAAATACGCCCAATAAAAAACGCGTTCGGGGAGAGATGTGGTTCAAAAAAGTCCCTATTTTCATAAAATATTATTTAGTCGGGTTGCAATTGAACGCAAAATAACCACTTTTTAATGGGAGTATGCCATAACTAACCCTTATAAATCGGGTTTCCCGAAAACAAAAGTCAATTATCAAGCATTTTAGTATCATGTAAAATGTATTTTTTACCTTTGCTTAATTTAAAATCCAATTCATACGCATACTGCCAATAATAGAGTACTAAAACCAGTAATTTAAACGATGAATAAAGTTATTTCGGGTTTTTCAAAACTGACCAAAGAACAAAAAATACAGTGGTTGACTGATAATTTTCTCTCAGATACTGAGGGGTCTAATCCCCCCCGAGCACTCGGGGTCATGGGGGGGGGTATTTTAAAAAAATTTTGGCATAACGACCCTGAATTTCAAAAAGTATTCGATGGATTTTCTGAAAATACCGTTTCAAATTTTCCCATTCCGTTAGGCATTGCGCCCAATTTCGTCATAAATGGTAAAACATACGCCATTCCGATGGCGATTGAGGAAAGTTCGGTCGTGGCAGCAGCTTCCAGCGCAGCCAAATATTGGCTGGAGAGGGGTGGATTTCATGCTGAGGTTTTGAATACGCAAAAAGTGGGGCAAGTTCATTTTACGTGGGCAGGCGCAGTGGTTAATGACAAGCATCAGACATTATGGGACTTTTTCCCAGAATTGAAAAAAACTATCTTAGAAGAAACTGCTTTTTTGACCGTTAATATGCGCAATCGGGGCGGTGGCGTTTTAGATATTGAGTTAGTGGATTTTACAGAAACGGAAGAGGAATATTACCAGCTTAGAGTCACTTTTGAAACCTGTGATTCGATGGGTGCTAATTTTATCAATAGTGTTTTGGAAGAAATGGGGATTGTTTTAACCCAGTTTTTGACCGCCAAAACGGGCATTGCCCCGGTTGTTGTGATGTCAATTTTATCCAATTATACCCCTCAATGCGTGGTGAGGGCTTGGGTAGAATGTGATATCGAAGATTTTCACGATAAAGATGCCGCTTTTTATGCCGAAAAATTCCGCAAAGCGGTTCGGATTGCGCGCATTGACCCTTATAGAGCCGTTACACATAACAAAGGCATATTTAACGGTATAGATGCAGTAGTATTAGCAACTGCCAATGATTTCAGGGCTATTGAAGCTTGCGGACATGCTTATGCCGCGTGCGACGGGCAATATAGAAGCTTATCGCAATGCACGATTGAAGGGAATCATTTCAAATTTTGGTTAGATATTCCGATGGCGGTTGGGACTGTAGGTGGCTTAACCAGTCTCCACCCTTTAGCCAAATTGAGTTTAGACATTTTGGGTAATCCGTCGGCTCAAGAGTTGATGATGATTATAGCGACCATGGGTTTAGCGCAGAATTTTGCCGCCGTTCGTTCGCTTGTGACTACGGGCATTCAGAAAGGGCACATGAAAATGCACCTTTCGAATATCCTCAATCATTTCAATTGCACTGAAGGAGAATCAGAAAAAACACGTCAATATTTTGATGACAAAACAGTATCGTTCTCGGCCGTTCGCGAGTATGTCGAGCAATTAAGAAAAAGTGAATTGGTATAAACCGTTTTTAATCAACATGATTATTCTATGGAAAATCAAAGGCTTTATGCCTATGGGAAACTCTTATTAACGTCAGAGTATTTTGTTCTTGACGGCGCGGAGGCTCTGGCAATACCTACCCGATTCGGGCAATCTTTACAAGTTACCGATTCTCAATATGATACTTTGCATTGGAAAAGTTTTGACGCTGATAGTACCCTTTGGTTTGAAGGCACTTTTGATTTTATCCATTTCAACGTCTTGACATCAAGTGATTCATCGGTGGCTCAAATGTTATCTAAAATATTAAAAACCGCCAAAAAATTAAAAACTCAAACATCTTCCTTGTATTTTCCATCTAAAGGCATTGCTATCGAAACACATTTGACGTTTCCTCGTTATTGGGGTTTGGGTACAAGTTCAACGTTGATTTATAATATTGCTCAACTGTTTCAGGTAAATCCTTACGATTTGTTAAAAGACACATTTGGTGGCAGTGGATATGACATTGCTTGCGCGGGAGCCCATTCGGCAATTGTTTATAGCGTAAAAGAGGGCAACAATAATATTAAGGCAGTAGAATTCAATCCTGAATTTAAAGAAAATCTGTATTTTATATATCTCGATAAGAAGCAAAATTCGCGGGAAGGCATAGCCCTGTATCGAGAAAAGGCTCAAAAGCTACCCCCTCAGTATTTTGAAGCTTTTTCAATACTCACTCAAACTATGTTAAATGTAACTGATTTGGGTATTTTTGAAAAATTGATTATTGAACATGAAAAATTAGTGGCTTCAATAATAGAGTTACCGCGGGCTAAATCTTTATATTTTAATGATTATTGGGGCGAAATAAAATCGCTCGGCGCTTGGGGAGGCGATTTTGTCATGGCGACATCTGACAGAGATTTTTATACGACAAAACAATATTTCACGGGAAAAGGCTTTCATACTATAATCCCATTTGAGGAAATGATTCTTTGAGATATTATTTTTTTTTGTAAATTTGAATTCAATAAAACGTGTTTATAAAATATTATTATGATACAAAACATTCTTTTGGAAGCCGCCTACCAAGATATTTATAAAAGAATCGAGGCATTGCAGCCATCGAACTTGAGGCAATGGGGAAAAATGGATATTGCTCAAATGCTCGCCCATTGTAATATTCCCATAGAACAAGCCATTGGCAAAACACCAGCTAAGGATTCGAGCAATTTTTTGAGTAAAACGCTGATAAAATGGGTTGTTTTACAGAAAAAACCGTTCGGACGAAACTTGCCAACTGTTCCTGGCTTCGTCATTGCCGATGAACGAGATTTCAATGCTGAAAAGCAACGTTTGCTGGATAACCTCAAACTGTTTTATGAACGAGGTCAAAAAATCGGGGAATTTGCTCAGCATCCCGGGTTCGGTAAACTATCTAAAGAGGATTGGGGATATTTGACTTGGAAACATCTCGATCACCATTTACAACAATTTTCGGCTTAATAAGAAGCTATTTTATTTTTGATAATGTCCGCCAAGCAAAAAATATACTGAACAGCGTCAATATCGAACCGGCTAAAAATGGCGCACCCGCAAAGTGAATAGGCGTATTTGGACCGGTGAAAAATGAAAATAAATTGGTCATCAACAGGGGCCCGATAATTGACGTTAAACTCATCAAACTCGCCAATGTCCCTTGTAACTCGCCTTGCTCATTATGAGGTACTTGGTTTGACATGATGCCCTGCATAGCGGGGCCCGCTATCCCGCCCATTGCAAAAGGAATCATAAAAACAAAAACCATCCAACTTTGGGTTGTTAATGCAAAAAGGAGAAAACCCACAGCACTCAAAGTCAAGCCCACATAGACCGAAGTAATCTGACCTAATTTGGGAATGATAATCCTCGTCAAACCACCCTGCACAATACCCACCGTCAAACCTACCCAACCAAGGGATATTCCTACCATCCGTTCATCCCAACTAAATTTATCCATCATAATGTAGGCCCATGTGCTTTGATTGGCGTGCCCAGCAATATAAATAAAGACCAATGAACCTATTAAACCCAATAAAACGGGATACCGACGGGCTCTTAGCAGTGAACTTAAAGGATTCGCACGACGCCAATCAAACGGGCGCCGATTCTCCGGTTTTAGAGATTCGGGTAGAATGAAATAACCATAGGTAAAATTCAGTAAAGACAACGCAGCCGAAGCAAAAAAAGGCACCCGTGAGCCAAACTGACCCAAAAAACCGCCAATAACGGGGCCTAAAATAAAGCCTACCCCAAAAGCGGCGCCGATGAGTCCGAAATTCTGAGCCCTTTTTTCGGGTTCACTCACATCCGCAATATACGCGCCGGCGGTCGAAAAACTTGCGCCGGTAATACCTGCAATCATACGCCCAATAAAAAGCCACCAAATAGTGGGAGCAAAACCTTGTAAGATAAAATCAATCCCAAAAGCAAAAAGGGTTGCCAACAAAACAGGCCGCCGTCCATAACGATCACTCAAACCACCCATAATGGGCGCAAAAATAAATTGCATAATGGCAAAAATAAACATCAAGATACCACCCCAACGCGCTGCCGCACTCAAATCCCCTTGAATTAATTCTGTTATAAGTTTGGGTAAAACGGGAATGATAATA
The DNA here is from genome assembly GCA_031424115.1 of Saprospiraceae bacterium. GTDB lineage: Bacteria > Bacteroidota > Bacteroidia > Chitinophagales > Saprospiraceae > JAAFJT01. The sequence continues at coordinate 4,346 of JANPGW010000352.1, read as the reverse complement.
CCAAATCCGGTGACATCAATCAGCAGAGTAATGAATATAAAAGTTAGCCCGGCATTCCTTTTTTCAGACATTTTGTTTTTTATTTTTATCAAAAAGTTGGCTTTAAATGGCAAATTTAATTAAATTGTCCAAAAAATAAAAATAAATTTTTATTTTCATTGTATTTTAAAACATTTTTTGTTAAAATCAAGGCTACAAAATAGGATAATTCATTTGAATTTTTTAATTTTACTCCTTAAATTAAACCATTAAAAAATGGATGCTGTTTTTAAGAAAATGAATTTTACAAACTCGAGACTCGTGGTGGTATTGAACGCGCCTCAGAGTTTTGACATGCACATGGAAGGAATGTCCGGATTGACAACATTCGTGAAGGATTTATCGTTGATAGCAACGACTGATTTCGTTCTTGCTTTTTGCACCCAACAAAGTGAAGTAGATGCCATCGCTTTAGAGGCTTCTGAAAAATTAGATGGAGATGGCTTATTATGGTTCGCTTATCCCAAAGGCACTTCTAAACGGTATCAATGTGATTTTAACAGAGACACCGGTTGGGCAATTTTGGGCAAATTGGGCTTTGAACCGGTTAGAGCTGTTGCCATTGATGAAGATTGGTCTGCCTTACGTTTTCGCCGAGTAGAACATATCAAAAAAATGACCCGAAGTTTTGCAATGACAGACTTAGGGAAAGATAAAATAAAAAAGTAAACCCGATATTTGAAATATGGCTCAACAAGATTTAACAAAAATAGAATATAACGACGATAACATCAGGACGCTGGACTGGAAAGAGCACATCCGTCTGCGTCCTGGGATGTACATTGGTAAATTGGGTGACGGTAGCGCACCTGATGACGGTATTTATGTACTTTTGAAAGAAATTATCGACAACTCAATAGACGAGTTCGTCATGGGTCACGGCAAGCAGATAGATATCAAAGTGGAAGATGGAGAAATAACAGTACGGGATTTTGGTCGGGGTATTCCGCTCGGTAAAGTTGTGGACAGCGTTTCACAAATCAACACGAGTGGCAAATTTGATTCTAAAGCTTTCAAAAAATCAGTGGGTTTGAATGGTGTGGGTACTAAAGCGGCGAATGCTCTTTCTGATTATTTTAAGGTACAAGCTTTTCGGGAAGGAGAAGTTAAAGCGGCTGAATTCAATGGTGGTGCTATAATAAAAGACCATAAATTAGCCAAAACAAATGAGCCGAATGGCACAATGATTCAGTTTAAGCCGGATGCTTCCATATTTAAAGGGTATAAATTTCGCTCAGAATTCATCGAATCTCAACTTTGGAATTATGCTTATCTCAATGCCGGCTTAAAACTCAATTTTAACGGTAAAACGCTTGTTTCCAAAAATGGATTATTGGATCTTTTGCAACGAAAAATTGGCGAAGAACATATTGAATACCCGATTATTTTTCTGAAAGGTGAAGATATTGATGTGGTAATGACCCACGGACGGCATTATGGCGAACAATATCACTCCTTCGTCAATGGACAAAACACAACGCAAGGCGGTACGCACTTACAAGCCTTCCGAGAAGCTATTGTAGAAACGGTACGCAGTTTTTACAACAAAAAATATGAAGCTCAGGATGTACGGACGTCTATTATTGCTGCAATTTCAGTGCGCGTTGAAGAGCCTGTCTTTGAATCTCAGACTAAAACGAAGTTAGGGTCATTAAATATTTCGCCCGATGGCGTATCCATTAAAAAGTTTATTGGTGATTTTATTCAAAAAAATCTGGATAACTTTTTACATAAAAATAAAGAAACCGCAGAAGCCCTCAAACGCCGCATTGAGCAAAATGAACGCGAGCGAAAAGAGATTGCCGGTATTAAAAAATTAGCCAACGAACGGGCAAAAAAAGCCAATATTCACAATAAAAAACTCCGTGATTGCCGGTTTCACTTAAATGAAAAAGGCGATAACGAAAAATTGCAGAATACTACCGTTTTCATTACAGAAGGAGATTCGGCAAGTGGATCACTCACTAAAGCCCGTGACGTGGAGACTCAAGCCGTATTCAGTTTGCGCGGTAAGCCGTTGAATTGTTATGGCATGACAAAAAAAATCGTTTATCAAAATGAGGAGTTAAATTTGTTACAACATGCCCTGAACATTGAAGATGGTATTGAATATTTGCGCTACAATCGGGTCGTAATTGCTACAGATGCCGACGTGGATGGTATGCATATTCGTTTACTACTTTTGACGTTTTTCTTGCAATTTTTTCCGGATTTAGTGCGAGAAGGGCATCTATTCATCCTTGATACCCCTCTTTTCAGAGTTCGTGATAAAAAAACGACCTACTATTGCTATTCTGAAACAGAAAAACAACAAGCGATTCGTAAGCTCAAAGGCAAAGCGGAAATCACCCGATTTAAGGGTTTAGGCGAAATTTCACCCAATGAATTTCAGGATTTTATCGGCGACGGCATTCGCTTACAGCCCGTCATCATGACAGATGATATGAATATTGACCATATTTTGGATTATTATATGGGTAAGAATACGCCTGAACGTCAGGATTTCATCGTTGAAAATTTGAGAGTAGATTTGGATGAAATTGAAGATGCTATTGAAATAGCGGAAGCCATGGGAGAAGTTGAGGAACTTGCCGAAACGGCGGAATAATAGATGAACAAATGAGGCTGTCACACAGGGTTTTATAACTTTTTGAGACAGCCTCATTTTTTATAATACAATAAATCGTCCGTTCATCCATATACTGAGGGGGGTAATTTTTTCCCCATTCCACTCACCAAAGAGAGAGATGGGATACCCGCCACTTAATGCCATGAGTTTCCATCCTATATGATGATTTCCTTTTTCAGAGATGAAATGACTATTTAAGTATTTTTTTTCGCCATCAATAAAACGTATTTGATTTTGGTTAAAAACAGGCGTTAGTTGTGTTATTAAAATAGGGAAATCACCCACCCACGGGTTTTGCGCGACTACTTTTCCATACATTTCAAAAAATTCTCTTATTGAATATTTAAAATGATGTCCAATCTGATGTGATGACATATTATTCACTTCGGCATTTTTCACAACAACTCTCATCGGATAAGCGGCAGGGTAATAAATGACTTCCGCATGATAAGTATAACCAGTCATCCATGCTGTCGAAAAACCCATATTGCCGAAAGCGAAATCCAATACCAAAACTATATTTCCTGTGTTTTTACCCAACAACCACACGCGGCGGCTGGTCAAATTATCTTCTTCTTGTGTTTCCATTTGCGCCATTACAATCCAATCATCTTCAATACCTTTTTGACTCAATAAATCTTCTTTCTTGACTGACATGCCTGCTTGAATGAGTATTTCTGTTTGCAAACTTTCACCTATTGCATCAAAATTTTTGAAAGCTTTTGTAAAAAGGTAAATCGTTCCCAATTCAGAGAGCAAGCGCTCGTGCCAATCGTCGGGATGCTCCTCCTTCATAGAGGACAACGCTTTGATGCGGCGGCTCAAACCACCAATTTTAGCATCCACCATCCGAGCGGCAAAATCTTGCCAATAGGCATGCGTCACGTTGTCAAGTGAGGCTATTCCTTCTCGAATAATATTCAACAAACGGCGTTGCACATCTGCAATGCCCGCCTCCATGAGTTCGAGCCGTTCATGTCGTGTTTTTTCTTTTGATGCATCACTTTTGGCTATCTGTTCTTCGGTACGAGGTTCTGCCTTTGCGGCGGTGCGACGGTCGCGGTTGTCAATCCAATCCGTGACATACTGAGGGGGGGTATTTTTACCAAAAGCGTTTGGGTCTTCGGATGCTGCCATGAGCAGCAACGCCAAGGTGTGCTTACAAGGAAACCGTTTTACGGGGCAATTACATTTGTAAGCGGGGCCGTTCATATCCACTATAGCGCGATAAGGCTCTCCACCTGACCCCCGACATTCCCCCCACAACGCCCGGTCATTGCGTTCGGCAATTATCCACATACGAGGGTTGGCTAAAGCTTCTGCCCGTTTGAGTGTTCCTTCATCGGGGGCAAGAGAACGGGCAATTTCTAAGGTCATCAGATATGTAATATATTGAACTATTGTGCAGGAAAAGCTTCAAAAATAATGTAAAATTTGGAATCGGATTATATTATAGTTTCTCAAAACGCAATACGAAATGGAATTTTAATAGAAAAAAGGTGGAAACGTTATAGTTGAGTTATTTAATGGGTATAAATTACATAAACGACAGAAGCCTCATCCTACTGAAAGGACAAGGCTCGTGTTAAATTGAGTTGGCGGCGACCTACTCTCCCACATTCAGGGATGCAGTACCATCGGCGCTGGTGAGCTTAACGACTCTGTTCGGAATGGGAAA
>JANPGW010000351.1:0-10831 GCA_031424115.1 Saprospiraceae bacterium | reverse complement strand
AAATGAATCTCGCCTAATTGTATCTGCATTCAATAACGCAAACGGCTGAATGATGATTGAATCACACCCGTTTGCATTCGTGAGTTTTGTTATTTGAGTGACAGTATCGGTTGGGCTGCATCGTCTCAAAATGGGTAAAATGGTAGTGTCTTTCTGTAGTAATTTGAGGGAAACAATTTCTACCGAATCACAGCCGAATCGGTTTTTGAAAGTGTATGATAACTCATTGAAAGACAGTGCTTTACAAACAAATGAATCCCGCCGAACGGTATCTGCATTTGACAAAACGAACTGCTGAATGACTATTGAATCGCAACCGTTTATATTGCTTAGTTTTTTTATTTGCGTGGCGGTATCAAATCTACTGCAGCGGCTTAAAATGGGGAGAAAAGTTGTATCTTTTTTGAGTAGTTTGAGGGTAACAATATCTACTGAATCGCAGCCGAATCGGTTTTTGAAGGTATATTTTAATTCATTGATTGTCAACGTATTACAAATAAATGAATCTCGCCTCACGGTATCTGCATTAGCTAACACGAACCGCTGAATGACGATCGAATCACATCCGTGTGCATTGGTCAATTTTTTTATTTGCGTAGCCGTATCAAGTCTACTACATCGGCTTAATATAGGTAAAATAATTGTATCATGTTTGAGCCATTTTACCGCAACAAATTCCACAGAATCGCAGCCGTGGACATTGGAATGTCTATAAATCATAGTATCGACAGTCAGTGGTAGGCACACAAAAGTATCTCTATGAGTGGTGTTTTTAGGAAAAACTGTTACCAACAGGGAGTCTCTCGCAACACAGGCAGAATCATCGGTTACGCTGACAATAATATTGCCCGATACTGAGGGGGTGGCTATCAAGCTTGGATTAGCAATTGTGGCATCATTAATATTGTTGGAAGGTTGCCAAGAATACTTTAAAGTACCTGAACCTCCGAAGCCAGTAGGATTGCCGCCCATTGAAGAATTTGCCACAAAATCGCCACAGACTTTTATGTCCCTTCCCGCATTCGCAAAGACGGGAAGTGGTTGTGTCACTACAATATCTTTAAGTGTATCCTTACATCCTGTATTATCCAAAACCGAAACAGCATATATACCGGCAGCCAGATGAGTAGGACTTTCAATATTATTGGCTATTGGTGTAGTACCTGCCCATGAATAAAAGTAAGGTGTCAAACCACCCTTAGTAGTGGTGTGAATTTCGCCTGAATTATCGTTAAAACACTTTAGATTTTGAATTAAACCTTTTTGGATATCTATTGGGGGATGCCCGCTGTCATTTTTATAAAAAACGATATGGTTATTGAACTGGGCAGAATCATCGGAAGCGTATATATCTATTTTAGTAGAATCACCCAAATACCCTTGCCAAATATCTATGCCTTTAGTCGGATTGTTTATCTCTTTAACTCCTGTTCCATCACCCTTTTGGTCAATGCGCAGGCGTAAATCATCATCATAACTTTGAACTTTTATATAATAATATCCACACGGAAACCCTTGACGTTTGGCTTGAATACTAAAAGTGTCATTGGGTATCGTGCAACCCAGCCAACTCTGTAAAGCCCCTCCCGTCGTCTGGGCATAGGAAGGAGAACTCAAAACGCCCCACCCATCCAAGACAGGATTAAATTCAAAACTTCCCAAAGTTCCACCTCCCGGTGGTGTACTGATTAAATGATTTCCGCGTGCTACATAGTAACCTTTGAATTTCTCGCTTGAGTAATTATTTCTTGCTTTAAAACCTAAAACGTTCCAGACATGATTGCCGTAATCGGGTAGGGTAGGAGGGGTACAAGCCAAAGCACTATCAGGGAAACAGTTATTTTTATTCAAATACCCGCCTCCATAGCCCATAGTTCCATTCGCTAACGGGCGAATATACGAGCCGCTGCCGTAGCCATTGGGTGGATTTGAGCCTGTGTTAGGCGGGCGAGGCAACAACGAGGCGTCATAGGTATATTTTGAGCAAAAATTACTCGTATCTGACTGCCCGGCGTGGTCTATGAATATGCGGCGGATACAACCGTTGGTGCAACTAACCGGTTGATTGTTATAATAAAGGCTGACGGTTGCATCACCAAAAACTACATATACGCGAGAACCACAGGCTTGTGCAATTGAAGCGACATCTTGCGTCAAAGTTGCTACATTAGGCACATTATTGAAAGCCAAAATAGTCGAATGAGGCGGTATGATGCCATTGATAGGCGCCGCTGCCCCTTCCACAAAAACAGACCCTATTGCACAAGGGTAGTTATTATTGAGTTGCGCAACAACTGCTTGAGATAACACATTTGAGGCTCTATAATAGTTATTGATGCTGCCGGCAAGTACATTATTTTGGGGATTATAGACTTTGACTCTTAAATTTCTGATATCATATTGAATCGCAGATGTTTTAAAAATTATGTACTCATTGGTTATTTCAGAACCACAAGGATCTACCATTATTTGACTCAAGGAAGGCGCTTCACGACCACATGTTGAGACCCAATTGCTTTGTGCAACAATGGTGTTTACTATAAAAATAGACACGATTAATATGCGAACGCGGTTATGAAACATGTTAACTAATGAATGTCTTTGACGTTTATTTATAATCAATTTTAGGGTAAATAGGACAAATCAGTAGAGAATGGCTCTTAAATGATATGTTTATCTGTGATATTAGTGACAAAACTAAAAAATACAGCTTATAAAAAAAAGCACTTTTTTATAGAAATATTATTGTTATATTTATTACCATAATTTTGTTTTTTTATCCATTAAAAAAGGAATTTACCTGTCTTCTGACAAATAGATTCCTTTCTTATTCAATAAAATGATATACTGAGGGGGGAAATATGAATACAGTTATGAACTCCTATAAAACAACTGTTCATCAATCTACCCAATCGGCCATAAATAAATTGGTGTCGCGCGTGCCCCAATTTTGTCGGTTTGATGACCACATAAGTTTTTTGCCATCCGGTGAAAACATTGGAAAAGAATTAAAAATACTCTGCGTTGTGATTTGTTCCAAGCCTGTACCATCTTCGTTGATCATATACAATTGAAAATCGTAGCCCCGTTTAGACTGATGATTGGATGAAAAAAGAATTTTTTTACCCTTTGGATGATAAAAAGGAGCCCAATTGGCTTTTCCTAAATGGGTTATTTGTTTCAAATCCGTACCATCAATATTCACGGTGTAGATTTCCATATTGGTAGGGGCAACCAGCCCTTTAGCAAGATATTCTTTGTAATCCTTGATTTCTTCTTCTGTTTTAGGGCGGCTGGATCTGAATACGAGTTTTTTGGAATCCGGTGAAAAAAACGCTCCGCCATCATAACCCAATTCAGCCGTGATTTGACGTTGATTTGAGCCGTCAATATCCATGAGCCAAAGCTCTAAATCGCCTGAGCGGATAGACGTAAAAACGATTTTTTTGCCATCTGGCGAAACCGTTGCCTCCGCATCATACCCCTCAGTATGGGTCAATTGTTTGACAATTTTACCCTTTAAATCAGCGACATAAATATCAAAATCTTTAAAAACGGGCCAGACGTATTTTTTGCCATCGGTCGGTGCGGGAATCGGGCAGCTTTCTCCGCCTTGGTGTGTTGAGGCGTAAATAATATGCTTATTATCGGGCATGAAAAAAGAACAAGTTGTACGCCCGTGACTTGTAGAAATCATCGGCGGACGATATAAGGTGTCTTTCAACCCTTTTTTGATATCAAAATTAAAAATTTGGTCACAACTTACGCCCCACTTGGCATTGTCGGACTGAAAAGAAAGGTTTTTACCATTAAAACTCCAATACGCCTCGGCATTGTTGCCGCCAAAAGTCAGCTGTTTAATGTTTTTAAGGTGCTTTTCAGTAATCACTATTTTACCTGCCGGTACATTTGATGCTGATGTACTATTAGCATCATTATTATTTTGTGCGAAACATAGGTTGTTGACACTAATCAACAGTAAAAAGAATACTTTTTTAATGTCTATCATACGGTTTTACCAGTTTTAAATTTACTGTAAAGGTAGGTTAGAAACAGAGCATATCTGCTATCTACGTGGATGAATTTACAAAACCTTGACATTCTGGGAAAAAAGTATTTATAAGCCAATTTTAATAACTATATTTGTTGCAACAAGTGTTAATGTCACTTCAACTCAACTGCCTTTAATTTTTTTCAATCATTAAAAAGAGATAAACACACATGAAACAAAACTTTAACTTCATTAACAACAGGCACAAAGTTCTGTATAATTTGATTCTTGTCAACAATCAGTTAAATAACCAATACGGGCAATTCCTCAAACCCTTTGAAATCTCATCGCAAAAATACATGTTATTGCGTTTACTCCGTCATTTTTATCCGGGGGTTGTATCAATGCGCACCTTGAGAGAGAGTATGTTGGATAATAATAGCGATGTGACCCGATTGGTAGAAAAACTTGAAAAAAGAGGTTTTGTTCAACGCACAGTCAATAAATTGGATAAGCGGGTCGTGGAAGTGATCATGACACATGAAGGACTTGATTTTATGAAGCAAATTGATGATGTCTTTCCTTCTGATTTTTATTTGGGAAGATTAACAGAAGATCAAGCCGCCCAATTGAACAATCTTTTAGACATAATTTTAGTTCATGAAATAAAGGAAGAATAGTAGAATTATGCGATAAAAATATGGTCTTTTGTTAAAAAGATGTAATTTCACTTCTATCTTTATACATTAAAAATGTTGATATTTGTTAACAATATACAATCTCTTCATTTAGAATCAATTAATATCTTATTTTTGTGTAAAAAATATACACAAAAACAATATTTATGCGAAGTAAAATCTCAAGAGTCCTCGTTTCAAATCAGGAATTTGTCTGTCTCAAACATAAAACTTTGATGGGCATTATGTTGGTTCACAATCAAATATTGCAAAAGAACCAGAAATTTTTCAAATCTTATGGTATTTCTCAACAACAATACAACGTTTTGCGCATATTGAGGGGGCAGTATCCTGAAGTGGTACCGATGCAAGTTATTCGAGATAGAATGATTGATAAAATGAGTGATGTCACCAGATTGGCAGAACGCTTAGAAGCTAACAATCTCATTGTCAGGAAGGGAAATGATCAAGATAAACGCATTATTGATGTTCAAATTACCGACAAAGGGATAGAAATGTTAAGAGAAATTGATAAATATATTCACACGTTGTGGCGATTAAACGATATTTCTGACGCTGACGCTCAAGTATTATGTGATATTTTGGAGAAGATTATTGTTTAATGTCCCCTTTTTTATCGATGGATGGCTCCAGCTTTTCAAGTGTAAATAACCGTATCTTTTTTCCAATTGAGATAACCTCTGATAGAAAAACTGAAATAAATGAGAGACAAAAAGGCAAGTATAAATTTGTCGCGCTCGTAGTAAATGAAGGCGTACGAGAGGTCAATAAGGAGCCAATACAACCAACTTTCTAAAATTTTACGGGCTGTCAGAAATGTTGTTAGGATACTGAATACAGTCAATATCGAATCGGCATATCTGAACGCCGCAATGTGCCAATAATAGCCAAGAGGCAGTGCTAATGCTATTCCAATAAGAATGATTTTGACATGCATACTCATTGGGAGTGTTGATATGGATAGAACGGAATCGTTTTTTTTGCTCCAATTCATCCAACCGTATATAGCTGAAAACGAATAATAAACTTGTAAAGCTGCGTCTGATTTCAGATCCGCATCGAGGCAAACGATGAATTGAAAAATTGTTCCAAAAAATCCCCAAACCCAACACCAGACATTGCCTTTGGCTGCCAAAATAACGTACATGATATTGAACGCAAATGCCAGCCATTGAAACGTGTCCGCTAATACAGCGTAAGGGAGAATTTTATTGAATATTTCCATCATCACTCTTATACGTTTTCAGAAGTTATTTCATTTCATTTCCAAAAGTATTTAATGTTGTTTTAACGTTTATATGACTCACTCATAACTCATTTCATACAAAATTCCTGCCTTCATAGAGTTAGCGGATGCTATCATTTTGGGTGCTTTCAATTGTTGCATCACCCAATCCATCAAAATTAAACTGACTGCGAGCATTTCAACCTTATCTTTAGGGATTTCAGGGATAGCATAAAGGTTGCTTTCAGGCTGATAAATCCATTGTTGATAAAATTTATTGTACTCAGCTTTTTCAATTTCCAGATAAGGTTCTTCATACCCCCCCCTCAGTATGCGCACTATAAAATCCAACGTACCACACGAAAAAACGGGTATTTTAGGCTTAAATTCTTTAACCTTTTCTATAAATGATAAAGTTGCTTCTTCCAAAAAATGTTCAACGGCGGCAATTTCATGGGTCTTAATCGGGTCGTTTTCGTGAAATAATTGCTTCAGAACCGTGACACCGACATTAAAACTGTGCGCCCAAAGCACCCCCTCAATATTGCAAATAATAAACTCTATGCTGCCACCGCCCACATCTATCATCACAACCGGCTCGACGCCAAGCGGTACGCCCATGCGCATACCTTTATAGATTAACTCAGCTTCGCGGGCTCCGGTTATTAATTCAATCTCGATTCCAGTTTCGTTTTTCACTTTTTGCATAAAATCTTGACCATTGTCAGCTATGCGCAAAGCGGCGGTGCCAAATGCTTTTACATTCAAGACGTTAAATTGCGCTAATACAGAACTGAATTTCTTCAACGCCGCCAAACCCCGCTTTAAAGGGGCTTCACCAATGTGGTGAATGCCGTCGGCTGCCAATTTCAATTCATTACTTTCATGGTGAATGATGCTGAAATGCCCCGGATAAGCGGATTCTGCTATCTGGAGCCGAAAGCCGTTGGTGCCTAAATCAATGACAGCCATTTTTTTCATGGAGGTTTTTGTGCGTTTATTTTAAGGTCAATAGAAAGCGTTCGATTTGTCTTCGGTGGCGTAAAATGTGTACAATGGCGTGCTCAAATAATTGTTCAACATCGTAACGTTGCCCCCATCGCACCAGTATCTTTTTGTCATTGTCCATCTCTTCTACAATTAGGTGTGGATAATCCGTGAATAATTGAACGTTGAAATGAAACATGTCATCGAGAGCAAAAACGTATTTTTCGACGGTATCATACACTTCACTCGATGGAAAATTCAAGTTTTCACCTTGGTAATTTCTGACGTATATCGCGTAGCCGTACCCTGAGCGGACAATATGCGCCAAAATAGATTGAATAGATCGACAGTTCTCATCCTGAGTCTTGTTGTCCACTATTGTCACTAACTTCGCCGGCCTTATGTTGCTTATGACGGCTTTTAAATCGTCAAGTGCGCGCTCATATTCATCCAACAGAGCTCCTACCACACCTTGATTCCTGTAAAGACGAGCAATATCTCTTCCCATTTTATGCTACAATTTTGAAGTAAAAAAAATAATCATTTTTAATTCTCGCATAAATGTAAGATTTAATTTGATTTATTGAATAAAGAGGCATTCATTTCAGATATGCAATTCACTTTAAAAATTTGTCACTCATCATTGCTTATGATTTTTTGACTAACATCATATTTCAAGCAAAGATTTCTAAAAAGCACATGGATTTTCCTTGCAATTTAAATGATAATTTTATATCTTTATCCAAAGCTTAAAAACCATCTCGCCACTATACATTTAAATATCCAATACACCCTCTTTACGGCAGTGCGTTCAATCATGTTTTATAGATAGACCTCTACTACTTTGAACTTTCTTATTACTACATTATTTCAACTAAAATTGCAGATAATGAAAAATGTTGTTCTTTTGTTGATTTCGACATTCATTTTGATAATGTCCTGTATGCATGCCAATGCCCAATTAGTTAATACGTCGAAGAAGGTATATGCCCCGGGAGAATCGATTGTTATAAGTTATTCAGGGTTCCTCGGAACGTCCAAAGACTGGATTGGCATTGCTGCCAAAGGATTGGCAGATGATAAATATACTGTGTGGCAATACACAGGCGGCTCTTCAAATGGTTCGTTGACATTTAATGGGTTGCCTTATGGCGAGTATGAAGTTCGAGGTTATTTTGATAATGGTGCGATAGTGAAAGCCCGAACCAATATCAGAGTGGGCAATGTAGATCAAAACCTTACTGCCAAAACTGAAAAACCTAATTACAAGCCCTATGAAAAGATAGTTGTCCTCTTTTCAGGGTTTCCCGGTAATAGCAGAGACTGGATTAGCCTTGCAAAACCCGGCACTGCTGATGATCAATATGTAGGTTGGACTTATACTAACGCTCAACAAACGGGTAGAGTGGAGCTTAATGGGTTGGCAGAAGGCAATTATGAAGTGAGATCATTATTTAATAATGAAGGTGTTGTTCGGTCAAGATATACATTTACAGTCAGTAATGCAGCCGTCACGGATCCCAATCAGTTATGCCGCGCTCCGTTGAGTGTCTTTTTTGCAGGTATGACAGGATTAGGCGCGGCGTGGGCACGCACAACATGTGAGCCTACAGTCATGAGTGCTATCGGCGTTACGGACATACAAAATTCACTCAGGAATGCACTTGATGGGTTAGAGATTTTGAAAGATTGCTATCAATTTGACACCAGAGAGCTCACTTTGTTGATTAGTCAGATTCCGTCACTTACTAATGTCCAGGCAGAATCACAAATACACGCTCTTGTCAGAAAATTGCAGGAAGTTATTGCCCATTCACAAGCTGTTTGCGACAATCGGATTACACTTTCTTCATTATATGTAACAGGAGTGCATTTGGGTGCAGCTCAAGCACATGCATCCTGCCGACAATGCCAGCCAGCTCCCATGCCTATGGCTTTTCAAACGGTGATACGGAATCATTTGAATACTGCACGGGATGCGTTTGCCAACTTCTTGCCATGTGTGCCTGGTGTGTCATTAAGCCAGTTCGATGCTGTGCCATTGGACAGTATGAATTCTTTAGTGGCTCATACTAACATTGTGGGGCTGCATACAAATCTTCTTTGGAATATTTCTCTTTCGGATTGCTGTTGCGATTGTCGTTGAAAAGTCATTATTATGAAAGTCTTCGGTTTAAATTATTTGTCATCCCCACAAAAATATAAGGTCTTCGGGCCCTTGATAAAGCATAAACAAAGTAAGGTGTCATAGTATGTTTTTTTATATAAAAAAAGAAAAGCCAGAGTTTTGAGGCTCTGGCTTTGTACCGAAGGCGGGAGATTTTACCCACCACTCTATCTTAACACATAATTGGTAATCAATCAATTACATATTTTAACGTTTATCAAATAGTTCTTATCAACGCAGTTTTTACTCACTGCGTTATGCCCTAATTTTTTTACAGCTTTTTTCTCTTGAAAGTATAATTTGTGGTTATGATGGCTGTTTTTTTCATCATCATAGGGGCTAAGGAATTATCTTTTTTTAGGAAATCAAAGCCCGCTTCTGATAAGATGTTAAAAAAATCCGTCTCTATGCGACTATCTATAATCTTTTGAGTGCTATCCCGTAAGGCGTGATTTTCAATACTTTTGATGGTTAAGGCTTCCATCTTACCGAAATTTAAACCCGCTGATTTTATATCTTTTTCTATTTGAGTATCAATGGAATCTTTGATATGACCACATGCCCACAAGACTCGGCTCTCACCTTTTGTGTTGCCTAAAGCATATTGATAAACTGTAATATACTCCCCTTTATACATTCTCAAGTCCTGATTTTTGTAATAGACCTGACCGAAGGCTGAAAGGCTTAATAACATTATTAGTGATGATAGTAGTTGTTTCATTTTAAATAATTGTTTTTTTTATGTTTTGAACCTTAGTTTTAAACCTCCTCTGAATTGTGCTTATCAAATATTTCAGCGCAAGCCAGTAATTGCATCTCTGCCAAAGCATTGAAATCAAATTGCAATCCGGCTGTCAAATAACTGGAATAAGCTTTTTTATTTTTTTCATCATAAAATCGCCACTTCGTTATTTTTGAATCTTTGAGCCGTTTGATGAAATCTATATCAATTTCTATTTTGGTTTCTAAGATGATACCATCGCTTTCTTTCTCAAATCTGTATCCTTTTTCTTCTAATAAAACTTCACATTTGGAGTCGTCATTGAATAAAAAAGACAACTTATCTCCAATATTCAATTTCATGTGTTTTTGATATGCCGATATTGTGAGATAATTCTTGGCATTAATCGTTCGTAAGCCGATTCTGAAATCCGTGTAATCATCCGTATCAAGCCATATTTTATCTGTATTCATGCTTGATATGCTTTTGGGCTGAATAATGATGCTGTTTTCAAATTCATCGGTTAATACCTCAACCGCAAAAAGGCTATTAGGCTTCGAGGGGAAATGAAAATCTATTAATTTCTTGCCATTTCGCTCACTGATGTTTGATATAAAAGGTTTTTTGTCGGCTTGGATAATATCAGAATGAGTTATCCCACTTGGCTTTTTAACGTTGGTATTTGCCCACAAAAACACAATACCCCCTACCGCGAAGGCTATCAATATAAAAGTTATCATGTTCACTGCTGTTTTAGGTGTTAAAAAATATTTTTACCCCCCTCAGTAGTCTTCTCATTTTTTATTTTTCAAGGATTCCACCTCTTTTCTGAGTTTTTCATTCTCTGCCTTCAGTTCAGGCAATATATCAAAAGCACACTTACCACCAGTCAGCTTACAATCTTTCTCAATGTAAAAAGTCACTTCCTTTGTTTTAGATATTTCATAATCAATAAGAGGCTCCCCTACTGTATCCAATTTTTTCGGATTTTTAAAGTCCGATTCTTTCGTAAAATCATAAAAAAATAACCCCTTATAATTAT
>JANPGW010000350.1:0-26057 GCA_031424115.1 Saprospiraceae bacterium | reverse complement strand
AGATTGGTAGGACAATTTGAGATAACGGGCGGTATAGCTTCATTATCGCATGGATTGGTAACGGTTACCGTAAAAATACAGGGGGTTGCAATGTTATTAGCGGCATCTTTGGCTGAATAAGTAACAGTCGTTATCCCCGTTGGAAACGCTGAATTTATGTCCAAACCGGCTGTCGGTGCAGTGGATACTGAGGGGGTGATGTTTTGTGTGCAATTATCCGAAACAGTGGGTACCGTCCAAGTAGCCATTGCCGTAGAGCCGGTTGTGGTCAAATTGAGATTGGTAGGACAATTTGAGATAACGGGCGGTATAGCTTCATTATCGCATGGATTGGTAACGGTTACCGTAAAAATACAGGGGGTTGCAATGTTATTAGCGGCATCTTTGGCTGAATATGTAACAGTCGTTATACCCGTTGGAAACGCTGAATTTATGTCCAAACCGGCTGTCGGTGCAGTGGATACTGAGGGGGTGATGTTTTGTGTGCAATTATCCGAAACCGTGGGTAACGTCCAAGTAGCCAATGCCGTAGAGCCGGTTGTGGTCAAATTAATATTGGTCGGACAATTTGAGATAACGGGCAGTATTACTTCATTTTTACATGAATTGGTAACTGTGACCGTAAAACTACAAGGGGAAGCTTTATTTTTTGCGGCATCAATGGCATTATAGGTCACTTTAGTTGTACCAATCGGAAATGTCGAACCATTACTCAAACCTTCCGTTGGTACAGTGGATAGTGAAGGGTTAATATATTGAGTACAATTATCTGACACTATTGGATTTGTCCAATTGGCAATGGCAGAACCGGTCAACGTTGAGAGAGAGAGATTATCCGGACAATTAGAAAAAACGGGCGGTATCATATCCACAGCACAAGGGTTTCCCAATTGATATTCAATGATAAGTTTAGGCATACCCACTCCGTATTCATAGCTGCGTGCATTTAAAACATTGTCTACAGAAGCATCCCCTTCGATTTTAAAAGAAAGAGAACCTCTTGACCGCCAGCCGGTAGAAATTGCGGCATTGATAAGCGTTGAAAGGTCTGGTGTTCGTTGATTAATATCACTCTGATTAGATCTCGTCCAAGCCGGAGGATTCCATTTTACAATGTTATTGACATAAGTTCTTGTTTTAATATTTCTTAAAGAAGTATAAGCTGAGGCATTGCCTTCTTGACATTTAATGACCAAATTCGCTGTTTTCGATGAACCTGATTTAGAGGTAAATTGGATGTACGCTTTGCGAACAATAGCATTAGCAGGCAAAGACAAATATCTGAATCTTAACATAGTAGATTGTTTACCGCTGTTTTCGGTGTCATATCCGCCCAATTCAAGATCAGAACTGTAAAAATACAAATAATTGGATGCTACTTCGGCATCATCATTACCTGTTGAAATTTTAGAAACTATCGTGTGGATTTGTTGAGCATAAACAATAGTTGAACAAATAACAAAGAGTGAGCACATAAGTGTTTTCATAGTAGATAGATTCGTTTTTTCGAAATGTCATAAATAAAGAGGAAAAGGAGGGTAGGTAACAATTTTCCTTAATCGTTTTACAGCTTTAGAAAATCTAATTAACGCTAAAATGCTATTTTATATAAATTAAATATATACAATAAATAATACTGCAAAGTTACCTCTCTCCTTCTACAATTGAAATAGCCGATTATGGGGGTTTTAAGAATGATATACTTGTATTATATTTCATTGATTGATAACCTTCTCAATTGAATTATTTCGGTTTTTATCAAAAAATGCCCGTAACTTTAAATTTCATTCCTAAATTATTGAAGATGAAAATATCAAGCATTTCCCTACTCATTGTGTTAGTTAATTGGGCAACTTATCTCGAAGCTCAAATTGGTCTTTCAATATCTAAAAATACTACCCAGACGGTTCAGGTATCCTCCGGACAGACTGCCATCCCGGTAAACATGTATAAAAAATTGACAGAAAAAAAACTCACTCAAACTGTTGATACGCAGCATTTTGAAACAGACATACATGCCAATCCGGTCAGACAATTACCCGCTGTATTCGCAGTTGACAAGATGCCGTTTTTTTGTAAAATAGAATATAAAATGGGTTTGAATAAAAAACTACCCGTCAAATTCAGGCTCGGAGATGTGCAATATGTAGATGAATTGGAAGGGAAATAAGGATTATAATGATTAGATAATGAAAAAAGGGTGACTGCTTTAAAACAGTCACCCTAAAATATATATTCACTTTTACTCTAGCCAAAATTATGGTTTAACGGGTGGATTTGTTGGTTTCTCAACACCAGCTATTCACCATTTAGAACGGACAGCCATGACATTTGTCCACTTTCGCATTCGGATTAGGCTTAGAAAGGATTTGTTTATCCTTATCAACGCAATCTTTACATCCTAATACGCGGAACTCCGTACGACGATTCATTTGGTGGTCTTTTTCATCACATTTCACTAAATCCTTACATTCATTCGCAGTCAAACTTTCACCATACCCCCTCGGTACTAAACGGTCGCGTTCGATACCATGTTCAATCAACCATTTTACTACTGACTCTGCACGACGCTGAGAAAGTCTTTGGTTGTATGAATTAGAACCACGAGCATCGGTGTGAGAAGCGATTTCAATAATATAGTTAGGGTTATCTTTCAACAATTTATGCAATTTTTCCAATTCAGGTTTAGATTCTTTACGGATAAAGGCTTGGTCAAAATCATAGTAAATATGTAGCAAATATGCTACGCCATCACCTTCTGGATAAGCTCTTTCGCTGGGGATAAATTTACCCTCCGGCTTACCATCTTTATATGTTATACCATTGTTTTTACCTGAAAAAGGTTTATTATTTTGAACATAAACACCTTGTTTCTCATCGAAATATACTTGTTTAGGGTCAATTTTCTTTTTGTCTGTCGGCATAGCCGGTGGAACATCACCCTTCTCATCTTTTTTACCGGCATCTACAACGTCATTAGGCTTAGGTTGAGCATTCGATTGTTGAAGATTCAAGTTGACAAGGTAGTTTTTGCTTTCTTTTAAGCCTTTGGTACAAATGGTATCCGGCGTTGTTTCAGCAAAATATTTATCTTTTTCACCTCTTAATCTATAGCAAAACTCTTTTTCAAGTGGAAAGCTAAAACGACCGGATGCATCTGTCACAACGGATTTAATAGAATCACTACCACCAATCAATTGTACAGTCGCTTCCGATAATGGAGAGCCGGAAGCCAAATCAAACACAACTCCTTCAACAGTATGTTTAAACACTTTTTGAAGTGGAATCTCCACCACTGAATTCTCAACTGAGGCAGCGTCTTTCACACAACCCTGTTTTGTCATCGGTTCGTAGCCTTCCATAGTTGCGGCGAAATTGCTACATGTATTGAACCTCATTTCAACCATAACTTTACCGTCTTTGCCGGTTTTCATGGTTTTGTTCAAAGAATCCGCCACAACGGTAGCGCCCTCAATAGCCGCTAAAGTAGCTGCATCATAAACATACACCTTTACAGGTGCCGCTTTTTTAGTAAAACTGTAAACATCATCTCTACCTGAACCTCCTTCACGGTCTGAGGAAAAGAAACCGCAAGTGCCGTCATCATTCAAGCTAAGGCTGAAATCATCGTCTTTTGAATTAATGGGTGCACCTACGTTTTCAGGAGCTCCCCATTGACCATTGCCTTTGTTATCAACAAAAAGGATATCCATACCGCCTAATCCCATATGTCCATCAGAAGCAAAATATAGACGGCCGCTTTTATGGATAAAAGGAAATAATTCGTGCCCCTCAGTATTGATGCCTTGACCCAGATTCATAGGAGGTCCCCATTTACCATTTTCAAGTTCAGAGACATATAAATCCATGCCGCCGAAACCGCCCGGCATATCAGAAGAGAAATATAATTTAGTGCCATCTTCATTCAATGACGGATGAGCACAAGAGTATTCATTACTATTGAAAGGGAGACTTTCTTCTTTAGACCAACCGCTGCCCGCTTTTTTTGCCGTATATATTTGCAGTTTCATAATTCCTTCATCGTCGGTACCTACTTTCCCATTGATATAATTATTCCGGGTAAAAAACATTTGACTTTGTTCCTTATTAAAAGTAACTACCGCATCATGGTACTTAGAATTGACATCTTTAGAAAATGGTTCCGGACGACCATACGTCACATCCGTTCCACAATTTTTGATGGGTACGAAATAAAGGTCAAGGAAAGGTTGACCGGTCCAACTATGATCACGCTTTATGGCAATACCTCTATCGCGCTCAGAGGCGAAGATGATACCGTCTTTGTAGTAATGTGAACCAAAATCATCGTATTGAGAGTTAAAAGTGGCGCGCTTGACTTCATAAATACCTTCGCCTTTGGTTTTCAACTCTTGTTCGTAATCACAAGCTTTGCTCATGTACTGCCCGCGAATATCTTCGGGAACAGCTTCATTAAATTTTTGATACCATTCTTTTGCCAAATCGCATTTGCCGTTGCGCTGTAACATTTCACCATAATACAAATAGTGAATCGGCTGAGCTTCAGGCAGACGAACCACCTGACCATACAGGAATTCGGCATTTCCGGAATCGCTGACTTTACGATAACACTCAGCGAGATTAATTTTTGCTTCGGCGTTATCATTTTTTGAAGTGATTTGAGTCAATAACTCAATGGCAGCTTGGTAATTAAGCTCTTTCATCAAGCGTTTTGCTTTTTCAAGTTTCGCTGTTTGAGCTTGAAGGGTACTCGTAAAACAAACAAGTACCAGGGCTAGAAGGTAAAAGTTTTTAAATTTCATCATAGCAAGTTGAAACAAAGTGAATATGAATAATTAATGGGTAAAAGATGATAATAATACTATAAAAAATTGATAGTCAATTTTTTATAAAATAATTTTATTAATAACTATTATAAAAAATCATACCAATTTTATAATTAATATAAAATGAATTGATTTTAATTGAGCCTAAACTTTTAATTTGAGCAGTTGAATCGGCACACCTGAATTGACCTCTAACTGGCAAATTCAACTGCTCAACCCTCTAAAAGTATCGAGGCGTAACAGTTCGTTTTGTTTTATAATCAAATTCATAACCGACCATTACCTCAAAAGAGCCTCCTGCTTTTTTCTGTAATTTGGTCAAGGTATAGTCATAAGAAACACCTAAACGCAAACCGTTTGATAGATAATAAGCCGCCCAAAGGTCAGCGGAATCATATGAACTTTTGTTGGAAAAAACCTCTAAAGAGGAGCGGAAAGAAGCGCCAATCCAAAGCGTTTCTTGAAAAAATAAAGATAAGTCAACATTAAATTCCGTCGGCGCACCAACTTGTTGGAATGACGTATCACGCTTAAAACGACTATCCGGAGCGGATGCTTTTACGAGTAATGCAGGCTTGAAAATCAAAGCATTGCCTCTGAGAGGAATTGCACCGCCGATGGTATAGAAAAAGTGGCGAACACTTTTAGCATAAATCGGTGATTGATCTGTCCGATTCTTAGTTAAATCATATTCAATCAAACGCGGTACACCTAAACCGGTATAGAAATATTTATTGTAAAAATGTACCCCTACTCCCACGTTGGGTTTCCAAAGGTTGGGATGCATTTCATTAAAAGCATCATCATTTGGATCTTGGATGTTCAACTTCGACCAGTCCGCTCGCCAATTGTTCATACTACCTTGAAGGCCAATACTGAGTTTTGATTTACCAACCGGTATGCGATATGCATAAGCGATATTGGCATAGATAGAGTTGGTGGGTCCAATTTTATCATTGACCAAACTCATTCCTAAGCCAACGCGCTCATTTTTCATTGGCGTATGGACAGTAAGAGATTGAGTGCTGGGCGCTCCATCGATACCCCACCATTGAGTACGGTGAAGTGCGGTGATAGCCATATGATCTTTACTACCCGCATAAGCCGGATTGAAAGTCAGAGACGTAAACATATACTTAGTGAACATGGGATCTTGCTGGGCAAAACCTTTGAAGCAAGCGAACAGCAATAGAGTAAAAAGTGTGATGGATTTTCTCATCGTTAAAAATTTTAAAGTGGATAAATTCACGGGTTTTGGTGCGAAAAATGTTTTTTTGAATGGGAGGAAATTAATGCATTGTAGTGGCTATCACTGGAATATTTTTATCTCAATATCTGTAAATAGCCTGTCTGAATAACTTCACCTGTATCATCATTTCTTAAGTAATAGAAATATGTGCCATCCGGTAAATCTTTACCATTCCAAGTACCTTGCCAATCATTCTCATAATTCTTGGATTTAAGCACTTCCATGCCCCATCTGTTAAAAATCATTAGTGTATTATTAGGATATTTCTGCAACCCGTCAATCATGAAAGCATCGTTGTGCGCGTCTTTATTGGGTGATATTGCATTGTAGAATTTAAGTGAATCCGGACACACAATTTCGATTATCACTGTTGCTTCTGCGCAAAAAGTATCTACACAAAACCGATACCGGAAACTATCAATCCCGCAGCTATATGGGGATGAACCAGCCGTGTATCTAATTTTACCTTCTCTATAACTGATGGTATCGGCTTTACCAAAAATGGGTGGGCGTGTTACAACCAATGACGTTGGAATCCGATTAACAAGAGAATCGTTCTCATACACTAAAAGATCCACAAATTTACCTCGCCCTACAGTATCAAAATCGGTATTCGCCATTAAATCAAGCACCCCTATAGTATCCACCACATTCACTACCAATGTTGTCGTATCACATAACCCGGATGTTCTGTTACAAACAACTACGCACATTTTGTCTTTACCTATGGTCAAACCCGTGATTTGTACTTTTCGAGCAGCTCTGTTCAAAACCATCAGAGCATGAGAACCATTTAAGCCCGGGCAAGCGTCAAAAATAGTATCTACTGCCCCTAAAATTTCAGAAGTATCAATATCCGTGAAAACAAAGTTTTCATCGAGTTTAACATCAATCGTTTCTAATGTCGGGGTAGGTTTAAGCGTATCAGATGTCACTCTCAGATAGAGCGTCGTTGTATCGCACAACCCGACGGAATTGCAAAGCACAACACAAACCGTATCTCGACCCACAGAAAGTCCTTTTAATTCCACGCATTTAAGCACATTGTTGAGCGTCAAAGTTGAATTATCAACATTTGTGATGGTACATGATCGAACGTTGCTTATTATACCACTGGCTAACTCTGTTGAATCAGGACAATATGTTTTTATTTCACCGACTTTGAGGGTGAGTGTTTCAGAGCTCTGAGTCGGTTTTAGGGTATCAGGCGACACCCTCACGTATAAAGTTGTCGTGTCACACGAACCTGAAAGGTTACAAATAGCGATACAAAATGTATCAACCCCGGCACTTTTACCGGTAATCACCGCACATTTTTTGATTGTATCTAATTTAATATCAACATTATTGAAAATTGGCGGCTTGCAGAACTTTATTAATGACAACGGAGAACCTTCTAATTCTAACGAATCAGGGCAATATGTTTTCTTTTGAAATAGACTTAAATCGATTGTATCAATACTGGCTTTCGGTACTGTACCCAAAGGCATTTTTGCTCGAACATAAAAAGTAGTTGTGTCGCAGGTACCTAAAGCATTGCATATGCGAATACATGCAGTATCAATTCCAACTGTCTTACTTGTATAAGTCACACATTTAGTCGTGGAATTAATATTAAATTGAATATTATTACCTGAATTGCCAGCGCAAATATTCTCAAAAATGGTAGCGCCCATAGGAGCCATAAAATCACATTTATCACGGCTCAAGCCTAATGTGATGGTATCCGTCTCCGTAAATTTACCACCCGGTGGAATAACGATGCTATTTCGCTTAATGGTGATAATGAAAGTCGTGGTATCGCAAGTGCCTAAAGAGTTACAAACCTTGATACAAGCAGTATCCGTACCCGCTATCAAACCTCTATACGAAACACACTTTGACAAATTATCTAAAGAAAATTGCGCACTTGTACTTGAATTGGTGGCACAAATATTATTGAACACGTCAATAGTACCTGCGGGTACAGCCAGGCATTTCGTCTTTATTGAATCCACAAAAACGGTATCAGTGATGATAAAACTCCCCCCCCTCAGTATAGCGTTCTGCGCTTGGATGTAAAAGAACGTTGTGTCACACAATCCAGCCGTATTACACACTTGGATGCACGCTGTATCAGTACCCACTGCTAAACCACTATAAGTGACACAGTTTGCAGCAGTATCCAGCACAAAACTGATTTGAGTACCGGACAGCGTAGGACATAAATTTTTATAGGTCTTTATCGTATCTGGTGGAATCGTGATATTGCACTTCTGACGGCTCAACCCTATTGAAATCGTATCAGTAACAACATGATTTCTAAACGGATTGATTTCAGCCGTAATATATAAATAAGTTGTATCGCACATGCCAAATTGGTCACAAACCCGCAAGCAAGCCGTATCTATGCCGGCAGTACGGGCAGTATATCCAGCACAAAAGTTAAAAAGACTATCAAATGTTACATGAGTAGTTATTTTTGAACAGAAATTTGTAAAAGTTGCTAACTGAGGTTGTCCCAAAAGCTGGGTCGTATTCATGCAATAAGCTCTGTTAGTGCTCACTTCCATTGTTTGCCGGACGGTATCTGTCTGCACACAAGCCGCACCTAAAGTAACAGTATCACGCTTCCCCAAAACTGTATCTATGACAATAAATTGATGAAAACCGGGACTAACCTTAAATTTTAAACCATTGAAAACAGTCGCTTCATTATAACAAATATCTGTTGGCGTTGGGCTCGAACCTGTGATGGATTGACAGCTGTAGGTTTCTCCAATTTGCGGATAGCCCAAAATGAGTTGAGCAGGCGCTTCAAGCTGCCAGCCTCCAGTCGGGTCCCAAATTCTCATTGAATCTAAAAGTTGATTCAAACTCGTGAAATTGGCAATGGAGTAAGTCACCCCATCAACTGACCATGAATTAAGTCTAAAGGGACCAGTGTACCCACCTTGAAAAATACTGTTATAAAAATATGTGTGCAGCGTGCTTTCTTTGCAAAAATCGAAAGTGGTCGTAAAAGGCTGACCATCTAATACAAAAGTATAATCGCCGATATTATTATATGTGATGCTATCAATACAAATATTTACACCACCCGTACAATCTGAGGCTTTAGCAAAAACGGTGTCTTGTTTGATAAAATTAGATTGCGCTGTTAACAATCTACAAATGATTAAAATTGAGCTTAGTAGTAAAAGTCTTTTCATGTATGCCTGATCATTTTGAGTCTTAGATATTTTACTGCAATTTATCCGGTCAAATAATTATAAACAAATAGCAATTTAATTTATAATAACTAATCGAAAAACAAAAAATAAGACTATTTGAACTTCTTTGAATAAAATGGGTTGTCACAAAGGTTATTATCTTAATAAACCGAAAATCATGCCAATAGAATGTTAACAGTTGTTAATAGAGTACTTATGAGTATTAATAAAATACATATTGCATTGACTATCAAATAGTAATCAATTACATAATTTCTTTAAATATAAAATATAAAATTATCCTAATCTGTTTATGTGAGGTATTGGTCGGTAAAAGAGAAGTAAAAACTCAGGGGGAGTCGTTCAGATATAATAACATTACAAAACATGTTCCAAAAATATATTTTAAATAATTATTTTTAGAATTTAACATAAAGTTCGCTAAAACAAATAATCTATAATAAAAAAAGAGCCATATATAACACTTGCTATACCGTTTGTTGTAAAAAATGCCATATTCACTTTACTTAAATCATGAGGTTTGACAAGCGTATGTTGGTAAAATAGCAAGCCAATAAAAGCAACCGCACCTACAGCATTAATGGTGCTAAATGCCCCCCCCTCAGTATAAAGCATAACAACCGTGAGCAGCATAATAATGGCGGACAAAAAATGCAACACGTT
This sequence comes from Saprospiraceae bacterium, assembly GCA_031424115.1. Lineage (GTDB taxonomy): Bacteria > Bacteroidota > Bacteroidia > Chitinophagales > Saprospiraceae > JAAFJT01. The sequence goes on along the minus strand of JANPGW010000350.1, from coordinate 16,107 downwards.
TGACAACTGTAAAGCCCCTTTTTTACCCAGTCTGACTGGAACTGAGTTCAAATTTAATGATTTATCAAACTCTACATCCTGAAGGGCGTAGATAATATCGAAACCCGAAACCCATAATAAAACGATAAGTGAGTACAAAATAGGCAGAATATCAAAATGACCGACAACTGATAAGTATGCCCCCAATGGAGCCAATGACAGCCCTAATCCTAAGATAAAATGGCATAAAAACGTAAATCTTTTGGTAAAACTATACCCTAAAATTATGAGCAAAGCCACCGGAGACAAGAAAAAACAAAGCAAATTGATGAACCAAGTCGTAGCCATAAATAAAATACAATTACCAATAACAAAAAACAAGGCAGATGATGGTTTTATGACCCCGGCCGGTATTTCCCTAACCACAGTTCTTGGGTTCTTAGCATCAATGTCTCTATCTAAATACCGATTAAAAGCCATCGCCGCATTTCGCGCGAAGACCATACACAGCACCACACAAATCAATACACGCCAATCAATGCTTGTCTTTGATTCATAAACCCCTAAAATGAAACCCACTAACGCAAAAGGCATCGCAAAAATGGTATGGCTGAATTTTATCAGTGATAGATAGTTTTTCATAAAAATGAATTTTAATCGTGCAAAGGTAGAAAAAACCAAACACCCTTTTTGTTCAAATTTTTCTCTTTTTTCGGGAAATAGGGAAAGGAAAATGGGCTATAAAAAAGCTGTTACAAAAGCATCCGCTCCAGTAACAGCTTTTTGACATTGCGATATTGAATATCTTAAAAACCAATTGACATCGCTACTAAGAAGCGACTCGGCGTTTTGTCAAAATTGTATTGCTTGCCGTTAAAAGTCAGATGCTCGCCATACTTACTAAAATTACCTTCATAACGGATGTCAATGCCTATTTTACCAAAATCAGCCCCGAAGCCCGCTTGATAACCCCACGTTGAAGACTTAAATTTAGCCTCATAGGATTTAAAATCGGTCAATTCAGATGAACTGTTGATATGAACATGAGCCACGGGTCCACCATTTAATCTAAAACCGCCTAACTTGACACCCAGAAGAATAGGAACATCCAAATTTTGGTAGGTTTCCTTAAAAACAGTCTGCACCAATGTTGAGCCTTTTATTGCCGAAGCTTGATATTTGACATTGCTTGAATTGAATAAAACTTCGGGTTGAATAAAGAACTTGCCACCTGTCAAACGTATCCATCCACCCAAGTGATAGCCATAGTTGGCATCAGAGACTTTAATTTTCAACGAATCCGTATTGAATTCTTTTGCGTCACTGGGTTTGATATCAGGCGTGCTGATTCCCACTTTTATACCACCTTTGAAAATCTGAGCCTGAAGTGCCACCTGTGTTAATGTAAAACACACTACGAGAAGAATTAACTTTTTCATTTTTTTACGTTTTGATTTTTCTTAATAATTAGCAAATGAACGCCTTTTTCATAAACATTATGATTTTTTGAAGGCGCAAAATTAGGGTTTTAACGCAAGTTTAACTTGTTGACGAAATAAATTTTACTTTTGCAGAACAAAATTGTTTCGATTAGTGGAAAAGGATTTATCTTCAATATCATAACAGTTTGTAAATCAATATTTTATAATTTTAGCAAAATAATATCTAAGATATATAATGAGTATAATAAAAGAAGCAACTTTCATGGGAAGTTTTGTCAGAGAAGATAAATGTCCCGTTGATACAAAACCTGAGTACGCTTTTATCGGTCGCTCTAACGTGGGAAAATCTTCCCTTATCAATATGCTTACTAACAAAAAAGGCTTGGCAAAAGTCTCACAAACGCCCGGAAAAACACAAACAATCAACTATTTTTTGATTGATAACAGTTGGTATATGGTTGATTTGCCCGGGTTGGGTTATGCCCGCATCTCTCAATCTAAACGCGCGGATTGGGAAAAAATGATTTATTACTTCTTAAAAAACAGAAAAAACCTGCAATATGTTTTTGTTTTGATTGATTCGATGATCCCGCCTCAGAAACGAGACATGGAGTTTTTGATGTGGTTAGGTACTAATCATATTCCTTTTGTAATCGTATATACCAAAACCGATAGACTATTATCGAAAGATTTGAAAAAAAATATTCAAAATATTCAAAATGAAATATTAATAAATTGGAATGAATTACCCATCGAATTTATAACTTCGGCGGAAAAAAAACGGGGAAACGTGGAAGTGATTGAGTTTATTACCCAAATGAATGATAGCTATTATGCAAATCTGAAAAACAGTTGAAGACAAAGTTTCTGTTTAGGACAACTAATTGCCACAATATACAAATAATTTACTTTTATCATATATTATAAACAATGACACTTGCGCAAAGAGTAATAAAAAACCTACTGAAAAAACCGGCAAAACCATACCCCTCAGTATTTAAGCGTTTTGAGGATTGGCCCATTTATAAGTTGAGTCAGGATAGAAAAAAGTTTATTGAAGAAATTGATGAGTTTACGACAAACCGTCTCATCAAACAGCATCCTAAACTCTATGATCTTATTGCTCATACCATTTATCAGGAACGCATCCGCATTAAAGAAAGCCCCTGGAAAGTTGACCCACCTAACGAAGCCTCGTTTTGGAATAAGATAAGGAATGCTCTGTTGAAAACTGAAGATTCTAAAACGAAAAAAATTGTGGTTGATAGCCATAAAGAACTTCTCCGAAAAATTGTTCATCGGTATTCTGAAGAAGTTGTGGGTACGTTTAGTATTCCGACGTTTCAATTTGCTCGACGGTTTCTAACGGCTTTTTTTAACCGCTTACTCAACGCAGCGGCTGAGCGGTGGTGGCGGATGTTAGGTTCTCGATACCAGATCCACGAACGTCTTCAGGTATATGGCGATATTGAAACCATTCAAAATCTGTTTCATAAAGGCGTCGTTATTGTGGTGCCTACCCATTTTTCTAATCTCGATTCTATTTTGATTGGATATGTAATGGATGAAATCATGGGCTTACCTTCGTTTTCTTATGGCGCGGGTTTAAACCTCTATAACTCTGGCATACCCGCTTTTTTTATGAATCGTTTGGGCGCGTATCGAGTTGATAGACGTAAAAAAAATGACATCTATCTCGAAACACTTAAAACGATGTCAAATCTCTCTATTCAAAGAGGCACAAACAGCCTTTTTTTTCCGGGCGGTACCCGGTCACGTTCAGGTATCATTGAAAACAAATTGAAATTAGGTCTGATGGGTACTATTGTCGAAGCACAACGCGCCATGTGCCAGAAAAACGACAATAACAAAGTGTTCATAATTCCTCTGACGGTAAGTTATCATTTTGTGCTTGAAGCCCCTTTTTTAATACATCAACATCTACAAATTGTGGGTAAAGAGCGGTATTTGAAAGGCAAATCGGAAGGTAACAGCTTTCGGGAATGGTTTAAATATGTTTGGCAATTTTTTTCCAGAAAATCGGACATTGTCTTGTCCTTTGGTAAACCGATTGATGTGATGGGTAATTTTATTGACAGTGAAGGTGTCAGCTACGATCGACATGGCGGTGTTGTTAACATTAAAGATTATTTTACGTCAGAAGTGAAAGATACTGAGGGGGTAGTCAATGAAGATTTTCAGCGGGAAATAGAATATACTAAAATGCTGGCTGACAAAATCGTTGAACGCTTTCATCGAGAGAATATCGTTTTGAGCAGTCATGTCATTGCCTTTACAGCTTTTAACATGTTGCGCCATTACAATGAGGATTTAGATTTATATGCTCTTTTGAGATTGCCCGCTGACGATTTTGTATTCCCCATTGACCAATTTACAGCAGCCATTGAAGCCATGCAAAATGCCCTTTATGAATTAGCCGACAAAGGGCGACTCAAATTATCTGATGCCATCCATTTGTCACCTCAAGAATTAATAAAAGATGGTATGAAAAACTTGGGTGTTTATCATATACGCAAACCTTTAACTTTTAATAGAAATGGCGATATAGAAAGTGATGATTTTTATGTCTTGTTTTATTACCACAATCGCCTTGAAAACTTCGGTCTGACTAAACGCGTCCGTTGGGAAAGATTTAAAATGAAAACTAAAGTTCAGGAATAGTGGTTATTTTTTATCTGTGTATTCGTTATTCGGATACATGGATAACGAATACTCGGGTAACTGATAATAAATCACGGATCCATTCCTTTTCTTTTAACATCGCATCCTACGGCTTTTGTCAAATTAGGGTCGGGATTTTTACCTTTTTTCAAGGATTCGATCGCCTTTTCGACGTATTTTTCAGACACGGCATTCGCATCATCTGCATTGTCATCAATAGCACCGATGTATTTAACAATCCTATTTTTATCGAGAATATAAACATGGGGTGTTTTTGTCGCTCCAAATTTATAACATACCAAACCGTCTTCATTTGACAAATAGGGGAAAGGGTATTTTTTCGCAGTTGCCCTTTTCTTCATTTCCTCTAAACTGTCACCGGGGACGATGCCCGCATAATTCGGATTGATGGCGACGACCGGATAACCCTGTGACGCATACATGTGGTGTAAATTGATGATGCGTTGCTCATATTTTCTTGCGTAGGGGCATGTATTACACGTAAAAACAACGATAAAACCCTGTGCTTCCTTAATAGAAGACAATGAGAAACGAGAGCCATCCACATTTTTCAAGTTAAAATCTTCAATTTTATCACCCACTTCATAACCACTATCTGGCATCGCAAAAGCCATTACCATGGCCATACAAATAGGCACTAACAAAAGCGATAATATTTTTTTCATGTTGATAAATTTTAATATTATTAACTTAATCTACTGCAATGGTGAAAATTGTCCACTGCCACTTTACTTCAAAAAAGGTGCAAAAAAAACTTTTAATTCTTCAAAAGATTTAAAACGGTGTTTGACAAATACTCTTTTTGTGCGACTAAAAAAAAGAGTGGCAGGTATATCTCCAGACCAACTGTCATCAACTTTTGGGATCCAAGAATTAGAATGCGCTTCACCTAAAAAGATAACTTCACTTTTCAATTTTTTTTTCTTTAAAAAAGGCGCTAATCTGGTCTTTACTTCACTTTTAAAATCAAGGCTCATCAAAATCACTTTCACTTTTTTATCTGAATACGTTTTTGTCAGTTCTTCAAAATATGGCAATTCGGCAACGCATGGCGCACACCAAGTTGCCCAAAAATTGACTACATAAACACTGTCGCTTTGTGTTGTCAAAAAAGATTCCAATTGTGTATAGAGCAATACTTTGGGCATCGAATCTTTTAAGAAAAGGATATTTCTTATGTTTTTAGATTCAGTCGGATTAGAAAAAAACCAAATTCCGACAAATACCATAATTTTGAAAGCATACATTCTTATTTGTATTTTACAAATGATATTACGTTAATGAGCGCCCAAAAGTTTAAAGGTTGCAACCAAATTCATTACACCATATTAATGGCGATTCAAAAAATTGAGTCCTATACTGAGGGGTCTAATCCCCCACGAGTAATCGGGGTCTTGGGAGGGTATAAAATTATATTTTTTTTATTTTCTAAAAAAAATGTTGAATGGGCTAATTTTTAAAATGAAATTCAAAATTTGCTTTATTTTTGCAGACTTTTCCAATTAATAGTCAAATATTATTTCCACATTACTAAAAGATAAAAGAAAATGTCAATTGAAACAAAGTCTCGTTTAAGTTCGATGGTACGCGATATGTCGGAGAGTGAAACACTCAAAATGGCTCAAATGGCGCGCAATCTCAAAGCACAAGGGCATGACGTCATCAGCTTAAGTCTTGGAGAACCCGATTTTGACACCCCTGACCATATTAAAATGGCAGCCATCAAGGCACTTTCTGAAGGGTTTACGAAATATACGCCAGTGGCGGGTATTCCTGAATTATTGGATGCTATTTCAAAAAAATTCAAAAGAGACAATCATTTGGACTACGCTCCTAACCAAATCGTGGTGTCGAATGGTGCGAAGCAAAGTATTTATAATGTTGCTTTTTCATTGTTGGAGGAAGGTGATGAGTGTATCATTTTCGCTCCATTTTGGGTGAGCTATGCCGAAATTATTAAAATGACCGGTGCTACTCCGGTATATGTTTCAGCGGGTGTAGAGCAGGATTATAAAATAACTGCTGAGCAAGTTGAAGCGGCGATTACTGAACGCACTAAAATGGTTTTGTTTAGTTCACCTTGCAACCCTACCGGTGCTGTTTTCACGAAATCGGAATTGCGCGAAATCGCTGAGGTGATTGGCAAACATGAAGATATTTATATCGTTTCAGACGAGATCTATGAGTATATCAATTATACAACTGCGGGTCATACGAGTATTGGCTCATTTGATATAGTGAAGGACAGAACCATCACTGTCAATGGCTTTGCTAAAGGTTTTGCAATGACAGGTTGGCGTTTGGGCTATATTGGCGCACCTAAATGGATTGCAGATGCCTGCAATAAAATTCAAGGACAATGTACCAGTGGTGCCAACTCATTTAGTCAAAAGGCGGCTGTGGTTGCCTTGAATTCTGACCTTGAGCCTACCTATAAAATGCGTTCTCAGTTTTTATATCGCCGTGACCTTGTTATAGATTTGTTGAGCGAAATTGAAGGTTTCAAAGTGCCGACACCCGATGGTGCTTTTTACGTTTTTCCCGACATTAGCGAATATTTTGGCAAATCTGATGGTGAAACAGTCATCAAAAACGCTGACGATTTCTGCGATTATGTTATGATGAATGTACATGTAGGTTTAGTGAGTGGCTCTGCTTTCGGTGAACCAAATTGTTTCCGTTTGAGCTATGCCGCCAGCGAGCAGCAACTGCGAGAAGCCATCAGAAGAATCAGAACAGTGGTTGATAAACTGAAGTAGTGTTTTGAATTATTGTTGTATTGCTATATGACTGTATGGTTAGATGCATCATTTAGCAATGCAACAATAATTCAAAAAATACATTATAAATCACCTAATTGTGGTCTGATGACGATATCTTCAATCACTGCCGAAGCACTCATTCTGAGCGCCGCCAAAACCACCTCGGCAATATCACGCGCCTGCATGAGTCTTTCCTCGGGTCCTTCAAAGCCAGCCCATGAATCTGACCAAGTAGCACCGGGCAAAATGGATGTAACTTTAATCCCTTTCGGTTTAAGCTCTTCCCGTAAATTTTTCGAAAAACCCAGCAAGGCAAATTTTGAAATACTGTAAGACCCTCCATTCGAATAGGCTTTTTCGCTCGCCACACTACACATGTTAAAAATATATCCTTTATTCTGACTCAGCATCAAGGGTAATATTTTTTTAGTCAAATGATAGGCAGAATAAAGATTGGTTTGAATCATGGTTTCTAAAGCCTCGTCGTCTTCGGTGTGGATTGCACCGGGTAGGAAAACACCAGCATTATTAATTAAAATATCTACTCTACCCCATTCATTTTCTATGAATTGAGCAAAAGCAAAAATTTCACTTTTGTGACTCACATCTACCACCTGATATATCAATGTAGTACGCGGAAATCGGAGTCCAAAGTCTTGTTTCATGGCTTCTAAATCTTTTTCATGGCGGCTACAAACCGCCACATCATACCCCTCAGTAGCAAGGGCTTCAGCTATAGCTCGACCTATCCCTTTTGTGGCACCCGTAATAATTGCTTTTCTATTCACTTATCAGTTTTTTTAAATCAAAATAGTCTCATCACCTCACGATTTAATAAAAATAGGAATCAATTCTTATTAAAAAATGTCATAATGCAACTTTTTTGTTTTATTTTAGTTAAATTTTTACTCATGTGAAAATAACTTTTCCGTTTCAATTGTTTATAAAGTGAGTGGATATTATTCCTCACCATCGATTTAAAGACAAATTAAGTAGTTATTATGGAAAAACCACTGATTTTATTTGATGGGGTGTGCAACTTATGCAATAGCTCTGTACAGTTTATCATCAAAAATGACCCCGCCGGCGATTTCAAATTTGCAGCCTTACAATCTGAAATAGGTCAAGATATTTTGAAAAGATTCAATATGAAAACCGATGAATATGGGACATTTATTTTATATGAAAATGGTGAAATATATACTAAATCTACCGGTGTGTTACATGTTATAAAGCATTTTAAAAATTATTATAGGTTTTTTTATTTTTTTATCGTTATTCCTCCTTTTATTAGAGATTATTTATATAACTTTGTGGCACGAAATCGCTACCGTTTTTTTGGAAAAAAAGACGCTTGTATGATACCAACACCTGAATTGAAGGCACGATTTATTAACTGAACCTCATCTCCAAGTAACCCTACATTTATTTTAAGAACAATTAAGACTTTACTGTTCTATTCCTCTCTTGAGAATGGCAAAGTCGAGACACAATTTTTATGCTTGAAAAACGATGTTTTTCAGCAATTTTACAAGAGAAAAATCTAAAAATAACATAGCAGCACTATTTTTTCTTTTAAACAACTTCACTCAATATGAAGCACCTACTCGCAGGTTCAATCTTTTTGTTGCTATTATGCACAAACATAAAAGCAAATCGTAATGTAAATGATTTAAACTCTATTGATTACATTGCCTTGAATACACCTCAATATGCCACAAGCAGCATTGAATCGCTTGTTATTTACGGGCAATCAAATACGCAGTCCGAACTTGAATTAACTCGTTTTTATTTCGTTTGGTTGGCTCAAAATATCATCTATGATACCTTAGAATTTGAAACTTCTAAACGCTCAATAGACAAACAAAGCTACGATTCAGTCTTTCAGAATCGCAAAGCTATTTGCAGGGGTTACGCGGATTTATTGACCTATTTATGTCAGAAATCTGGCATTGATGCGCGAACCATTTCGGGCTATACCAAAACGATAGGCCAAAAAGCTGATTTAACGGAAGTTCACGCTTGGAATGCCATCAAAATACAAGGAAAATGGCAGCTGTTTGATGTGACATGGGCGTCTAATTATTTTGAACGCTGCGGCAAACTCGATTATCGTTTTGATGATTGTTTCCTTCAAAGTCCTGCTGTATTTACAAAAAGGCATTTTCCTTTCGACCCTATTTGGCAACTTTCCAATAAGATTGTTACGCCAGATGCTTTTATCAATGAAAAATCGGAGAATGCAACAGTTGATTATTTTTCAGATTACACAAAAATATTAGAAGAAGAGGCTCTTTTGTTATCTCTTGAGCAAAACATCATCAGTTTCGAACGGGCTGTCAATTTTTTACCCGAAGAAAAACGGTTATATAGTATTTTGAATTACTACAAATCCGAAAAAGCCTATTATCTTTTTGAAAAAGCAAATCAACTGCTGCAAAGATTTAGAAACCAAAAAGATATAGACATTCAGCATTGGAGCAATCAAGATTTTAAAGAAATTATTGAAAATGCCGAAGAAGCCAAGATACTGTTCGGAAAAGCTCTACAATTGTATGAAACGATGTCCCTCATAGTTCAAAATGAAGATATTGAATTGATAAAATCAAATAAGGAATCCATTTCTCAAAATAATCAACTGACAGAAAAACTGATTGAGCATTTACAAAATTTAGATTTCGAAATAAATAAAACACCACTCGCAGGAATCAACAAACGTAATTAACTATTGAGAGAATAGTTGATGAAAAATATCAACTAAATCAACTAAAACTATATTTTTGCCATCCTTTATACTGAGGGGTGGCTTTTTTTTTAAAACTCAACAACAATGAACAATAAGATTTTTTGTTACACTTTAATTATTCTCTTGTCATTTGCTCTTTTTGCTTGTAGAACAGAACAGGCTAAAACGGAAATTCAATTGTCTGATAATCATAAAATCTTATTATTAGATAGTTTGTCAGCGGCAAAAACCATCGTTAAAGATGATGTGGAGCATTTTTTCGACAAAATCACCCCTGTTGATATGATGATACAGATGGGTAAGGAATTTCCTGAAAAGACAAGCCGAGAAAGCATCATTGATGATTATAAAAAATTTATTCAAGCAGATGTTCTCAGTTTTACAAAAGAGGAAGCGGATTTTTTGGCAAAAATCTTAATGGAAGCATTTGATTTATGCCAAAAAGCGGACATCCAATACTTCCCTGAAGAGCTAAAATTGATTAAAACGCATGGCAAGCACTACGGAAATGATACTTATTACACCCGCGAAAATGTGATTGTCATACCTAAACAAGCTTTGAAAAAGAAAGACAGCGACATTTTCTTAAAAGTGATGTTACATGAAATTTCCCATGTGATTACACGCCTTAACCCCTCGCTAAAATCAGAATTATTTGCTACCATCGGTTTTAAAAAAATCACTCAGCCCTTGATTTTTAATGATTCTTTGCAGCAGAGGCTATTGACAAATCCTGACGGAATTGAATTCAATTGGATGACGGAATTGACTGTTTCCAATGGTCAAAATGTAAAGGCTATTCCTTTAATTTATGCCAACGAATCCGGTTATAAAAAAAACAAAAAAGAGTTTTTCAACTATATGGGATTCAACTATTTTGAAATATCTGCATCGTCTGACGGCAAGTCCATGATTGTGCAAACAATTGGCAATCAACAAAAAAGCACATTAAATACGGAAGGTATTAATGATCTTTTTCATCAAAAATTTAATACAGATTATATCATTCATCCGGATGAAATCATAGCAGATAATTTTTCAATTTTAGTTTACGCAATGAAAAATCCGAAGAGTTTGGAGAGCTATACAGAGGGGGGGCGAAAATTGATTGAAAAAATAAAAATTGTTATGGATGAATCAAAATAGCCCATAAATAATTTGTCATCAATAGTTTAGAAGCTTATTTTATCTCAAATTTTAGACAAGTTAAAAGAATTGAACAAAGCCGGTTCAGTATTTGAAAAGCATCTTGTTTAATTTAAAATTATTGCAAATTTGCGTAACTTGCAACCATTATTAACTATAATTATGGAAACTATGCCTATTACTTATGATTTACGTAAAGATGTTAGATTACAGGTTTAGTAAGTGAAGTGGTAGAAAAATGGGTGTTGAAAAAATGAAAAAATATTCAAAATACTTTGGGCTTGCAATTTTATGTATTTTTCTAACTTTACTGACTCAAATAGGTGGTTTAATTTTAATCGCATGCTTGCCTGTTTTTAACATTATCAATAAAAAAATAAGCCAAAAATTAGGGCGTAATGTGCTCAAAATCACAACCTTTTGTATTGTATATACATTCTCTACATTTTATATCGTTCCACCGACGGCAGAATATTTCGGACGTGTCCCAATGCCTTATGGTAAAAGTAATCCTAACCTGAAGCCTTTGAACTTTGTCACCGTTCTATTTAATCGGCATTATGTAACGCCACAACTCAAGGCAGTTACGGAGGGAGTTGCAACAAAAATGGTGCAAAAATATAGTGATTCTTGCGTGGTGCAGTATCTGGAATGTAATTTTCCTTTCATAGATGGGTATCGGCTGATTCCGCATCTGAGCCATAACGATGGTCAAAAAATTGATTTATCATTCCAATATCTGGATGCAACAAACCGCCAACCCACAACCGAAAGACCGAGTTGGTTGGGGTACGGCATTTGTGAAGAGCCCCGTGCAGGAGAAGAGAACCAGTCTGAAATGTGCGCTGAAAAAGGTGAATGGCAATATAACTTCATGCGGCGCTATATCATTCCCCAAAGTCGCAAATCTGATTTTATTTTTGATGCCAACCAAACCCATGATTTAGTGCGCTTTTTTGTAGCTGATACTCATGTCAATATAGTTCTGATTGAGCCTCATCTTAAAAAACGATTGGGTTTCGAACAGGTCGTGAAAGTACGCCGTCCACCTTGCGAAGCTGTTAGGCATGACGATCATATACATGTTTCCATTTATTGATTTTTCTAAACTACCACTCAACAGCTACCTTCCCAATTGATTTTCTACTTTCGAGATAATCATGGGCTTCTGCCATTTGATTGAATTTAAATACTTTATCCAATTTAGGAGTAATAATGCCTTCATTTGCCATTTTTACTACTTCTGTGATGCAATGTTGGAAAACTTGTTTCCGATGGTCTGCCACTTGTAGCATATTGACACCAATGATGGCTTTAGACCCTAAAAGGAGTTGAATCGGTGAAAAAACCCCGAAATTTAAAGCCATTTTGAGGGTTCCTAATTTATTGGTCTTATTCCCATTAATTTGCTCGGCAGTTCCAAAAGTTATAATACGACCTGCTGGACCTAATAATTTATAACTATTGCGAAAAGTTCGTCCGCCCAGACTATCAAAAACAATGTCCACTTTTTGGGTCGGAGAATGGTGACTGATGATATCGCTAAAATCTTGTTTTGTATAATCAATAGCCACATCCACCCCTATTTCTTTCAAATATTCCATTTTTGAAGTGGAGGCAGTACCGTACACGATACATTTTTTATGTTTTGCCATTTGTACTAAAAAACCTCCTACTCCACCGGCTGCAGCTTGCACCAACACCCTATCACCTTCATGCATCGTAACACTTTCGTATGCGCAATAATACGCGGTACAGCCTTGAGTGGCTAATGCCGTTGCCGTTGCAAAATCCATACTCTCAGGAATAACCGCTACTCCCTCGGCTTGAGTCGAGGCATATTCTGCATACCCACCGAAACGAGTTAAGGCGGTGACCCGTTGACCTAATTTGAATCCGGTCACTCCTTCTCCAATCTCATGTATTGTACCCGCAACATCATAACCTAACACAGCGGGATTTTTAGGCGCTTCAGGATATAAACCGCGTCGAGCTACCACGTCTGCAAAATTCAACCCGAAACAGGCCACTTTGATCACTACTTCTCCTTTGGCAGCTTTTGCCATCGGAGCGTCTCTGACTTCGAAGGCAGTGTCACTATTTCCGTATTTAACAAGATATACAGCTTTCATTAATTTTAATTTTGAAGGTAAAATACAACAATCCTATCATGATTTTAAAAAAATATAAATAACCGTGTCACTGTTATAGTGTCGTGACACGGTTCATATCAATTTGTTATCAATCCGTGGATAATCTCAAGAATAGTAACACGGTTAGAATCAATTTATTACCAATTTTTTAGTTGCTATCGCACCGTTAACAGTTAGTTTTATAAGATATGTTCCAGTTGGAAGTGGGACATTTAACTCATCCTGATAACTGCCCGATGGCAAAGATTTAGTTGGCGAAAAATGGACTGGTTGACCAACCATATTATAAACCGACCATTGCACATTTCCACCTTTTGAAAGATTATAGCCGATTAACATATTGTGGGATACTGAGGGGGTCGGATATACCATAAATTCATTGACTTCATTCGCAAAATCATCAGTTGATGTCACAGTATATCGGACATACCCACCCGGTGGTTGGGGCTGACGAACAGATGTATAGATACGGTATTCACCCGGCAACAACCTTATTATGGCATTTTTATCCGTCACCGTAATAGAGTCACCGGTCAAGTAATTATACCATTTCCCCGTTTTTTGAAAATATGGATTGATGTCACCCGCAGCTACATCAAAATTACCCAATATTGTGGCATTAAAATCATTTTCTTGAATGTGATAAGCTTTTAAATAACCGGTAGCCAAATCAGCATCGGTGTAATTTATAGTTTTGAAAGCCGGGTTATTTTTGCGCAAGGCAATAAGGTTTCGTGTTACATTGTACAATCTCTTACGAGCATTATCAGTAAAATATTCCCAACGAATAGGTTTATTGCCCACTCTTCCGTTGAAACCGATGCTGACATCATAACCCAATTCACCAAACTGCCACAGCATTCGTGGACCCGGAACCAAATAAAAGAAAGATGAAATCAATTCCATTCGTTTCAAAGCAATAGTAATATCATTTTTAATTGAATAACCGGCTACACTATTACCAAATTGTGCATTTTTATACATCAGTCGCTCTTCGTCATGACTTTCCATGTAGGCGATATGTTTATCGTGTCTTGTGTCATTCCAACCGCGTTTTTTTGCTGAAAAATTCGATAAACCATTTCCTGTCCAACCCATCGTGGCTTCATTAGCATCGTAATTCACATTTGCCCAAACCATGATTCCGGCATTAGCCAATTCCGATTCTTCGGCATTTTCGCAAAAATGCTCCAATATAGTATAAGCTCCAGGCGTAGTAGATTGAATTACCTGATGATAATTTTTCAGTATATTAATTCTACTTTGGTCGTAATTGGATGCTGTAGCCTCCGTGCTTTTATTTTGGGTAAAACCTTTTGATAAGTCAAAACGATAGCCGTCAATATGATATTCTGTCAGCCAATATTTCAAACACCTCGATACATAATTTTTGGTAAACTCACTTTCATGATTAAAATCATATCCTACACTGTATGGATGCGTGGCTACCACATTCAGAAAAGGACTATTAATACTCGGATTACTTCCATCTGCATAAAGTTTGAAAAGCGGGCTTTGTCCATATGCATGGTTGAATACCACATCTGAAATGACAGCAATCCCATTTTCATGACATTTATCAACAAATTCTTTGAACTTGTCCGGTGTACCATAATATTTATCCAATGCCATGTGGAATGCTGGATTATAACCCCAACTTTCATTCCCTTCAAACTCATTAATAGGCATCAATTCGATAGCATTAATGCCCAAATTTTTCAAATATGCCAGGGTATCAATCAATGTCTGGTAATCATGACGATTGACAAAATCTCTGACTAAAAGTTCATAAATAATTAAATCCTTCTTTTCGGGGCGAGTAAAATTTGAGTTTTTCCAAACATATGGCGTTTTACCAATTTCAAGAACAGACACATGACCCGTGGTCTTATTTGTCGGATAAGATAAAGGATTAGGATAAGTGAGTGATGAAATAAAATTGTCGTTAATCGGGTCGAGAACTAACGTACTGAGGGGGTCTGCTACAGTCAAACCATCCACCAAATATTGATATGTATAAGTCTGTCCGAGCGTTAAGCCTTTAATTGTCAACCACCATGTTTTACCATCTACACTTTGGCGCATTTGGTATTTTGTATCCACTTTGTAATCATTGAAACTGCCCATAACAAACACATTTTGCTTGTTGGGAGCTTGTAAGAGTAGAGTGACACTATCACCTTTGATATTAGCTCCTAATTCAAAACCTACCGGTGGGTCGGCGGGAACAAGTTGAACCGGAACAACATATGAAAAAAAAGATGAATCAATATTGCCACCAGTTTCAGCCTTAAAAGTCACTTTGTGAGAACCTTCGGTAGTTATGTCTATTGATTTTATCAATTCTTTAGCACCGGTTGCCGTAGCAATAACACTTCCATTATCAGTCAAAGTTAAATTAGATGATACAGAAGCTGCCCCTTTGAAACTTATATTTTGACCTACAGATGTGAATATAGTAGAAGTCGTGGGCGTGATTATCAAGGTTTTTAAGGCGCTTCCGGTAGAATAAACATCATAGAAAATGTCTTCACCGGCTGCCGTCTTGCCTTCTTTTGACCCGTTAGAATTGCGGAATACAAAAGCCAGTTTCAGAATTTTCTCATTAGGGGTTGCTCCATAAAAGGATCTAATATTAGAAATATTGAGTGAGTATAAGCCATTTCCCAAAGGTAAAAGTCTTACTGAAGGATCATTCACTGACCATTGAAATTTCACATGTTTCCAATCTTTAAGCGATGTACTGGCATCTGTAATGATTCCGGTATGAGCATAAATATCACCTGTCTCGTTAACAAGACCTCTATTGCCTTCATTGGCATTGAAAGTTATTACCACATTGTCGTCAGGCCCCGGAAAGACAGGTACGCAAGTGACTTGTGCATTGAGCAAAAACGCCGAAAAAAGGATAACTATGAGTAATAGTTTTTTTAACATATCAGTTTGTTTAGTTTATAAGGAATAGATATAAGATAGGCAAAATTAAATCTTTATGTCTATTATCAGTGCTCTACCATGTTAAAATTGCAAAATATAATAGACTTGTTCAAAAATTAAAAAGGGTTATTTGATAGATATTTTGAGATTGTGTAAAGCGGCACAAATGCCGGCTGATAGATCTTCAAATCCTTGTTTATGATTTCGGTAAATATGAGCCATAATATTGAAAATTTTCA
>JANPGW010000349.1:0-2429 GCA_031424115.1 Saprospiraceae bacterium | reverse complement strand
CAGATTCGGGAGCAAAATTTGAACGGGTTGCACTGATTGATAGTGCTAAAAATGGTTCAGAATATACCTACAATTGGCGTTTTGATGTGCCTAAAAACTTGGGCATGAATAAGGTGGAAGTAGAAGTATCAAACTGTGTGGGCGTCAAAAAAACGGATGTGGCTTTAGTGGTCTATAACAGTGAATCGAATATGATGTTGCACGTTTTATCTATCGGCGTACCTTCAAATTTAGCGTTTACGACTCGAGATGCACTGGATTTTGCTAAAATTTGGGAATCGCAACGAGGTGTTACTTTCACGGATGTTAAAACCACGATTTTAAACACGCCCGAATCCACGAAGCAAATACCCATTGCAAAAGCAATTGAAGATTTTAAAAATAAGTATATTTCGGGGGAAATTTCAAAAGATGATTGGATTGTTGTTTTTATTTCATCGCACGGTTTTACATTGAGCAACGATTCTACGAACTTTCGCATAGCCGCTTCCGATTATGAAGAGCGGTATGAATCATCTACGAGTTTGAATTTTAAAGACAATATTTGGGATATTTTAAAGCAAATTGACTGTAAAAAACTGGTTTTTATTGATGCTTGCCAAAGTGGGGCTATCGTGAATCGGGCAATGGCTTCAGCAAAAGGCGATGCTACCGAGCAAAATCTACTGCTCAATGACATGATTGACAAAATGATTAAAACGCAACCAAATCTTTGGTGCGTGGCATCAAGTAGTGGCAAGCAGTTCTCGTGGGAGGACGCAACTTGGCAAAATGGCGCATTTACAGAAGCCTTAATTGATGCTTTTCAAAATAGATGGGTGGAAACAGTGCGGGGTAGAATGCAAGCCGATACCGATAACGATACGATTTTAACTTTTAGCGAAATGCTCAACTTTATCCGCCTGCGCGTGCCATATTTAGTGCAAACAGTGAAACAGCAGTTGCAAACGCCTCGCTTAATCAACTCTGATACGGATACGGATTTTCCTATTTTTTATATTAAAAATTGATTTTATGCCCTTTTTAAAAAGTAGTCCTCAAAGAAGCAAACCTATACGATGGGCACAACCTTATGGGTTTATTTTGTATGTGGTACTTACTTTTTTTACCATAAAAACAACTTTGAAAGCGCAACAATTGCCCATTTTTACGCAATATCGTGAAGCGCAAGGCCTCATTAACCCAGCTTTTATCAGCAGCGATTATATGCTCAATGGCAATAAAATGGGTATTGGCGCAAGTTATCGAACCCAGTTCAGCGGCATAAAACGGGCTCCCAAGACCTCCATACTGAGGGGGGAGTATGTCTTCGAAAACGACAATTTTTTCAAACCAAACTTAGGTGGTTTTATTGTCAACGACCAAACTTCGACCATTGGCACGACTGGAATTTATGGTAAAATAGCGGCTTTAGGTACTTTTGACCCACGGTATGGTGGCTTTTCAATCGGGTTAATGGCGGGAGTAACCCGTTTCAATTTTAACGCAACTGATATTGCTTGGCATGAAACGGGTGATATTCTGAGTCAACAAAATATCAATAAAATCTACCCTGATATTGGTTTGGGCGCTTTCGGCTATCTTTCTTTATCCGGTAAAAAGCAGTTTATATTCGGAGAAGGCAGTGACAACATCCTGTATGGAGGTTTTTCAATTCCTCAAATATTATCGCCAACCCTACCATTTTCAAGCAATAATAAGGAGCTAACTTTTCAACGCTCGCCCCATTTTTATGCTCAAGTGGGGTATTATAAGTTCGTGAATAAAATCAGCTTTTTTGAGCCCTCCATTTGGGTTAATTACGTTAAAAACGTTCCCCCGCGCATTGACTTCAACCTCCGTTACCATATAAAAAATATCTTTTGGCTGGGTAGTGGCTATTCCAGTAATAAAACGCTTCATGCCGAAACAGGCTTTTGGCTTAATAATGCCCTCAATTTGAAAGATCAAAAAATTAAATTGTGCTATGCTTTTGATTATAGTTTGGAAAATACAGCACCCTTTTTAGGCATGGCACATGAACTGCATTTGGTTTTTCTACGGTGACAAGGCGTAGGCGTTTTATCAAAAAATGATTTTTCAAATTGCCTCGATACTTTTGAGTGGGGTTGCGTCCACTCAGGCGCATCAAATATATCTACAAAAATTCAACAACGTCCACACACATTTGAGATATTTGCATATCTTTGTCAGTAGCAAAAACTCAAAACAACACGGCGATGACTGAACAACAGAAAATATACAGAGTATTACAGCTTATAACACGATTGAAAAGCGGACACTTTAGGGTGAATACACTCAGCAAACAGCTTGGCGTAAGCACAAAGACTATTGAGCGGTATCTCAAACTTCTTACAAAAGTGGGTTTTCATGTCGAAGAAGATGATAATAAGCGTTTTTTCATCTCAGAACCTCATGCTGACCAAATC
>JANPGW010000348.1:0-27540 GCA_031424115.1 Saprospiraceae bacterium | reverse complement strand
ATATTATAGGTTGCTGATGAATTCCTCAAAATTTTGGTTTGCGCTAATCATCTGTTGATAGCCTTGTATGACTCTTTGAGTACGGTGATATTTAGGTAACAGATTAGGCGTATCGAACCAGGCGAAGCGCGGAACTTCCCGCTCTGCCACATCGTACAGACTTTGAGCTGAGCCGTAAATTTGCCCAATGGGCTGTACCTTGTCGGGGTTAAGTGTTTGCCAAGTGTTGAATTGACCGATTAAGTTGAGGAGTGCCGAGCCAATTTGATTTTCAGTTGTGAAAAAATTTACCCATTTTTGTGTGTCCTTCTCTGATTTGAGCGGCACACTCAATCGAAAAGTGTAACAATCCGGCTGCACTTTTTTGGCTTTGATGTGCTGAAATCGGGAGGCATTATCCAAAACTTGAGTTGTCCAATCATTGTTTGTTACACTCCACACCTGCTTGATATCACCCGATGCCGGGTAATTACTATCGGCAATGAAAGCATAAGTCATAGCCGGATTATTGCGGTGCTCTTTGTCGAAAAGGTCTAAAAGGTATTGCAAACCGTTGTCAGCGTTCCAATTGTTGGCTTTGTCGTAAGTTTTGGGTGCAGTGCCGGCACGGTTCATTCTGCCATCGAAGCTGTACCGCGTGAAGCTTTGTTTTCCGAAATAACACACAAGTTTGAGTTGTGCGTTGCCCCCGCGCTGCGGGGCTGCAAATTTGTAATGTGACATATAAGATATTTGAGTTTGTGATGAAAATCATGACTATTGTTGACGAGTGGCTGTGAGGTCACTCGTTTTTTTATTTCGTGAATTTGTTAGACTTCCCTTTTGCGACCGCTTCAATCCAAGCTTCCACCTGCGCATTGGCACTTTGCTTGGCTTGTGCTTCGGCAGCAATGGCTTCGCATACTGAGGGGGTCAATCTGCTCGCATCGATGTCGCTCAGCTTGATGGTATTGATCAACTTGTGAACCCGGCTAATTGTCCATTTCTCGGGGTTGTTTTTCGGGTTCTTCGCCCCTTTGAGTTTGGCTTTTTCCAATTCCAATTGGAATTGGATGGTAGCCGGGTTGAGGTTGCGCAAAATGGCGAAAATGTAAGCAACGGGCCCGTTTTTAGGCTCTATGCCTCTCGCTCTGCGGACACCGGCGTAAGCAATGGCGTCACTGACGAGGGTTTCGCCGTGCTTCCGGACGTAGTGCATGAGTTTGTAGCGGTCAGCTCCATGCTCCAACATCCACAAAATTTGGGGTGTGTGGGTGGTATTGGATGGCTTGATAGTTCTTTCAAGCAAGAAAGTGTTGATGTAATGCGTCAAAGTACCACCGCTGAAATCAGGATTCAGCCAAAATAAAGGGTGGTAAATTCTACGAGTGGGGTGTTTGTCGAGGTACTGGGCGGTATTTTCGATGGCTTCGTTGACCAGAGCCGCCACTTCTACCCAATGTTGCTCTTCTTTTTTGATGGTTTGCATGGCTTCAAGCATCCAAAACGGCATATCGCGAATGTCTTGAGGGGTTATTTTGCCACAAATGCTGTTGACATTGTACTGAATGCGGTTATTTTGAAGATTTTCAGCGTTAAAAAGGGATTTCAAGGCATTTTGTGCACATTGTTTGGCACATTCCAAGGCTATTGAGGTGCTATTGTCGGCGCCGGGCGCGGCGGGAATTTCTACTTTTTCTCCTTTTTGCGACGAAGTCGCTGATAAAACCGGGTTGACTTCTTGTTCTCCCTCTACTTTTTCATTTTTTGCGACGATAGTCGCATCCACTGCTTGCGGAAAAGCAGCTGATAAGCTGTCTGAAAGTCTTTCCGCGCCACTTTCATTGTATTCTGTTAACTTAAGTAATCTTTGATTACTAATTAATGATAGACCCGTTGATAATCCACTCCCTTCGCTTAAAAAAGGGCTATCAGGGGGGGCAGACTGAGGTAGGTTTGAAAGAATATTTACATCGAACCCAAACAGCCATTCTAAATTGATTTTCAATCTGACTTTGTTGCCGGTCACTTCTTTTTCGATGACGAACCCCGTATCTACCAAGGCGGCATAATAGCCTTTTTCGCCCCGAAAACTCCCTGTAAGCCCCGAAAACTTCTTATTCTCGCGTTTCGCTTTGCCTTTTAGGTTTGCCACCTCAAAACCAATTTCGTTGCGGTTGAGCTGGGTGCACAAGCTGGAGGTATAAGTCGTGAGCCAGTAGCCTTTTTCTACCCCCTCAGTATAGTCTTTGTAAAGTGCCGGATTAGATTCTCTGATTTCTTTTATCTCTCTCGCAACCAATTTGGCAATGATGAAAATCAGCGCTTCTGGCTTTTCGCCAAAAGGGATTTCTTTAACATCGCCGGTTCGGTTGATGATGCGTGACTCTAAGGCAATGAGCTTTTTGACGCCTTGGAAGTCACTCTTTTGCAAGAGTTCATTTTTTTGCGTTTGAAGCTGTCCAATTTTAGCCAAAATCGCTGACTCTTGTCCCGGTGTGAGCGTGATGGAGCGACGAGCTGCACGAGCTGCATTCCTAAGAGCGTAATAATCAGCAATACAAATGCCCAAATTCTTGAAAACACACTCAAGGGCAATGTCCTTGGTGTTGATTTGTGGCAGTGATTTTGGTTGTTTTTTGACTGCTTGCATTGTAAAAAATGATGATGAATGTAATGAATGATGATAACTCACGTGTCAGACACTTTTAAAGCGTCTGACACGTGAGTAGAAAAAAAAATGTGGAGCAGACTTAACTCTTCTTATTGTCAAACTGCTCCACAAGGAATGACTTCCCGTTCTCGCTGCACATCGGGGACTCGAACCCCGCCCTTATGCCTTGTCGGTGTTGATCACCACCCACTCGGCATCGTTCCCATCGAACTCTGTGCAATACCAGCACACTCTATACAGTTGGCTGCTGTCAGGCGTGACAAGCTGTAATCTGCCACCGATTAGCCACTTATCAGGCTTTTGGAGTATGCGCCTTCGCTATTGATTGTTTTATCGTATTTCTGCATCTCCTTTCGGTGCAGCTCTTGTATATTGAGTCCGTAAACGCTCTCTATTTGCAGCACCAGCCTTTGCAGGGCTTTTCTCAAATCACCGTCTGAACCGATTATCATCCCAAGTGGCTCGGCAAACAACCAGGGCGTGCCGTAGCTGCTGATACACGTCTCCGGGTTTTTATCGTCCCAGTAGCCTTTTGCGAAAGCGGCTTTTTTGAATTGGGTCTTCGATAGGCACTTGTGCACGACATAAGCAGCGAGGTAGCCGTACCGCTTGTGGTAGATAATGCGGAAACGGAAAGCGTACCCTTTGTACTCCAGCTCGAGGTCTTGGAGCACCATCAGAATGTTGGCTATCATGCGGTTTCGAGTTGAGGTTTGGGGGTTGAGGATTGTCCCGAGTGCTTGGGATTGGGGGTTGTCCCGAGTGCTCGGGATTGGGTTGCGAGTCGTTTGGGTGGCACGAGCTTGTAATACACTGTACCCTCCAATTCGCAACGCTCCAAGGGGAAGCGGTGACCCTTGAAATCCAAGGATCCTTTGAGCACATCCAATAAGCCGTAATGCTTGAGAAGAAAATGAACAAAGGCGGCAAAGCTGAACTGTAAACCTTTGTCAGCAACGCCTCTTAGCTTGAAGCCTTCCGCCTCGCTTTTTACCTGTGTGATATAAATAGTGTCGCCATCCTGAGTGAAGCCCAAAAAATCACCCTTATTGAGTTTCATGTCTTGACAAAGTTGTCTTGACAACGAAATGGTGTTGAGGTCAACGCGAATGAACAATTCTCCGAGAATTGCTTTGCGCTCAAAATCTGATGGCTTGATTATTTTTAACATAGCTTATTTGATTTTATATCATTAAAAAAAATGTTTTTTAATAAGGGCAGCACAAAGGCTGGCGGCGGATGTGCTGCCCGTTAGTGTTTACTGATCAATCATAGTATGTTTGTTGCTTCCTACTTTGTTTTGTCCTGCGAGAATACTCTGCCGCTGCGAAGAGCAGAGTCGGTACTAAGGCAATGGCTAAAATGGTCATGGTTACTGCACGAGTTTATAAGTTAAAAAAATCGAATCCAACAAATGCAGTTTTCTGTAGTATGTTTTATTATGTGAGTTCCAAGCTCAATTGCATCACAAAAATGTCGTCATCGCCGAGTTGTTTCCGGAAATAAGCGTTCATGTGTTGTTCCTGAATCAGCTGCAACCGGCGCGGTTTTTTCTCCTGTTTGGTAGCGGTTTCAAGCATACTCAACAAGCCTTTGCTGATGGCGCAATACGCTGTCAGTTCTTCGCGCACCTGCACCACACTCACCGAGCGTTTGACTGCCGTTTTTTGGATAAACTCAGTGATTTTGTACAACCTTACTTTGAGGTCATATTTTGCGTAGTTGGTGCTCATAGATATTTGTTGCTTTACATTAAAACAGTGGGCTGCCTTATCGCTTTCGCTCAGCGCTAAGGCAGTGTCACCGCTCATTGATTCAAAACATTTTACTGGATATGAAGAAACTTAACTTTTTAAGAAAAAAAGGAGCTCCGATAGAGGTAGAAGCCCCTTCATATAAACAAATAAACACAAAAACTCAAGTTGAAAAAAAAACGGGCTTGGTTAGATACTTCACACCTCATACCTCACACTTCATACCTCACCCATTTCCACAAACCGAAAATCACTACACATGAAAAACTAAACACAATAAATCTATAACCTCTTTTTAGAGAATCCACCGAGTAAACTGCCCACTAATAAGCAGACAGCGATAAATCCGAAAATTATTTTTGTCAGTAACATAACTTTTGTACTTTAAAGGGTTATTGAATCAAATTAGAATGCTGCTAAAAAAAGAAAGGAGCGAGGGCACTCCCTTCGTCAAAAAAACAGCAGGTTTATAATTCCCAAAACAAATCCTTTTTAAAAAAAATAATTGTATAACTATTTGATTATTAGTTAATTATGAATACATTTGAAACGAAATAAAACTTTTTTTTAAAAAAAAGGGGCAGAAATTGGAAGTTTCGTACCCCAAAAAATAATACAAATATATCATGACTGATTTTAAGCTCGGTGATCTAGTCACCGCCACATTGCCCAATGGCCACTCTATTTCAAATCTCTTTGTCGTTAAAATTACGATAGAGCTTATCACCTGTACTTATACTCAAAATAATTTTCCTGTTACTGTTCAATTACTGCCTGAATGGCTTTCAAAAATTGAAAATGAACAGAATGATGAGTTTAAATCATTAGCGTCTTTTATTAAGGCCAACTAATGTTCTATTTTTAAAACACTAATCCTTTTTCTCATTAGCTTAAATTTAATTCAAAAACTTTTCTCGACTGATTAGTTAAATTTGATTTAACTTTGTTTTGTAATTATGGAAGCAAATATAATTCCATTATATTTAAACTTCCAAATTTATTTTCTTGTTTTTTTAAATTTTTTTCAATTATTATGGAAATAAACTTTTTTGCTGAAAATTTGAAGTATTTGAGGCTACTAAAAGGGAATACTTTAGTAGAATTGGGTGAAGAATTTGACTTGGGGAAAAGTCAAATCAGCCTATATGAAAATGGCAAATCATATCCTCCGATACCTGTGGCAAGAAAAATTTGCAAACATTTTCATGTCACTTTAGATGAAATGTTTGAAAAGGATTTACGCCCAGAACAACCGCCTCCCAAAAATGGCAAACGTACTGAGGTGGGTGCATTACAGAAGCATGTCGAACAAGAATTACAAGAGATGGATGTGGGCGGGGTGAGTAAGGCAGCTGAAAGCCCCCCAGGAGATAAGACAGAGATACAACGAATGAAGAAACAGATGTTGGAAATGATGATGAAATTAGAAGATATGGACGCGCTAAAGTGACACTTTACTGACACGACTATGACAATAAATATTAATATCAGGGTTGCCTTCGGGTACAATATTACAATAACATACTATCTATAAAACTTTAACAATCAACCAAAACCGAAGCTGAAAGCATTCACTTCTTTATTCTACGAGGAATTTTCTATAGAGTCCCGCCCGGGGTACCATCCATTAAAAAAAGTGTTGCAGATTTGTATCTGTCAACACTTTTTTTTTTCACAAACACTTATCTTTAATGCGGTCAATTTCGACTGAATAATTATCACAGATATAACCCAGAATCACTTGTCTGGCAATCAGTTTTTGTATTAAATCTTCTTTTAAAATCATGTTCAATTCATTTGTTTTCAAAGTATAGTAAAAAAACTATGCCAAGCTACACACTGAAGCATAATTGCCGAAAGCAATTGTTCTTGATGTAAAATCAAATAAGATATACCCACAATCAACATCGGAATGGATACCCACTGTAAAATAAAAATCAACGTGAGGAATATCATCGGCGATACAGGTAAGGTCAACCAAAACCATTCGGTTTTTCCACTCCCGTGCATACGAGCACTGAGAGGGCTATATACGCCATGCAAAAATTGTTCAATCCGTTGGGCAAAAAAGACTTTTACGGAAAATATCTCATAAGTGTTGCCCTTCAACGTGTTATTTATCCCCCGTGTTCTATTTTCAATACTACGGGCAATACCAATTTTATAGCGGAAGATATAGCGAGTATTGCCCAAAATATAAATGTAACGGTAATCTAATGTGGCATAAAAACTTGGAAGAGATTGTTTTCTTTTATGTTTCGTCATGGAATGAAATTTTATTCCATCACTTCATCAAAAACCGTGTCAAGCTGAGCAAAATAAAGTGAATGACTACTATTAAATTTTGAATAAACTCTAATTTTTCTTAATTTTGCGATTCGAATACAACCAAATCAAACTGAATTATAGATTTATGAAAATCGGACTTATTAAAGAAGGCAAAACACCACCTGACAATCGGGTTGCACTCACGCCACAACAATGTGCATTTATTGAAAGGCTTTTTCCGGCAAAAATTGTTGTAGAACCTTCGCAAACCCGTTGCTTTTCTGATAGTGAATTTGAAGATGAAGACATATTACTATCTCACAAACTCCATTTCTGTGATTATTTATTAGGGATCAAAGAGGTACCCATTCAACAATTGATACCTAATAAAACCTATTTTTTCTTTTCACATACCATTAAAAAACAAATACATAACCGAAATCTTTTACAAGCCATTTTAGAAAAAAATATTACGTTGATTGATTATGAAGTCTTGACAGATGAATACAACCAAAGGTTAATCGCCTTTGGTAAATTTGCGGGTATGGTAGGGGCTCATAATGGTTTGTTGGGCTATGGTTTGCGTACCGGAGCTTTTGAGTTGCCACGTATGAAAGATTTAGAAAGTTATGCGAAGGCACGCGAAATGTATAAAAAGACCCAACTCCCCCCCCTGAGTATAGTCGTGTCTGGAGGTGGCAGAGTAGCTAAAGGGGCAATGGAAGTACTTTTAGATATGGGTATAAAAAAAGTTGCCCCCACAGATTTTTTGGTTGAAAAATATGAAATTCCGATTTTTACTCAAATACATCCCCTTGATTATGTCACAAGAATTGATGGTGAACCTTTTGAAAAGCAGGATTACTATATAAATCCCTCGGTTTTCAGATCTACTTTCGCAAAGTTTTATCGCAAAACCGATGTTTTTATTAATTGTATTTTTTACGATAAAACGGCTCCAGCTTTTTTTACGATCGATGAAATGAGACAACCGGATTTTAGAATCAAAACCATCGCTGATGTATCGTGCGATATGGTGCCTTATTCATCCATACCTGCCACTATCAAGGCTTCAACCATCGAAGTGCCTTTCTTTGGCTTTGACCCATTTAAAAATGCGGAAGCCGATAATTCTTTCGCTGGCAATGCTGTTACGATGATGACTATTGACAATTTGCCCAATGAGTTACCTCGTGATGCTTCTAATTACTTCGGCGAACAATTTATTATCAATATTTTACCCGAATTACAAGCTGTTGAAAGAGGAGAAAAATCTAAGATTTTGGAACGTGCTACTATAACACACAACGGACAACTGACACCGAGATATGAATATTTGAAAGATTATGTCGGAAATGTTAGCGTTTAATGAGTATATTTGTTCAAAGTCTCTATTTTCCTATCAAAAAAAACATTTCTATGAATAAAACGCATGTGGCTGCTTGTTTGGCGATGTTTATGATGTGTATCAAAACTTCTGCTCAATTGAGTATTCTACCTCAACCACAAAAATTAGTTGCCGTTTCCGGTAGTTTTTACCTTAATAATAAGACCATTATCTACGTCGAAACGGAAGAGACTCGTGCGGCAATAAAAGCGCTGACCGATAAAATAAAAATTGATGGCACTCAACCTAAAGTCCTCGATTTAAACAACACCACAACGAATGATAACGTCATTTTTTTCCTTAAAACGGACGACTCGGCTTTGGGTACTGAGGGGTATCGATTAAGTGTTACGCCGAGGCAAATTAATATCCGAGCCAATACTACCCAAGGCATGTTTTATGCTGTTCAATCCCTTTTACAGATTATGCCTCCCGACATATTTTCGACCGTGCCTTTGCGCAAAAAATCAGCTTGGAAAATTCCCTGCGTAGAAATAGAAGATAAACCACGATACAGCTACCGAGGCTTACATTTGGATGTGAGCAGACATTTTCAACCTATTAGTGTTATAAAAAAATACATTGATTTATTGGCAATGTATAAAATGAATACTTTTCATTGGCATTTGACTGATGATCAGGGTTGGCGTATCGCAATCAAAAAATATCCGAAACTCACTGAAATAGGGTCAAAAAGAAAACAAACCTTAATCGGTTCTCTGTCTGAAAAACCGGAACGATACGATGGAAAACCTCATGGTGGTTTTTATACCCAAGAACAAATAAAGGAAGTGGTTACTTATGCACAAGAGCGTTGTGTTACCATCATTCCTGAAATCGAAATGCCGGGGCATGCCCTTGCGGCATTGGCGGCTTATCCTGAATTGTCGTGTGACCCTTCAAAAAATTATGAGGTTGCCACCAAATGGGGTGTTTTTGAAGATGTCTTTTGCCCCACAGATAAAACATTTGATTTTTTACAAGATGTTTTATCAGAAGTTATGGAATTATTCCCCGCCAAATACATTCATATCGGTGGAGATGAATCCCCCAAAGAAGCTTGGAAGCAAAGCAAGTTTTGTCAAGATTTGATAAAAAAAGAAGGTTTGAAAGACGAACATGAATTGCAAAGCTTTTTTATTAAACGCATTGAAAAATTCATTAATTCTAAAGGCAAAAATATTATTGGTTGGGATGAGATTTTGGAGGGCGGCTTAGCTCCTAACGCTACAGTTATGAGTTGGAGAGGCATCGAGGGAGGTATCACCGCCGCCAAACAAAAACACAATGTCATCATGACGCCGGGTTCGCATTGTTATTTTGACTATTATCAGGGTGATCCTGAGACCGAACCTTTGGCAATTGGGGGCTATACTTCCCTCGAAAAAGTGTATTCATACGAACCGACGCCCGATGAGTTGAATTCTGAACAAGCCAAATATATCTTGGGCGCACAGGGAAATGTCTGGACTGAATACATTAAAACAGCTGATTATCTTGAATATATGGTTTATCCCCGAGCAATTGCTTTGGCAGAAGTAATGTGGTCACCCAAAAATCGGCGCGATTATACTGATTTTGTGGAGCGTTTATTAATGCATTCCAAACGTTTGGATTATCTGAAAGTGGACTATGCGACAAGAGCTTATGATGTCAAATTTGATCTAAAAAACCAAAAAAACATTTCAAATCCTGAAACCACCACTACCACCGTTTCAATGGGTACAGTGTTAAAAGACATGGATATCAGATACACAACCGATGGAACAACGCCAAAATCTACGTCAAATTTATACTCTCAACCCGTTGAAATTACGAATACGACAACCCTTAAAGCGGCAGTTTTTCAAGGGAGTAAGCTATTAAGTAAAGTGACCATACAAACTTTTTATATCAACTCGGCTTTTGGCATGAAATATTCTTTGCTGAATGCCCCCAAAAACACTTACGAATCCGGTGAATTTGGTTTGACAAATGGTATTCGTGCCACCGAAAAAAGCTACGCACAATGGACGGGTTTCAATGGTAACGATATGGAAGTCACACTCGATTTTGGTGTGCCGCGTAGTTTTTCAAAAGCCACTATTAATTTTCTGAACCGACCTGAATCTTGGATTTTTCTACCGGATTACGTCATTATCAGTGTTTCAAATGACGGTAAAGAATGGTTGGATATCAATCGGGCCGATTTTGCCCATAACAGAGGAGATAATCGGTATATCAGAGAAGCCAAATTGCAGTTTTCAGAATATACCAAACCGAAACGTTTTCTCAAGGTTTTTGCTAAAAATATGGGCAAATGCCCCAAAGGTCATCCCGGCGAGGGTCAGGCAGCTTGGCTATTTGCTGACGAGATCATTATTGATTAACACAGCGCAGACAATTCCGGTTGCAACGCCAACGTTGAGTGATTCAGCACCACCGCCACCCGGAATAGTGATTGGAAAATCTGATTGTTTGATAATATCCTCTGAAATACCACTTCCCTCGTTGCCAATCACAATAATACCGCGGCGAGGGAAGCTTTTTTCAAAAATATTACCCCCCCTCAGTA
Organism: Saprospiraceae bacterium; assembly: GCA_031424115.1. GTDB lineage: Bacteria > Bacteroidota > Bacteroidia > Chitinophagales > Saprospiraceae > JAAFJT01. The sequence goes on along the minus strand of JANPGW010000348.1, from coordinate 16,924 downwards.
TAGTAGCAAAAATGGGAAGACCCGGAAATCGTTCTTTGATATTTTTAAAATCCATTTCGAGTGCCTTTACTCTCAAAAATGCACCCATACTGGCTTGTACGACTTTAGGATTCCAAATATCAACACTTGTTTCTGAACACAATATATAAGGTATTGAAAACCAATCAGCTATACGCATAATTGTACCCATATTTCCAGGGTCTTGAATGCCATCAAGGTATAATGAAAACTGATTTTCAATGACAGAATGATCTAAATCTATCTTAGGTTGTTTGGCAATAATAAAAACTTTATTGGGGGTTGTAAGGTTAGATATTTGTTTAAGTTCAGATTCGGATATAGTTATTATTTTATTAAAAAACGGTTTCAAAATATTGGGGTTGTCCAACACCCACGTTTCAAGAGCTAATATCAGTTCGATTTCAATATTTTTGTCGTTCAATAGTTCAATAGCCATTTTTTCGCCTTCAACAATAAAATTGGCGTACATTTGACGATACTTTTTAATCTTTAAAGATTGAATATACTTTATTTTCAATTTTGACAGCATGCTAAATTTGTATGAATTTTTTACACAATAATTTTAACATAAAAAAATTTAATAATATCCCTTCATTACTCAATAAAACGAAGGACAATCATAAATCCGTCCCTACGGTATTGTTCATGTTGCAAAGTGTTATGCAGCACGATAAGCACATCCGTATGTTCATACTTTTGGGCTTTTTGTGTGTCGCCTCCTCTTGTAATGTGACCCAATTCTTAGAAAAAGATCAATACATCGTGAGGAAAAATAAAATTGATATCATAAATATCAAAAAAAGTAAAATTAAAAAGACTCTTCAAGCTGAACTCACAACCCTTTACAAACAGAAAGAATTACCCGATTTGATGGTAAAAAAAAGAAAAAGTGGTGCTTGGTTTTATTTTAAAAGTCTTCGAGATACCAACCCTTCGAGATTAAAAAGATGGCAATATAAAAACTTTTCGATAAAACCTGCCATATTCGATGTACAGCTGACACAATCTACTGTAAAAAATATGACGCAGTATCTGAAAAACAGGGGTTACCTCTACCCGATGGTATATTATGATAAAGATTTTCACAACAAGGATAAGGGATTTGCCGATATCACTTATGTGGTTGAACCGGGTCGCTTATATGTTTTGGATACTGTTAATTTTATTTGTCGAGATACCACAATTTTGTATCTCTTAAACGATATTTCAGACAATAGTTTTTTGAAACGTGGGCAACCGTTGAGTTCCTCACTCTATGACCAAGAAAAAACTCGAATCACGAATGCGATGAACAATTTTGGGTATGCGCGTTTCACACCCAACTATATTTCTCAAATTGAAGCGGATACCATTGATACGGGATTGGATAAAGACGGTAATAGAAGGGTGAATATCAACATCACTATTCAACTGCCGGCTGAAAAAAACACTCACCAAAAATTTTATACCGCAGATCTCATCATATATCCGAATTTTGATGCCAGGCTTGGCGAAACTATAGCCAAAGATACCATTGTGAATGGTAAAATCTTTTTTACCTATGATGGAAATCTGGGCATTAGCCCTAATCCTTTGGTCAAAGCAATAACGATACAACCCGGAAGTATTTATAAAAAGAATGAAATTGATGAGTCTATCCGCCACCTGACGGGTTTGGGTATTTATAAATTTGTAAATATCAAACCCAATATTGAAGATTGCGATTCAACACTGATTACCTATAAAGTCTATCTGACGCCGGGCAAAAAAATGAGTTTCGAAGCCGGTACAGAGATTAACTATTCTAATATTTCTTCTACAAAAACTTCCTCTTCCGGAACTTCAAGTAATCTCGGGCGCATAGGTGTGGCTTTTGATGTGGGTTTTGAACATAAAAATATTTTCAACGGGGCTGAAAGATTCAATTCAGTCATATCAGGGGGTGTGGACGCCGGATTATCCGGAGGGCAAAATGCCAACAACGGTTTGTCTTTTGACTTTAGATTTGACAATAATTTATCAGTACCCAAGTTTGTTAGATTGACTAACTCTTGGAAATTACTTAACAAATTAAATATTTTAAAAGACGGATTTTACAATGATATGATAAAAGATGGTAGCACCGATTTTAATATCAGCTACAACCAGTCCGACCGTAGAGGCTTGAATCAATACCGTTTGCAACAGTTTAATATGGGTTTTAAATATGTCCTTAAAAGAAGTAACGGTCTGGAGAGGTATATTGTCAGTCCCACCGGTATTGAATTGAATATCAATGATTTACGGGAAGAATTTTTAAAACGCATCAACACCCGCACCGCCAAAAGTTTTGAAAGCCAATTGATGACCGGTTTGGCATTCCGATCTTTTACCTATGAATACAATGAAAAACCCAATATTTTGGGTCAACGCCGCCAAATCATCGCAACCGTTGAACAATCAGGCAGCGAAATATCCTTAGCGGAAAAAATATTCGGACGCCAATTACCTTATAAAGTTAAAGACAGCGTTGATTTTTCACGGTATCTCAGAGGAGAAGTTGACTTTCGATTTTCCCGACAAGTGAGCACCAAACGCTCATACGCCGCTCGGTTGGCAGTGGGTGTGGCAGTTCCTTTCAACACCGATATTAATACCCCCTATTCTCGTCTTTTCTTCGTTGGCGGCCCCAACAGCATTCGCGCTTGGCCTATCAGGGGAATTGGACCGGGTTCGTATGTTGATACTACTTTCAGCGGTGTACCCTTTCAGGCAGGCGATTTGAAAATTGAATTTAATTCTGAATATCGATTTCCACTCATTTGGCGGCTTGAAAGTGCTATTTTTTTAGATGCGGGAAATATATGGGACATCAGAGAATCATTCAAAGGGGCAAAATTCACTAATTCGTGGTATAAAGAATTAGCCATCGGCACGGGCGTAGGTATGAGATTGAATGTCACGTATGCCATTATTCGTTTAGATTTTGGCTATAAACTGCATAATCCGTATCCTTTGGAAAATAATAAAAGCCAGTGGATTGGTTTCAATAGCTTTAAATGGGCAAATTTTAATACCAACTTCGCCTTGGGATTGCCATTTTAATCTATTTTTCAAACGCTACCGGATTGCCGAATTGGCTACATATTGGACATAATGCCGGATTGTGCCCACGGGCAGGACAATGTTGACGACCAAAAAAAATAATTTGTAAATGCAATTTGTTCCATTTTTTTTTCGGGAAAAGCCTTTTTAAATCCTTTTCAGTTTGATCCACGTTCTTTCCGTTACTCAAACCCCATCTAAAAGCCAACCGATGAATATGTGTATCAACCGGAAACGCCGGCACACCAAAAGCTTGAGACATCACGACTGATGCCGTTTTATGCCCAACCCCCGGTAATGCTTCCAATGCCTCAAAATTTTGCGGCACTTCACCTTTATATTTATCAATTAAAATATGGGATAAATCATAAATCGCTTGCGATTTGCGAGGTGAAAGCCCGCAAGGCCTGATAACTGCTTTGATGTCTTCAACTTCTAAACTAACCATTTTATAGGGATTATCCGCTTTTTCGAACAAAAAAGGCGTCACTTTATTGACCCGTTCGTCTGTACATTGCGCTGACAGCAAAACCGATATCAAAAGAGTATAAGCATCCGTATGGCTTAAAGGTATGGGCGTTTCGGGGTATAATTCTTCTAAAATATCCGCGATTTTAGCTGCTTTTTGTTTTGTAGTCATAATGAAAGCGTCATAATTTTCGGTTATTCCTTATTAAATGGTGTTAATTCAAATTTTATACATTTGACAGTCGAATCAATTATCTTAAAACGATCGTCAATTCGATAACCAACTATCCAACAAATTTCATTGTTAGCAGTTTCAAGAATCCATATTTTTTCTTTTTCAAAAGAAGAAATTTTATTTTGATTGAAAAAATCACTCAATTTCTGCCTTTTTCCCTTCATACCCAATGGTAGAAAATAATCGCCCTGTTTCCAATGTCTGAGTCTCAGCGGAAATGATAATTTATCAATATCCAATTGTGCCACGTTTTTATCATTTGATAAATCAAAATTGTCACCCATTAATTGAGACAATAAAAGTTTCGACCCATTAAACACAACTTCTTTAATATCTACATCAATGCCTAAAATAACAGCCCCTTCGAGATATGCGAATTTTTCGTGATGATGACCCGCCATCACTCCTTTTTTAGATTTTTTCTTAATCGGTTGAACAATATAAATCTCCCTATCAATCAATAAAATATGCGAAGGCGAATAAAATTTTGTCCCAACTTTCGTGGTATTATCGTTTTCAGTAAGAATTTGTTCAACTTGACTTTTATTGAAATGAAACTCACTAAGAATTTCAAACAAAATAGTGGATACAGAGGGGTATGCTTCAAGCTTCTTTTTATCAATAACACATTGATTATCAATGTGTTGGATAACCTCTTCTTTAATCTTATTAATGAAAAAATTCAATAAAATATTTGCCTGACTCAGATGATTGATATTTTCAATGGCCGTTTTTTCAAATTCAGGATTAATGTGCTGAAATAAAGGAATGATTTGATGCCGTATAAAATTTCGCGTATATTTAAACGATTGATTAGATGAATCTTCTCTGTATAAAATACCCTCTTTTTGTGAAAAATCTAAAACTTCTTGCTTGGTAGCAAACAAAAGTGGGCGCACTATGTAACCATTCTTAGGCTGAATACCTTTCAAACCCCGTAATCCGCTGCCACGGGCAAAATTAAAAAGCATTGTTTCAACACTATCCGAGGCGTGATGAGCCGTTATGATCCATTGATAATCAAACTTTTGCCGAAGGTACTCAAACCATTCATACCTTAAATCCCTCGCTGCTTCTTGAATCGAAATTTTTTTCTTTTGGGCATACCCCTCCGTATCAAATCCTTTGACATGATACCGCACACCCAATTGAGCCGATTTACTCCGCACAAATCGCTCATCGGCATCCGATTCTTCTCCTCTCAGAGTGAAATTGCAATGTGCTATCGAAAACGAATAACCGCCCAAAAAGAGTAAGTGTACCAGCAACATAGAATCCACCCCGCCACTGACGGCCACAAGGAGTTTATCATTTTTCGTGAAAAGTTGGTTTTGAGTGATATAGCTTTCAAATTTTTCTTTCATAATAAATAGCAATACTTCCAATTATTGATAACTGACTTTTCTAATGTTGATATCTCCTGATTTTTAGCCAAAATTAATTGATTCGATGAAAATTTTTCAATTTCTTTTTTGAAAAAAAGCTAAGTGTAAAATTTACATTATCTTTACGCACAATCTTACAAGATTAACCAATTTATACATTTACAACTTATTGAAAACCAACATTTTACAAAGAAATGAATCAAATTAAAGCCTGTATTTTTGACCTTGATGGCGTGATTTGCGATACAGCAAAATACCATTTTAAGGCATGGCGTAAGTTAGCGAATGAACTCGGATTCGATTTTACGGAAGAAGACAATGAAAAGCTAAAAGGCGTGAGCCGTGTTGAATCTTTGAATCTGATTCTATCCTGGGGTGGTGTGGAAGAACATGACGAAGATGTGAAAGCAGTCATGGCAGATAAAAAAAATGTCTGGTATTTGGATTATATTCTACATATGACACCCGATGAAATTCTACCGGGTGTTACAAGTTTTTTGGACGATTTGAAAAAACGCCATGTCAAAATAGTGCTGGGTTCGGCGAGTAAGAACTCCATCACCATTCTTGAAAAAATAGGGTTGATTCATTATTTTGATGCTATCATCGACGGAAACAAGACCACCCGCAGCAAGCCCGACCCTGAGGTTTTTCTTCTTGGCGCCGAAGCCATTGGGGCAAAACCCAAAGAATGCATCGTTTTTGAAGACGCCGTCAAAGGGGTTGAAGCCGCTTTGGAAGGTGGATTTTATACTGTCGGGGTCGGTAATTCCGATGTTTTGGATGAAGCACATATCGTCATTCCGGGTTTTGAATACATCGATTATAGCGAGGTTCTTGAGGCTTTATCAGCTTCGGTGGGCAGCTTGAAATAGTAACCTAACCGTGCCACCGTTTCAAGCGGTGGCACGGATTTATCTCAATCAAAATTTTAGAAATGAAAAATTACATCAAGCACGACGAGTGGTGTATCATCGAAGAAGGTTTCGTTCCTGAATTCAATGAAATCTCCGAATCACTATGCTCTATTGGCAATGGTCGCATGGGTCAGCGCGCTAACTTTGAAGAGGCATACAGTGGCAAAACGTTAAAAGGCACTTATGTAGCTGGTGTATATTATCCAGATAAAACTAAGGTGGGTTGGTGGAAAAATGGCTACCCTGAGTATTTTGCAAAGGTTTTGAATGCACCATCATGGATTGGAATAGATGTCGAATTGGACGGTGAAACATTGGATTTAGCACTTTGCGAAGTCATGGATTTCAAGCGTATTTTAAATATGCGCGAAGGCTATCTGGAGCGTTCTGCCCGCGTCAAAACAGCTTCGGGTAAAATAGTTGAAATTCACTCTAAGCGTTTTTGCTCTATCGTGGATGATGAATGTGGTGCTATTCGATATGCCATAAAAGCAGTTAACTTTAGTGGAAAAATTACCATAAATCCATCTATTGATGCCGATGTATCCAATAAAGATACCAATTGGGATGAAAAATTCTGGCTTGAAGTGACCAAATTGGTTAAAAATTCGCAAGCGTATGTCATTGCAGCTACTAAAAAAACAGATTTTCATGTAGCCACGGGTATGAAATTCCGCCTTTTTGTGAATGATAAAGAAGTGGACGATTTTGTCGCTTTCCGCCGCAAACGTGAAAAATACGCCGCTTGCACCGTGGATGTCAATATTACTGAGGGGTCTGAAATTGTGGTCTATAAATATGCTTCCGTTCTTTCATCTGAAAATCATCCAAAAGAAGAACTATTAAAACGGGCACAAGAAGTACTCAAACAGTTTGAAAAGAAAGGTTTTGAAAAAGCCCTCGCCGAACAAGCAGCCGCTTGGATTGCTAAATGGGAGGCTTCGGATATTGTCATCGAAGGCGATGTTTCAGCGCAACAAGGCATTCGTTTCAATATATTTCAACTCAACCAAACCTATACAGGCGAAGATGAGCGTTTGAACATTGGTCCAAAAGGTTTTACCGGTGAAAAATATGGCGGTTCCACTTATTGGGACACGGAGGCGTATTGTTTACCTTTTTACCTTGTGAATGCGGAGGAAAAAGTGGCGCGCAATCTCTTAGTTTATCGCTACAAACACCTGCAAAAAGCCATTGAAAACGCTCAAAAACTCGGTTTTACTGAGGGGGCAGCATTGTATCCGATGGTGACAATCAATGGTGAAGAATGCCACAATGAATGGGAAATTACCTTCGAGGAAATCCATAGAAATGGTGCCATCGCCTACGCTATTTGGGATTATATCAATTACACAGACGATAAAAAATATTTGGCGGAGTACGGTTTAGAGGTACTTGTTGCCATTGCACGTTTTTGGGCGCAACGAGTTCACTGGTCAACCTTGCGGAATAAGTATGTGATGCACGGCGTAACAGGACCCAATGAGTATGAAAATAATATCAATAATAATTTTTATACAAGTTACTTCGCGCGTTGGTGTATGCAATATGCGATGGAGAGTTTGGAATACGTAAAGTCAACTGATACCCCTCAGTATAACGCCATTTTAAGTAAAATAAACTTCAAATCGGATACTGAAACGGCTAAATGGAAAGACATTTGTGAAAAGATATTCATTCCAGAAGATGAAAAATTAGGCATTTACTTACAACAAGATAACTACCTCGATAAGGATTTATTGGTTGTTGATGACCTTCGCCCTGAAGACCGTCCATTGAATCAAAAATGGTCGTGGGATAGGATTTTGCGCTCGTGTTTCATCAAGCAAGCCGACGTTTTACAAGGTTTATATATGTTTGAAGATGATTTTGATTTAGAATCACACAAGCGCAATTTCTATTTTTATGAGCCGCGCACAGTGCATGAATCATCACTCTCGCCTTGTGTACACGTGATATTGGCTACTAAAATTGGTGATTTCGATAAGGCTTATGAAATGTATCTCCGCACCAGCCGCTTAGATTTGGACGATTATAACAATGACACAGAGGACGGTTTGCACATCACTTCCATGGCAGGTACTTGGATGTCGGTGGTAAAAGGTTACGGTGGTATGCGCGTCAAAAACGGTATGGTTCATTTCACACCTTACCTTCCTGACGCATGGCAATCCATCGCCTTCAAAGTGCGTTTCAGAGGGGCGAGTATGGAAGTAAAAGTGACAAAATCGAATGTACAAGTGAAAAACTTAAGCAATCAAGCCATTGATGTAATGATTTATGGTACTCAACACCATGTGGCAGGTAATCAGACAATTTCGATTGGGCGGTAGGGTTTTGGATTTTACCCCTCTCTCCATAGGAGTCCTTTGGACAGTATAAACGACCCGAAAAGCTGTATTTAGCTTTTCGGGTTTTGTAATTTATTTACACATTGTAAAAAACGATTATACTTTTATCAGATATTTTAAAAAATAGAGATTTTGAAATCGAAATCAGACACATCAAGTTTGACTTTTCAAGAAATTAAACGTTATATTTGTGTTGAAAAAATAGAAAATGACTCATATAGCAAGCAATATCAAAGCAAAATTCTCGAAACCGAAAACGGCAGAATCGCGCCGCGTTTCCTTTCAAGTTTTTTATAAAAAGTACGTTGATCCGGGAGAAGGTGCCGTTTCTGAAGTAAAATACGAATACAATAATGGCATTATTGAGAAAACCGAATCTATGAAAATCATAGAACAATATATTGCTCAAAATCTAAAAGGGAGGTTTTCTGAAACGAAAGCATACACTGAAAAAGGTTTTTTATCTTAAGAAGTAGAAATATGGACTTCTGAAACCCAATGGCGCAAACCCGATTTATGCTTTTTAACGAAACAGCAAATCATAGAAGGAGCTGATGAAATGGAGAGTATTCCACGGTTTGTGATTGAGGTTATCTCTACTTCTGACCCCATCAATATCGTTAATGATAAAGTTTTAGAATATTTCAAAGCAGGAGTTAAAATATTATGGCATATTTTCCCAAAACAACAAATGGTTTATGTGTTCAAATCTATGTCTCAAATTGCAATTTTAAGGGCAGATGATATATGTAGTGCAGCCCCAGTTATTCCCGATTTTGAAATTTCTATCAATGATATTTTTAAAAAAGATTGACAGCTGATAATAGATAAAACACAAGCCGAAAAGCCTTAAAACGTTTTTCGGCTTGTGTTTTATTTGTACATTTAAAGAAAAATCCTTTTTGTGATTTTAAAAAAATAACCTTATATTTGTTCAAAATCGTTAACAACAAAATTATTGACCGCCGTAAGAATTACCCGATTCGACTTTAGAGTACTTCAATGACCATTTAACTTATTGTATTGACTTTCCTGTAAAATTCCAGAGATCTTTTTTTTTCAGTCTGTAAACAGTGTATCTTTTTTACATGAAATCCCACCCCCTTTTCACAAAAGTCCATTTGGACTGTCTGTTATTAAGTGGGGAATTCTTCACCTCATTTATAATATAAAATATTTAACCAATGAAAAAATTATCCAGTATTATTATTGCTTTCCTCATTGGGATGTCATTTTCCCATGCTCAATTAACAGTTGTTACCAGTAATCTTAATAATCCGGCAGGTGTCATTGCAGATGACGACGGCAACGCTTGGGTCACTGAAACTGGTTCTGGCGCGAATGATGGACGCGTAGTTATTGTGAAACCCAATGGCGATAAATTACCGGTTATTACCGGACTACCATCGCACATAGATACTTCTGTCGGTGAAACCACTGGGGCTTGGCGGTCAATGGTTTTGTCCAACAATCGGTTAGCAGTCGTCGTTGGCGAGGGGCCTACATCGTTATTTGGTAGAATTATGATTTTCAATTTGGAGGGCTTCCAAGCGGGAGTCAGCGCGCCCAAAACTATTGCAGATACTGTTTCAACTATTGATATCAGTAGTTTTACTGTCGTTCAACCCGGTGTCACGAATAGTAATCCTTTCAGTGCGGCATTGGATAAAGACAATAATTGGTATGTCGTTGATGCAGGTGCAAACATGATTGTTAAAATAACACCGCAAGGTCAAAAAACTGTTTTTACTAGTTTTTCACGCATTCCGAATCCCTTGCCTTTTGGGCCACCGGTTATTGATCCGGTTCCAACTCGTATTATTGCTAACCCACAAGGAGGTTTTTATGTTTCTACATTGACGGGCTTCCCGTTTATTGATGGATTTGCAACTATCTATTCAGTAGATAAAAATGGAGTGGCAACACCCTACGCAAAAGGTTCAACGCTTGTAACGGATTTGGCTTTGGACAATCGAACAGGGGATTTATACGCTCTTCAATTTGGCAAATTCGGTTTTTCTCCTTCTCCCGGTTTTGTTTTCGGTTCAGGAAAAGTACATCGGATTAAACCCGGTGGAACATCATCGGAAGTCGTTGCTCAAAATTTTGGTCCAGGAGCGGGTATGACCATTGACAAAAAAGGCAATTTATATGTTACCAGCCTTTTTACGGCTCAATTACTCAAAATGAATAACGTGTTAAGATGTAATAATCTCGACCTTGAATTGACTGCAGATAATAATGTTTTGACGCTTTATAATTCCATAAAATATTCATTAAAGGTAACCAACAATGGCAGTTCTCCGGCAACCAACGTCAGAGTTTATTGGTTACCGCCTTACAAACGCTTTGAAGGTGATTCTAAGCCTTTTGCTTACCAAGCAGCATATTCCTCAAAAGGGCATTATGACTCATGGAATGGTTATTGGACTATCGATAATCTGAATCCGGGTGAGTCTGCTACCGCCTATTTCCATTTATTTGTTGTGGATGATAAAATAGATGCCCACCAAACAGTGCAAGTAGCAGCATGTAATGATTCCGGTTCGGGTTTTGCACCTGAACAACCCAATGGTGATGCAAACGCTTATCAAATCAGTATTGTGACCAAAGCGCCTTTAAAAATTGCACAATCTTTGGTTATTAGCCCCAATCCGGCAGATGACAATCTCAATGTTTCCATCAAAGAACAGACAGATTCGCCTTGGCGTTTATCTTTAAGGAACACGATTGGCCAGACAGTTTTTCTCCAAAATGGTGATAGTAACGGAACAGTTTCAATTGATTCTAAAAAGTTCAATAATGGGCTTTATATTATTGATTTTCAATCCAAGGGACAGCGTAGAACTGAAAAAGTGTTGATTAGACATTAATAAAATGTTTTTTGATCCCCCCTCAGTATGCCATAAATTTGGCAAAAATAAAAATAAGCGGCAAAGGGAAATTTCATGATTTTCCTTTGCCGCCTTTTTAACTCATCATCTATATCATCTTTCGGTTATTTCTTTTTCAGCTTGTGTTGAACATCCTGATAATCAAGGAAATATATCACTTTAAGCGTCAAACTATTGGTCTGCGGCGAGCGGAAAGTTTTACCGATATTCATCAAATAATCCTCATCTTGTATGGATTCTAAGCCATTTTCAAACTTAGAAATATTGTTTTTCCAAATAACATTCAAAAAACTACCCGGTGCAAATTGCCAAGTATAAACCATATCAATATTGAAAAAATTAAGATTACGATCTTGATTACCGCGCCAATCTCGATATTGAAGAGTACCATCCTCATTTAAAGAAAAGAACTCATTATACACCACTTTTGACCAATAATGCCTTGCTCTAAATGTGAGGTTGGATTTTGCGGTAAAAGCAAGTTTAGTAGAAAAAGTACTTTCAATAGTTCTGATATCTCTTTTGCCAAATAGAATACTGTTTTCGTCACTGGTTGAAAATCCAATGTCGTTATTTTCAGACAGATAATGAGCAAACAATGAAAAACTTAATTTGTTATTGACTCGATAACGTGGTTCAATAATAAATCGCATACGCCGATGCCCTTCAACAAGCCGTTTACCAAAACTGAAATGGGTGTACCAATAGAGTTTTTTACGTTCATCCGTGCCAAAATTAGTGCCTGTGATGAATATAGGGGCGCGTTTAAACTCTTTGCCTGACACCCGCGGCTCAAAAAAATCATAGGTCCAAGTAGGTTGTGCATAGTGCCACATGTTAGCCCACCATTGGTTTTTAAACCTACCCCAAACAAAGGCTTGCGCACTAAAATCCATGTAGCGTTGAGTAGAATATTGCAAATTGTGGTTCAAATTGATACCTTTTTCAGTCGCTAAAAATAATTTTGTCGGAGATACTGTTTGATGATTAACACTTAAAGAATGGTTTATGGAATTATTGCCATTAAAAATGCCCAAATCATTTGGATCCCATTTATCGCTTTGTATTTCTTGATTCAAACGCCAAGTCCATATCCCACTCACTTTTCCGACTCCTAAAGACGTTGTAAAACCTCTTTTCGGATCTTGGTTACTGTTGAAAATTTGGCTCAAACGACCACCGCCAAAGAGTTCATATTTATTCTTTTTATCGCGCAAACGGGTATAAAGTGCTGACACATTCGCATCTCGCCCATCACCATTGCGGATAGTGGAGGCATTGATAAAACTGATTTCAGAATTGTTTTTCATTGCTTTACTGATTGCAAACATATTGTAATTGGTCAATTCTGACGTTTGAACTTGTCTTGTTTTTCCGGTTAAGGTATTTTCAATAGTCGCATACATGGGTGCTGTAATGGCATTTAACACACCCACTGCCAGGTTTTTCTGCGTTCTGCCCGACAATTTTGTGGCGTTGTATAATTGGGTTTCGTTCGGATTATTTTTGATGACTTCATTATCGGCCGTTTGAATATTCCAATAGCCTGAGGGTGTTCCACCAATCCTTCTTGAATAGAATAAATCACCTTTATTGAAAATTTCAGACCCCTCAGTAAAGAAAGGCCGATTCTCGTTGAACTGCACTTCAAACGGGCTTAAATTCAAAACTTGATTGTCAGATTGAACCTGTCCGAAATTAGGAATCAAAGTCATATCTAACGTAAAACTTTGATTAATGCCATATTTGACATCCATACCGCCAGTCAATTGTTTTTGATTGCCATATTTTGAAAACTGACCGTTACCATCAAATGACGGAGAGCGTTGAACAGCAGTAGCCATATACGGCGAAAACTGTAAACGTAAAGGCGGTTTGATATTTTCCAAGTCCGTCAGAGAGCCGTATTGTATGACTGTTCCGTCAACAGTTGGGTCAAAACCTGCCCAAGAACCTTCTTCCGCCGCTCTATTAATGCCCCGAGCGATTTGCAAACCCCACTTTTGGTTAGGTTTATCAGCAAAACGCAAGGCTGAAAATGGGATTTTATACTCCGCTACCCAGCCATCTTTTTGCATAGTAACAGCACTCTCCCAGACAGCGTCCCAGCTAAAATCTGAGTTACTACCGTTAGAAATCCGCGAATCAAATTGCGCACCGGCAGCGGTTACACCAAATCTAAAAGCATTTTGGTCGTCATCGTAGGTATCCAAACCCACATTTATTAAATCGGTTGCCACCTCTAAATTGTCCCTCGAGCCTAACTCCCGCCGAATATTTTGTGGCTCAGAATCATACATATACCCCAAAATATAAATAGCTACGTCATCATAAGCGATTTTTACTTCCGTTCTAAAAGGTGATTTCTTATAGGGTGTCGGGCGATGGGTTATAAAATCGGAGGCGATGGGTAAGCCTTTCCAGCAATCATCATTGGGGTTGCCATCTATTTTTGGAGGCTTGGTCAAGCGGGTAGCTTTGAGTGAGGGTTTGGGGTTTTTAACATATTTTTCAGTTTCAACGGGAGCCGGTTGTGCGAAACTGTGATTTGTACACAATAAAAATGCAAGCAATAGAAATGTTATGAAAAACAAATGCTTTTTCATGGCGTTAGTGAAGTTTAAAGTGATTTAATTAATAGTTGATGGCATAAAGTACTTAGATAGACAAGCTACATATGTAACAGTTGCATTGATTACGAAAAAATTCGTAATAATTTATTTTAAAAAGGGCTTCCAAAAAAAATGAAGCCCTTATAACTAAAATCAGTATGAAAAAACTAAATTCATTTTATAATGCGCTCAATGTCTTGCAATCCCAAGGGGTTACATCATCTCAATCTTATTGTCCATTACCGGGTGGGCATCCTGTACAATTAGTATATCCTTTTTGAGCTTTTAACCTATTGAATTGACGCTCGATACTCGCGATTTCGTTTTCAATCATTTTCAAGCCGTAATCACTACTATTGTTCAGTGCCAAACTGTATTCAGCGGATAAACGGGTTTTTGCCCATTTTGCCCAATTGGGGTCTTTTTCGCGACATTCACAATCATCAATCTCACCTATGAGTTTTTGGACCTTTTTTGAAATAGCTTTAATTCGAGAATCAAAAACATCTGACTTATTTGACCAATTATTATCTTGATTGTCAATACATTCCCCTCTCTCCCACTCATTTTTAATTTTCAAAAATTTCACCTCCATCTCGTTATAAACAGATTGACCGACGTTTGATTTTAAAGCCGGTAATAAATTATTAATCCTCCCAATTAATCCCATCCGAAAATCAAAATTGGTAGTACAATTACAATCTTTTATTTCCTGACGTAATTCTTTCATATTATTTTTTAATTCCTCAACCTCGCCTTCAATGTCAGTTTGAGAATCATCATTGTTCTCTTTATTTTCCATAAAAATTTCTACCCAATCCAATTTACGTTCCGTGTTTTTCAAATCTTCAAATGTCGTGTAGTCTTTACTTAAATCACGACCGGCATCATTCAAAGTTGGATTAATAGAAGATAAAATGTCAATACCTTTATTGCGCTTTAACGCTAATGCTTTGTTTGTCAATGCTTTATGCTTAGCTTTCAACGATACACGAAAAGATTGTATATCTTCGGTGGTGCCAAAACCGCTATTAGAAGTTGGAAAATTTTTATCTGAACGAGTAGTAGAAGTAATATTTGATTTTGTTGACGATTGAATATTTTCATACCCCCCAGATTTTTGAAGCCCTCTGCCATCGAAATACCAACCTCTTTTGTTTAAATCTCTTTCATTGGCTTCGCGTCCATTGATGTATGCTTTACCATTGCGTGTTGTCATATCCTCAATGAATTTTCCTTTAGCGTCATAGTGTTTGATAATTTTACCGCCATTTTCATCCATATCAACGACCCATTTGTGCTCATTGGCATCGTAAACAGTGACGACTTTTCCGTTGATGTAAGTTGAGTTCTTTTTGGATTTCATGGATAAGCCGTTTTCATCAACCCGCAGCTTGAAAGGTTGTCCACTGTCGTCAGTAGCATCCATATACAAGCCGTTTTTATCAATATTCATGCTGACAGCATTTCCGTTATCATCCGTTGCGCTTAAAGCAAAACCGTTTTTATCAACATTCAAATTTGTCTTGGCATTGTTGATTCTCATACCATTTTTGTCAAATTGAATATCCGAATTTTGCGCAGCCGAAGAAGCAGTCTCTTGAGGTGCTTTGGTTGAAATGATTTTATCAATCAATTTTTTATAATTGGTTAATTGCTCATCTTTCAGGTCAATATCGTTTACAGTGAGCGCCACCACAAAATTGTCTTTTACGGTCAATTTTGCCGTTTGCGTATTGTCTTCATAATTATAAATGCCGTCTTGAATATCAAAAGGTACTTTTAGTGAATCTACTCTTTCGGGGAAAATAAGATAAAAACTGCCTTTATCTTTTGATGTAGTGGGTTCATTTGTTGTTTCAGAGGGTAAATTTGGCTTAACTACTGAGGGGGAGGTATCGTCCACGAAAGGAGATCGAAAATTCGTTTCTCCAAAAGATAGACCAAACATAACGACGATTAAAAAACATGTTGCAATCAATTTTTCCATGACATTCGTTTTATTTTGTGGTTGATTTAAGATGCGTTGAACCCTAAAAAGAAGTTGATTTTTGCGATTACCTGCAAAAGTCATCGCCGGTATGTGCATTGGATAATAAGCCATTTCTTGAACCGTCACCAAAGATTTAGCGTAGTTCATGGAATTGCCGCAAATTTCAATCGCCACATCGTCACAACAGTTTTCACGCTCGTTACGAATATTAGCTGAAATCCACCATACCGCCGGATGAAAGTAAAAAAGTGCTTCAATAACACTTTGTATGATATTGAATATGTAATCTTTACGCATGACATGGGCGATTTCGTGCGCCAGAATTGCTTCAACCTCCGAAGGGGCTAACCGGTTGATGGCGCCAATCGGGAACAAAATCATGGGTTTCACATGCCCTACGACCATCGGCGTGCGCGTGAGGGCGGACTCCACCAATTCTATACTTTGCTTCACGCCAACTTTTTCTTTCAAACCCTCCAAAATGTCTATCCAATACTCATCGGCGGGAAAATTCATCCGACTGCGCAAATAATACACATAACTGATACCACCCAATAATTTCAGCATAAACAACGCCACGCCCAAAATCCAAATCGTGACAATCAAAGGAATATTATGATTGAAATATTTTTGAAACTTATCAATGCTCAACATTGAAGTTGGGTGAGAAGATGTTAAACTTTCTATTTCAGCAACTGCTCCCGTTTGAAGAAAGTTTTCAGGAATAAACCGCATTTCGCCGGGCTGTTTACCAAAATCATAATAGATTGAAAAAGTGACGATTGCCGCCAAAAGCACGGAAAACATGGCTATATTATGCACCCAATAGCGCACTTTAGCCGGTTTTTTACGTAAAACAATCACCACTACTCCTGATAAAAGGGCGATTGCAGTAGCTTGCCACAATGAGTGAATGACCATCCACCCGAGTGCGTAATCAAGATTATAGGAGAAACAGGCGAAAAGAGGTTTCATGGCTTTTTTT
>JANPGW010000347.1:0-7298 GCA_031424115.1 Saprospiraceae bacterium | reverse complement strand
ATATCGTTGTATCGCTTTCATCTACATGGGTGGACATTTTGAATAACGTTTTATTCATTTGCTGGGCAAATGATTCAAAACTACGTTCATATTCATAGCCGTCGGTTTGCCCTTCTTGGCTCTTTTGCCATTCAGAAAACTATTCGTACAAATTAGAAAATTCTTCTTTTGTTACCATAATTCGTCTTTTTTAACGAAGTTAATAACTTTTTTGCATCTTACAAACTTGTCCTACACCCGTTTGAAATAAATTGCCATTTATTTCAGGAAAAAACACTGAAAGATATTAGACCAAGTTCAAATAACTCAAAATCCCCTTCGCCCCATCCTTGCCCGCTTGCACCGCATCCACCACTTCCTTACCGCCATTCACACAATCGCCACCTGAAAAAACGCCGTTCAAATTCGTTGAACCATCTGCATTTATCATTATTTTACCATTTTTATGAAATAAATTGGCTTGATTGACGATATTTTCAAATGGAATCTGCCCAGCCGCTTTGATGACCATATCCACATCGAGTGTCATAGTTTCACCCGTCTCTATCGGTGCGCGTCTGCCTGAAGCATCGGGCTCGTCGAGTGTCATTTTATGACAAATCAATTTTTCTACCTTACCATTTGAGCCAATTATCTCTTTAGGTGCTGCCAAAAAAACGAAATTACAACCATCTAAACGGGCAATATCTACCTCTGCATCCGTGCAAGGTTTTTCATTTTCAGTCCTCCGATAGACGATTGTCACCTCAGAGGCACCCAATCGTTTAGATTGTGTAGCCGCATCAATAGCCGTCATACCCAAGCCAATAACCGCCACTTTGTCACCAACTGCTATGTTACTGAGGGGGTTCGTCCGAATGTCATAAATGAATTGAATGGCATCTACAACACCTTCCAAATCCTCTCTTTCAATATCCAATGACCGCGCCACGCCCACGCCAATGCCTAAGAAAACAGCATCAAAATCATGTTGCAATTGGTCTAAAAAGACATCTTTTCCAAGCGTTTGATTGTATTTTATGGTGATACCGCCGATAGAGGTTATCCAATTCACTTCATCTTCACAAAACTGAGGAGTCACTTTATACCCCGCCACGCCATAAGTCATCAAGCCGCCACCTTTGTTTTCCTTTTCAAAAACAGTCACCTCAACACCTTCGAGCGCAAGAGCATGAGCGCACGCCAAACCTGCGGGACCTGCTCCTACCACCGCTACTTTTTTACCATTCAAAGGCTTGCGTTGATATAAATTCCATTTTTCAGCAATGGCTTTTTCAGTAGAATACCGCTGTAATTTGGCAATTTCAATCGGTTTTTCATTCATTAAATTGTAAACACAAGCCCCTTCACACAGCTTTTCAACAGGGCAAACCCTTGAACACCCTGCACCTATAATATTAGAATCAAATATCGTTTTAGCAGAACCTTTCACATTATCCGTTGAAATTTGGCGGATAAACATGGGGACATCTATCGAAGTCGGGCAGGATTTCATACACGGTGCATCGTAGCAAAATATGCAACGATTCGCCTCGACAATTGCCCCATCTTTGGTTTCAAAGGGCGGGTGGATGTCGGCGAAGTTTTGAAGATATTCTTCGGTGGTTAGGCGGTTGTTTTTTATCATTGGCTTCAAATCTAAATGACGGTGCAACACAAAGCTACACCGTCATTTTACTATTTTTTTGAAATAAAGTTGTGCTAAACGACACTAATACTCTTGTCAAATTTCTTTGAAAATATCCGATGCTTTTATCACAAAACCCTCAATCACATTTTCAGCACTGCATAAAGCATCTCCCATACATATTTTGACCTCTGACGGGCTTGTATAAACATAAACCATTTCTTGATTTGGAAAAATAAGCCAAACAACCTTGACGCCCGCCGAAAAATACTCCAAAATCTTACTATTCACCTCATTGATTTGGTCGTTTTTAGAAATCAATTCGACCATAAATTCTGATAACGGTTCTTTTTCGGCTTTACCTTCTCGTATTTGTTCTTTTGTAAAATAGGCTAAATCCGGTTTGCGATATTTAACAAAAGGTAAAGTCCATTGCTCAACTTCTGTGGTTAAAATACCACCTACACGAGCTTTGATGGTATAAAAAAAATCAAGTAAATTTTGGATAATAAATAGTTCTCTCGTAGTCATAGCGGGGGATTTTTCTACCACCCCGTCATTCCACTCATATTTGAAACCATCGGCGCGGTTATTGAATTTTTTTAGAAAGGTTTCAAAAGACACTTTCCGTTGTTTGGTTACAACAGGTTTCGGCATTTCTCGAACGGCTGATATAGTGGACATATTTCTATTTTTTGTTGACAAATTTAAGAAAAAATATTGAAAGTATCAAATGGATACCCCCTTAATGCTTTCAGCTTTCTTTCAGCTTTATCACGCTAAGGCGTGACAGTAATTCCTACAATTCAGTCATTTTCTCATACGTTTCAGGTCTTCTATCTCTGAAAAACTGCCAAACGTTGCGAACTTCGTCTATCATTTCCAAATCGAATTCAGATACCAATAATTCATCGTTGTCCTCCGAAGCCTGTGCAAAAATTTCACCTCTTGGATTAACAAAATATGAAGAACCATAAAATTTACCGACATTCCAAGGGGCTTCCGTACCCACTCGATTGATACAGCCCATGAAATAACCGTTTGCCGCCGCATGAGCAGGTTGCTCCAAACGCCATAAATATTGCGACAAACCAGCAGCCGTTGCCGAAGGATTATAGACGATTTCAGCTCCATTCAAGCCTAAAATACGTGCTCCTTCAGGAAAATGACGGTCATAGCAGATGTAAACGCCAATAGTACAATACTTTGTTTTAAAGACTGGATAGCCCAAATTGCCCGGTTTGAAGAAGAATTTTTCGTAAAAACCTGAGGTATGTGGTATATGATTTTTGCGATATTTTCCTAAAATAGAACCATCCGCATCAATAACCACCGCTGTGTTGTAGAGAAAACCTGATTGCTCTCTTTCATAAATGGGCACAATGATGACCATCTCATATTTTTTTGCCAGCTCCTGCATCAAGTCAGTTGTAGGACTGGGAATTGGCTCAGCTGATGCATACCATTTAGGGTCTTGCCCTGGGCAGAAATAAGGCGTGTTGAAAATCTCTTGCAAACAGAGAATTTGAACGCCTTGCTTACCCGCTTCTTCGATGTATGGAATGTGCTTATCCAACATCGCTTGCATGATTTCTTCTATCGTGCCCTCACCTTCAGTTTTCGGAAGAGACATTTGGATGAGGCCGGATTTGATTATTCTTGGCATACACTTTTGGTTTTAAATGATAAAATATACTCTTTATACTGAGGTGTGTCTTTTTGTTCTTTTAATTCAGTAGGTTTTTCAGATTGCTTGATTTTTTTCAATACGCAATAGAATTTTGGTATTAGCGCAATTTACTTTTTGTTTACCCCATCAGTTTTTACTGCAAGGAGCATGACATTTTGTAACGCCCCTTTAGCTAATTCAGGGTCACGGCGTTTCAGTTGTCGCATATATGCAGCCGGGTCAACTGATTCTGTTAAAATTTGAACGACATCATTTACAACAAACCAACATTCGTTGTTATGCCATAATTTACGTACTTTTTTCTCTTCAAAAAGCACAATTTTGTTTTCTTTTTCCATTTTTTTAATTGAAATGAGTGATTTAATGATAAAAACAAAATATGCTGCTGTTTAAAATATTCTTTATTTTTTCAAGTGCTCCAAAAGCAAATCTTTAATAATACCTCCACCTTTTGAATTAAAATGTAAATTATCAAAAGTGATTAATTGTTTATGGTGTTGAGTGATTTTATCCCAATCCCAACCCAAAAGAATATGCAAATAAGCGGATTTAATGGTATAATTGCCTGTTTTTTCAAAAGGAATATGAAATTTTGCTTGATTATTTTGAAAAAATGCATCTAATTTTTCATGCAAAGGTAAATAAGAGACCCCCTCAGTATCAGCCACTTTTTTAACGATTTTATTATAATAATCTACGGTTTTATATATCGGATGCTGCAAATCTTCGCCGATGGGCGCAATGGACATCAACGAAATGGAAGCTGTCGTTTCGTTTTTCAAACGCCTTATTATTTTGAATAAATTCTCTTCATAGGATTCAATAGATGGCTGAGTACCCCAAGGAATTTTATTAAAAGTAATGTATCTATCGCTTTTTTTCAAGGGGTGGCTTTGCGCCATGATGTCATTGCCACCAATCAAAACATTGATATGATGCGGCTTCATGGCAATAATATCGTCTAACCGATTGAGCAAAGTATAAGACAAATCGGCATTAATACCGGCGTTAAATATTTGATAATCAGGCAGTTGCGCGCTCAAATCTTTCACCCAATCATAACTCATATTCCCATGCGTAATGCTATCGCCCGCGCACACGAGGATTTTTTTATGGGGTAAAACTGCAGCCTTATTGGGGTAGTTCTTAGGCGGCTTCATAATGTTTTTGACTATTGCTTGATAGCCAATCATCAGACCTACAATGAGTATAAAAATGATAATAAAATAGACCATATTTTAATATACGCGGTTGATGGTTTGATTTGGGAAATTATGAATTTTCAATCAGAGATATAATATTTGTAAATAAAAAGATGAAAATGCAAGTTTCAGGAAATATACAAACATATTGGCTTTTACTCAAAGATTTGGATAAAGAGTCCAAATTGTCATTAATTGAATTATTGATACAATCTTTAAAAAAATCTTCGGTTAAGAAAATATCTAAAAACCTTAATCCAATTTCTAATAACAACGATTGGATAGATGAGTTTTATGGCTGTTGGAATTCTTCAGATGAAACTGCGGAAGATATTATTAGTAGTATTGAAAAAAAACGTACAATGGGCAGAGAAAATGAAACTCTATGAGAAAATATCTTTTAGACACCAATATTATTGTTTAAATTTTATCTGATATTTTCCCCCGCTTAATAAACTGCCCATACCCTTTCCCAACCAAACAATCATTATTATCAATCACGACACCCCCTCTCAGTAAAACGGTCTCTACTTTGCCTTGCACTTTCCAACCTTCGTAGGCAGAGTAATCGGTGTTCATGTGGTGCGTTTTAGCAGAGAGTTCATGCTTGGTTTTAGGATTGAAAATCATAATATCCGCATCAGATCCAAT
The DNA here is from genome assembly GCA_031424115.1 of Saprospiraceae bacterium. Taxonomy (GTDB): domain Bacteria; phylum Bacteroidota; class Bacteroidia; order Chitinophagales; family Saprospiraceae; genus JAAFJT01. Next base: position 2,128 of record JANPGW010000347.1, on the reverse strand, counting down.
GGCAATTGTGCCTTTTCGAGGGAACATGCCGAAGATTTTAGCCGGATTGGTACAAGCCACTTCTACCATTTTATTCAAGGTGATTTTACCCTTACGTACACCTTCGGAATAGAGCAGCTCGATACGGTGCTCAATAGCCGGATGCCCGTTGGGGATTTTTGAAAAATCATCCTTGCCCATCAATTTCTGTTGCCATGTGAAGGGACAATGGTCTGTGCCGACCACTTTTACAATGCCTTGATTCAAAGCTGCCCAAAGGTGGTCTTGGTCTTTTTTTTCCCTCAAAGGGGGCGACATCACCCATTTTGCCCCCTCAAAATGGGGTTTTTCGTAGAGAGAAGCATCTAAAATGAGGTATTGGATACAGGTTTCACCAAATACTTTTTGATTTCTGAAAGTCGCTTGACGGATAGCATTCACTGCGCCTTCACAAGTCATGTGGACGATGTAAATGGGGCAATTATTGTAAAAACCAAAATCGGTGAAACGATGTGAGGCTTCACTTTCTGTTATTTCGGGTTGTGAAAGATAGTGATACTGAGGGGTCAATTTCCCTTCGCTGCGGTGTTTGGCGACGAGGTAATCAATCATATCGCCATTGGTTGCATGGGCTGTCACCATCCCGCCACAACGTTTGACTTCTTGCATCAAACCGTTCATTTGTCTATCGTCAATCATCAACGCCCCGCGATACGCCATAAACATTTTAAAAGATGTTATGCCCGTTTTTTCAATTAAAGGCTGTATCTCTTTCTTTGTTTCATCATTAAAATCAGTGACTGCCATGTGAAAACTGTAATCGCCTACCGCATTGCCCGTGGCTCTTCCTGCCCATTCGTCATAAGCCGAGTACAATGAATTACCTTGTTTTTGCAGGATAAAATCAATCACCGTTGTCGTACCACCATACAAAGCCGCACGAGTACCCGATTCATAACTATCGCTTGAAAACGTACCCATAAACGGCATTTCGAGATGCACGTGAGGGTCAATGCCGCCGGGCATGACTATTTTCCCTGAAGCGTCAATCACTTTTAGGATTGAGGATTGGGGGTTGAGGAATGTTCCATTTAGGTTTTTACCGATAGCAATAATTTTTTCATTTTCAATGAGAATATCACCTGTAAAATCGTCAGTGGCAGTTATGATTCTGCCGTTTTTGATTAAAGTTTTCATCCTTTCAGTTTCTTTTTTTCATCAAAAAATAATATACCCCAAACGCTACCACAAACCCAGTAAACCACGACAAGCTGAACAAAAAGTCCAACGCCGGCACCCATTTGCCAATTAAAGCCGTTAAAACGCCCAAAACCATAGCGATTAAAGCGCAAGGATTAAAGCCTGACCGAAAGCTGTATTCACCATCTGTTTGATACAAAGCATTGACATTCAGGGTTTTATTCCGGATAATAAAATAATCGCATAATAAAATGCCCAGTATGGGGCCTAATAAACCACTCACAAAAAGCAGGAGGTTTGAAATCTCGTCCATCAACCACCACGGGCATATCAAAATGCCTATGATACCGGATATGACGCCGCCCATTTTAAAATTTACTGACTTTGGAAACATATTCGAAAAAGTATAAGCAGGTGCTATCACATTAGCCGCGATGTTGGTGCTCAAAGTAGCTATGAGCAGCGCAATTTGGGCAAAAATAACCACCGCCGGGTTATTAAATTTGGCGACCAAAGAAACAGGATCCCACGGCGCATCTTCTGCTACCAAGATATCTCTGAAAATAAAAACAGCCGCGCAAGTGACAAAAATGCCCACAAACGAGTAAAAAATCATGGTCAATGGCAAGCCGATAAACTGCCCTTTGATTTGGTCTTCTTGACTTTTGGCGAAACGAGTTATATCTGAAATGGAAATACTCATCGTCGCCCAAAAACCAACCATGGCAGTAAACCATATAATGTATGACCACCAATCGGCTTTAGGATTGGTTTTAGCGACTTGCGCCGTTACCACCGATGATATGAATTCATACTTGCGCACTTGTACTTTTATAGGGCGAGTACCATTTTCGATAGCGGCAAAATCAACCGGTTCTTTGATAAAGGTCAATTTGTATTGATAAGGTGCTTGATCATTTTCCTCCATTGTGGCTTGCAGAATCCCCCA
>JANPGW010000346.1:0-7210 GCA_031424115.1 Saprospiraceae bacterium | reverse complement strand
TTTTGGCGACCCTGTTTGGTCTTGGGATACCAAATGGTCTTCAGTCGTGAAGCAATATGCAGATAAATGGGTTGTTGAAATGGCGATTCCCTTCAAATCGTTGCGTTATGAAGCAGGACAAAAGACTTGGGGCATTAATTTCATTCGCAATGACATCAAACATGGGCAATATCAAACATGGGCGCGTGTGCCTGTACAGTTTTTCGGCTATAGTTTAGGCTATTATGGAGCTTTAGAATGGGCATGGGCACCGCCTATTGAAGCCAATAATGTGACTCTGATTCCTTACTTGTTGGGTGGTGCATCAAAAGATTATGAAAAAGGTGGAAAAACGGATAAAATACTGAGGGGGGGTGCCGATGCGAAGATTGCTTTAAATTCTCAACTGAATCTTGATGCCACTATTAATCCCGATTTTTCACAAATAGATGTGGACGAACAGATTACCAATTTGACTCGATTCAATATCTTTTATCCTGAAAAACGCACTTTTTTCCTTGAAAACAGTGATGTTTTGGCAGAATTGGGCAGCCCCGGGGCGCGTCCATTTTTTTCTCGACGCATTGGTTTGGATGCCAACGGTCAGCGGGTACCCATAAAATTTGGCGCAAGACTCAGCGTTAATTTGACTAAAACGACTCGTATCAATGCTTTTAATATGCAAACAGCTGCAACAGAGGGGCAACGGTCTTTCAATTATATGGCGGGTGCAGTGCAACAGGCTTTGACGGGGCGTTCTTTTTTCAAAGTGGCGGGTATGAATAAACAGGATATGACTGATTTTAAAAAAGGCAAAACAGCTTATACGAGAGAAGTATCGAGTGAAATATCCTTAACATCAAAAAATAACCTCTGGGATGCTTGGGTAATCGCCCACCATTCTACGCAGCCTCATGTGACAAAACAAAACAATTATGGCGAAGCGGGCATTTGGTATCACAATGATAAATGGCAATTATTGTTTGATTATCTTGACTTAGGTTCAAATTATGCGACGGGTATGGAGTTTTTTAATCGCCTTGAAAGCCATGATGATTTATTGGATACAACATATCGGGTGGGTTACAAACAAAGCTTTACGCAGTTTAACTATAATTATATTCCAAAAAGCAGTGAGCAAATTGCTCAATATAAGTTTGAAGCCATGAATATCCTTGTTTGGAATCCCAATGGCTCATTCAATAATCGCATTTTGGGATTAAACAATTCGTTGCAGTTTAGAAATACATCTCAAATCGCTTTGAGCTTAAAAAATGAAGACAACCAACTGCCTATCAATGTCGCGTTTACTGAATTCAAACCTTTGCCGCCTGCTCGTTATAAATTCACGAACATAACTGCTCTATATTCATCCGACATACGCAAATTTTTCAATTATACCGCTCAAGCCACCGTCGGCGAATTCTACAACGGCAAGCAACGCAGCCTTGTGGTGGGCATCAATTATCGTAAAACGCCTTGGGGACTTTTTGGCTTGCGCCTCGAACGCTACGATTTGCAATTTCCTGAACCTCATAATCGCTCTTTGCTGTATCTCATCAACAGCAAAACGGAGTTCAGTTTCACTAAAAACTTGATTTGGACGACCTTTTTACAATACAATACACAAGCCGACAACTTTAATATCAACAGCCGTTTGCAATGGCGTTACAAACCCATGTCAGATGTCTTCATCGTTTATACAGACAATTACGCCGCACAACCTTTTTTGAAAAAGAACCGAGCATTGGTTGTTAAGATGAATTATTGGTTGAATTTGTAAGGGATAAGCATTGAAAATATTTCCCTTGAATTTGTCGAAAGACCTTAAATTTGTCATGAATAAAGAATTTTGACACTTAAAAAATGAAAAGCAATGAATGCCTTAGCTATAAAAGTCGAAATGTTTGAACTTTTAGCACAAACATACGATGAAGCCGTACTTCTAAAATTGTATAAATCAATGAAGGAAGTTTTTGAAACTACAGATACCGATTGGTGGGATGAGCTACCTCCTGAACAACAAGCCCGTTTACAGAAATCTATTGAAGAAAGTTATGACCCTGAAAATCTTATTGATCATGAAGACATGAAAAAAAAGCACGCTAAATGGTTAGTAAAATAAAATGGAATAAGGCTGCTGATAAAACATTTGACCTCATCACTGAATATTTGCAAAAACATCATTCAACCCAAAGTGCTATAAAATTTGCTAATTTGGTTTATAAAAAAATTGACCAAATTGAAAGAGGACAAACCATAGGAAGGCTCTCACCTAAAGCGAAAACTGTTATGATTCTACAATTGGACCAACACAGACAAATGTATTATAGACTTGTAGGCACTACACTTACAATTGTAGATTTTTGGGATACACGACAAGATCCCAGAAAAAAGCCTTATTAATTATTTCGATTGAAAGGCAGATGGTAATTTAATGATAAATTCTGAACCCACCCCCTCAGTACTTTCTACTTCTAAAGTCCCCGCATGACCTTTCGTCACAATATCATAGGCAAGTGAAAGCCCTAAGCCTGTACCTTGTCCTGTTGGTTTTGTCGTAAAAAATGGTTGAAAGACTTTAGTTCTTACGCTTTCAGGCATCCCCATTCCATTGTCTTTAACTTTTATGATTATTGAAGCCCCCCCCGCCCCCAAAGGGGGAGCCGAGTAGTGGGTAGTAACAGATACTGAGGGGGTATAACTTTCATCGTTTGAAAGTAGCTTTCGTTGATTCACCGCATAAAATGCATTATTAATCAAATTCAATAAAACCCGCCCAATGTCTTGCGGAATGACTTGAATTTTAGGTAAGTTTTCATCAAAATCTGTTTTAAAATCAGCATTAAAATCTTTGTCTTTTGCTCTCAAACCATGATAGGAAAGGCGTAAATATTCATCCGCCAGTTTATTAATATCGGTCAATTCCTTTACGCCTGTACTCGCTCGCGAATGTTCGAGCATGCCTTTTACAATGCTGCTTGCTCGTTTACCGTGATGGTTTATTTTCTCTTGATTTTGACTTAAATCATCGAATAATTCGCCGATATATTCTTTGTCTTGTATGGGTTTTTCGATTTCATCTTTTAAATCTTTCACCAAATCCACACTCAATTCGGAGAAATTATTGACAAAGTTCAATGGGTTTTGTATTTCATGGGCGATGCCTGCGGTGAGTTCACCAAGAGAGGCGAGTTTTTCGGATTGGATGAGTTGGGTTTGGGTGGATTTGAGATCAGCCAACGACCTGCTCAATTCAGCAGTACGTTCCTTAACTTCTGTTTCTAGCGTACCTTTTTGAGCAGCAAGGATTTCCTGTTTTTCCTTTTCCTGAGCAAGAGTTTTCTTAGACAGTTCCTCCACTTCAACTATTCTATTCTGAAGCGATAAAGAGATACTTGCAAAATCCAGGGCAAGAAAAATTACCAGACCCAATGCAGGCGTAAGCACGATAATTGTTAATGACATAGTGATTGTCTCAGCATCGTTTTCGATAACTGCTTTTGTCATTACAACCATAACCAATAAGCAAATTAATATTGACCAAAATAGTATCCATGCCCTGCGGAAGCCTTTCCGTGCCGCTTTATAGTAAACCGGTAATATCTCAACACACGTTAACAGGAAAAATAAAAAAGGAAATATACCTCCCCAGGCAGGTAAAAATGGAACGGCAACTATACTAATTATAGCATACCATAACAAAAACCAATAGAATCTTGTCTTCCTTAATTGAAGCAGCGCATACAAACCATTTAAATAAAATAAGGAAGCTACCATAGCCAACGATGTGCCCAAAAATTCCATTAACATAAATTCATTTGCCGAAGGTGGGAGTAACTTCCCGACACTCGTAAAATAAGTTAAAACAAACATCCCCAGGAACTGGAAGGCGAAATAAAGACCGTAGTACAAGTATTCTTTTCTTGACGGAAAAGAAAAGAAAAAAAATAAGGTAAGAAATGCAGAGGTAAACTCAATGGTCAGGATTATGCTAATAAACAGGGAAGTTCTTTTTACTGATAATGCATAGTAATTGGTGTTCTCATTGAGCGGATACATAATAACCCGGAGGCAATTAGGAATAGCGCCGACTTTCAGGTACATGTTATTAGGATGATACGAATAACGAACCACCAGAACCTGCTTTTCACTATTGCCAAGCTTAAGATTGAGGGCACTCATAAATGTTGCCTGTGTTTTTTCCTCGCTGTAATTTGTGCTCACATTTCCGAATTGGTACACCCGTTCACCATTAAGATACATCTCTGCTGCGCCAAGCATTGATAGCGTAATACCGACCGTTTTATTTCTCAGTGAAGAATCTACCTGCAACTTTAAACGGAACCAACCGATACCGGAACGCTTAACAACAGGCAACTGATCAAGCAGCAATGTGGGGTTTACTAGCACCCCATCTTTTGTATTGAAATCAGCCCTTTTATAATCTCCATTATCGTCGCTGTAAAACATCCACTCTTTATCCAACAGCACCCCCTCAGTAGAAAGGCTGTCAATGTGGAAAATATCACTACTTTGAGCGAATGAAGGGAAAGAGAAAATCATTAAAATCAGGGTTAAAAGTCTCATGGTTACGGATTTTTATTATTTTTAAAGATGCTTTTCAATAAAATTATTCCAAAGCTTTACGGATATACCGTTGCTTCTAATTTGGGTTTGATTGCCACCATAAACCAATAATTGTTCTACGTTTTGACCGCTTATTGCTGAAAAATAAGTGAGTCCTTTAAAAAAATCGGGATTGATGGTTTCTCCTGCTTTCAGTTCAATGGCGGTCAATTGTCCGGCGTTTTCAGTGATAATATCCACTTCATTGCCTGTTTTATCTCTCCAATAAAAAAGATTGTCGCTTTCGCCGGCATTAAATCTATTTTTGAGCAACTCAGTGACAATTAGATTTTCAAATAATGCACCTTTGGCAGTATGCATGGCAATTTGCTCAGCACTTTTAATGCCTAACAACGAACAGACCACACCTGTATCATAAAAATAAAGTTTAGGTGCTTTTGTTATCCGTTTATTAAAATTATTGTAATACGGTTTTAGTAGATAAATAATATAGCTACTTTGCAAAACACCGAGCCAAGCCGCCACCGTTTTCTGGTCGATACCACAATCATTTGCCAATGATGCCATGTTGAGTATTTGTCCTGTTCGACCTGCACACATCCGCAATAGTTTGGTAAAAAGGAAAAGATTATTGATATTTTTGAGCTGTCTAACATCTCTTTCAATATAAGTGCTGATGTAGTTTGGAAACCAATCGATTGGGTCTATTTCTTCAGCAATCACTTCGGGATAGCCGCCAGATAAGATATGCCAGGCATAATTTTTTTTGAAATATTGGCTGGTTTTGAGTTCTTCTAAAGATAAAGGTAAGAGGTGCATATAAGCAATCCGTCCCGAAAGGCTTTGACTTATATTCTCTTGCAACAAAAAATTATTTGAACCTGACAGTATAAATAACCCTTTCTTTTTTGTTTCATCTAAAATCTGTTGCAGATAAGAAAACAAATGCGGTGCTTTCTGAATTTCGTCAAGAATAGCTCCATTCTCTGTATTGTATTGTGATAAAAAACCTCGTGGGTCGCTGGTAGCATACTCTAAAATATCAGGATTTTCTAAAGAAATGTAAGTTTTTTCTGGAAAAACTGTCTTACAAAGCGTTGTTTTACCACTCTGCCTTGGTCCCACCACGGCTACACTGCGAAATGTTTTAGATAAACTTATCAGTTTTTCTGTTGCCAATCTTTTTATCATATCAAAATATATTTTTAGACAAATATAGAATTAAATTCCGCATTTGTCCAGATTAAATGTTTTCATTTCCAATTTGAAGCTGCATTCCTGAAGGTAAATTAATAATAAACTCCGTCCCTACCCCCTCAGTACTTTCTACTTCCAAACTCCCTCCATGCCCTTTCGTCACAATATCATATGCTAAGGAAAGCCCTAAACCAGTGCCTTGCCCAGTTGGTTTGGTAGTGAAGAAAGGTTGAAAAACTTTGGCTCGAACGCTTTCAGGCATACCTATTCCATTATCCTCTACTTTTATAACTATTTGATTGTCAACATGTTGTGTAGAAACTGTAACTGTAGGACTATAAGATACCCCCTCAGTATTTTGCTTGCTTTTTTCAGAAACCGCATAAAAAGCATTATTAATCAAGTTTAATAAAACCCTTCCAATATCCTGTGGAATGACACTGATTTTAGGTAAGTTCTCATCAAAGTCCGTAGAAAAATCCGCGTTAAATTCCTTGTCTTTTGCTCTTAAACCGTGATACGACAGCCGTAAATATTCATCCGCCAATTTATTAATATCCGTCAATTCTTTTACGCCCGTACTGGCACGAGAGTGTTCGAGCATTCCTTTTACAATGCTACTTGCACGCTTGCCGTGGTGGTTGATTTTCTCTTGGTTTTGACTTAAATCATCGAATAATTCGCTGATATATCCCTTGTCTTGCGTGGGTTTTTCAATTTCTTCTTTTAAATCTTTTACCAAATCCACGCTGAGTTCAGAGAAATTATTGACAAAATTCAAAGGGTTTTGTATTTCATGGGCGATGCCAGCGGTGAGTTCGCCAAGAGAAGCGAGTTTTTCTTTTTGAATGAGTTGATTTTGGGTGGCTTGAAGTTCTTCCAGAGATTGCTTTAAATCAGCAGTTCTCTCAGCAACTTCCTTTTCAAGATGTAATTTTTGTATTTCGATCAACTCGTTGCGTTCTAATTCTTTTTCTTTGGCTAATCGTTCGTTTTCTAATTGTTTAAAGGCGTTTTGTTTTCTAAGTTCATCATAACGCATTAGAAGTGTAATAGTTAAAAATATGACCAACCAAACTAAAGAACTAATCTCCATCAATCGGAAGTTTTGAGGGAATCCTTTATTCAAAAAATATGTGTAGATATGACTAACAGAATAAACTAATTGATATGGTATTGCCCCGATAACGATTAGACGAACCGAAGTATTCTTTTGTTTTATAAATAACAATAGGGTGATTATAATGGGGTGTAGGACAAGTTTGTAAGATGCAAAAAAGTTATTAACTTCGTTAAAAAAGAAGAATTATGGTAACAAAAGAAGAATTTTCTAATTTGTACGAACAGTTTTCTGAATGGCAAAAGAGCCAAGAAGGGCAAACCGACGGCTATGAATATGAACGTAGTTTTGAATCATTTGCCCAGCAAATGAATAAAACGTTAT
>JANPGW010000345.1:0-2552 GCA_031424115.1 Saprospiraceae bacterium | reverse complement strand
AAATTATACCCCCTCAGTATCCGTGACTACACAACAATTGGAAAAAGCTATTGAAATCCGTGTTAAAGACAACGGCAACGGCATCCCCGACAGTATCAAACAAAAGATATTTCAACCGTTTTTTACCACTAAACCGACTGGCGAAGGGACTGGTTTGGGCTTGTCTTTGAGTTATGATATTGTGGTGAAAGGACATGGGGGAAGTTTGGAAATGGAGAGTACTGAGGGGGTAGGTTCCTTGTTTTTGATTAACTCACCATTATGATAAATATTTCAAATTATCTCTAAATGTATTTAACTTTGAATATTACCGATAGTATTCACCAAATTAATCAATACAATGAAAGCAAGCCTAAGAATTTTAATCATTGTAGGAGTCTTTATACCCTACCTCACAATTTCTCAAAATCAATGGACTCCTTTTGCTAATTCTGTTTCAACGAAGGGCTATGAGGGTTGCCAATTCAAGTTCTCTGCTTCAGTAAGTACCGAACTTAACGATACCAATGCGCGTGTCCAACTCTGGGTTAGGGTAAATTTAAATGAAGCGGGAATAGGGTTTTTTAATAATATGGCTGATATGCCTATCCGCAATGCCCAGTGGCAAACTTATACAATAGAAGGGATCATAGACTCAAATAGTAGGCAGATATCCTTTGGGCTAATGACTTTTTATAGTGGTATCTTTTTCTTCGATAATTTTGAGCTGGTTATAAAAAATAAGGAAGGTATTTGGGAGACCAAATATAAAAACGATTTTGAAGATGGTCAGATAAGATTAAATCAAGGCACAGGTGGAGGAAAAGATATAATGCCTTTGTATAAGGCTGCAGTTGTTGAACAGAATAATAATAAGTTTTTAAGAATAAATGGTACCGATGCCATAGAACACTTTCAAAATGAATTACTTAAACGAAAGGAAGATACTACCAAAGTACAAGTATTTTTCAGATTAGCTGGTTTGTATTTGGAAAAAAATAATAGAGAAAAAGCCATACAGTTTAATGAAGAAGCGTTGAAACTCTCACAAGCTATTGGATACAATTCTGGAGAAATACAATATTATTACTCAATGGCAAATATTTACAGAAATGATATTCCTTATAACAGTCAAAATGTCGCGGATTATTATAAAAAAGGACTTGAATTTAGTGAAAAAAAGGGGCTTAATAATGATATTATTGAATTTTTAAGTTCTTTGGACAACTTATATAATAACGAAAGCAATTGGACAGAGGCGTTGAATTATGCCTATAAATTACTCAAAATAGCAGAATCAACAAATAACAAAGAAATGCTTGCTAACAGTAATAATAGTGTTGGGGCTTGTTTAGATGAGTTGAAAAATCATAAAGAAGCACTCATCTATTATCAGGCATCTCTAAAATTTGTTGAAGAATTGAAAGACGATGACTTTAAAGCTCTTTTATATATCAATATTGGAGATATTTATTTGGATATGTCTGACTATAATTTAGCTTTTGATTATATGTCAAAAGCAATCGAAATTTCAAAGAATCAAGGTTCAAAAGTTTTAGCTATGGGGTACTTATTTTTAGGGCATTTGTTTATAAAAATGGGAGATGACTTTGAAACAAAAAAAGACAACACTACCGCCGCCAATAAATTTAAAGAAGCTTTAAATGCTTATACGAATGCTCAAAAGTATTACCATGATGCTCGACTTCTAAACATATCTAAAAGCATTGATATGCATATAGGTGTTGCGCACTATAAACTCAAAAACTTTGCTAAAGCTGATTCTTTACTCAAATTAAGTTTAAATGTTTCGGGAAATTTTGAATTTGCAAAAGAACGAAGACGGGATGCCTATTTATATATCTCGAAAATAGATAGCATTAGTGGCAACTGGGAAGGCACTTATGCACACTATTTAAAATATATTTCCTACCGCGATGAACTTTTCAATGAAGAGAATACAAAAAAGACAACAATGTATCAAATGCAGTATGATTTTGATAAAAAAGAAGCTGTGGATAAGGCCGAACAAGAAAAAAAAGAATTAGCCCTACAAAAAGAAATAGCGTTAAAAGCACTCAACTATGAATATGAGAAAAAACAAGCAGTTGCCAAAAGCGAAAAAGAGAAACAACAATTAAAATATGAGCAACAGTTAAAACAACAACAAATAGAAGCTGAATATGCCCAAAAAACAACGCAAATAGAAGCGGAACAAAAACGTAAAGAAGCCATAGCCAAAATTGAACAAGAAAATAAAGATGCTTTAAGTGCTTCTGCTTTAGCACTCTCTCAAGCCGAAGTTCAACGTAAAAACCAAGAACGCAATTATTTTATAATTGGATTCAGTTTACTCACGGCTTTATTGGGCTTTATTGTATATGGATATTTCCAAAAACAAAAAGCCAATACATTATTGGTGCAACAAAAAGCGGAGATTGACTTCAAAAGTAAAGAATTAGAGAAATCATTGACAGAACTCAAATCCACCCAAACCCAACTTATTCAAAAAGAAAAACTCGCCTCGTTAGGTGAACTCACCGCTGGCATCGCCCATGAAATACAAAACCCGC
>JANPGW010000344.1:0-13742 GCA_031424115.1 Saprospiraceae bacterium | reverse complement strand
GGCATTTTTCGCTCGTTTATCTTCAATTGTCGCAAACAACTCTCTGAGTTCAGCAAGTTCGCTGTCCATGTTTATTTGTTGGCGATGGGCGGTATATTGGCTTTGTCTCATCTGACAAAGGTATGGTTTTTATCTTTTTTTCCCTTATGCGGAATTGCTGCATTCATCATTCATAACTCATCATTTCAAAAAACTATTTCTGCAAAAAATCATTGAAAATAGATTGCAAATAGGCTTTTCCTTTTTTGAGGTCTGATGAATCCGGCGTACCGATTTGTTGCCGAAAAACCAACCCCTCAGTATCCCATGAATATTTAACATCTTTTTGCATAAACCCAAAACCATCTCTGAAAGTGAAATAAGCGAAAGGCTGATAATCCTTTCGAAGAATATTTTTTGACCAACGGAAATCATCGTGCGGCACATCCAACTGCGATAAAACGGTGGCTGCCAAATCAGTTTGCCCGCCAATGTGGTCAATAACCGTATCCCTCACAGCCAACGCTCCACCCAGCCACAACATAGGAATATGATAGTTCAAAAAATCATCGTCATGTGGCGGCAAACGCGGTGTACCATGGTCGGCAATAACCACAACAAGCGTATTGTCCCACCATGTTTGTTTCTTTGCTTCATTGATAAACTCCCCAAAACCTTTATCCGTATAGTATAAGGAGTTTTTGAAAAGTGCTGTATTATCGGTAGTCGGTTGAAAGTTGGGCATATTCCACCCTTCCGGCACTTCAAACGGTTCGTGGCTACTCAGCGTTAAGATATTAATAAAAAAAGGTTGTTTATAGGTCTTCAAATCCGATGTAGCTCGGCGAAAAACGACATGGTCAAACGCACCCCATTTACTACTCAAATCCTCTTCCTTAAATTCATGTTTATCCACAAAATGGTTAAACTGACCATTCATCAAATAGGATTTCATATTGGCAAATTCCGATTCGCCACCGTAATAAAAACCTGTTTCATAGCCTTTTTTGCGTAAACTTCGACTCATACAAGGCAATTGAGCTGATTTTCTTGGAACTTCAAGGATATTTTCACCCGGAATGGCCGGTTGACCCGCTAATACGGCTGACATACCCATAAACGTTCTATCACCGGAAGAGTAGATATTTGAAAATAACACCCCTTCTTTACACAAAGAATCAACAGTCGGTACGCAACTCTCTTTAGCATCCAGATGCTGAAGAGCTTTGGCGGTTAAACTTTCCCAAGTAATGACGATGACGTTAGGGTTTTTGATGTTCTTCTTAATCAAATAGTCCGTCATTTTAGAGCTTTTAAAAAGCTCATTCACCGTATTTTCAGCGTCGGCGTCGGACATGTAATGATATGGATTTTTGCGGTTGTCCGTCCTTTCATAGCACGACACCATAAAATTCCAAAGAGCATTCACAGCTGCATGATTGGCAAAAGTAATATTTGAAAAATAAACCGCACTTTGGTTCACCGGTGCTAGCTGTACCCCTCCGCGAATCGGTACAATCAAAGCCAACGTCAGCAGCATGCCCATGCCCATTTTGATGCTGCGTTTATATAATGTAGATTGTGCAATTCCTAATGTATCTTCCTTTGGATTTTGCAATTCATTAAATAAATATTTTTTAAAGATGTATATTGTAACTACTGAAAATAAAATAATTATACTGACCAATAAGAAAAACGGTGAAGAACTTGATGAAGCCATTACTTCTTTTGAGCCATCTTTCATGTATTTAATAAAAGTATCATCTAATCTGAAACGCCAATTTCGGTACAATTCCATATCCAATGCTACTAAAACACTGGACGTTGCCGCAAGGATATAAGTAACAAATTCAGCTAATCTGATGAATACTTTCTTACCTTTAATAAAAATCTGACCGATTGCTAATAAAGCAAAAGGGATGATTGAAAAATAGCCCGCGGTAGAAAAATCCAGTCTCAAACCATAGATAAAACTCATGATAAAGTTCTGAAAACCAATGTTTTGCGTGCTATCGAAATGATATAATAAAAAGGCTAATCGAGCCAGCAAAAAGTAGCCAACCCATATTATAAATAATTTAGAGTACGATTTCAACAATGACAACATGTTATACTATTTTTTTTATAAAGCCTGCAAAGATAGAAATTTAATACCTTTTTTCAACTGAAAAAAAAAGTTGTCTTTTCATACTGATGCTTGTAACTTTTCAAAATTTAAGGCGTCGTTTGTATAAGTCTGTATTTACAGCTCATTACAATAACAGTTTTTCCTTTAAAAAAATTTCATTCTCCGGTAAAATTTGTGATGGATTTTGACAAACTGACATACAACATTAAGAACAAGCTCTACCGCTTTTCTTTGCGCATTACCGGAAATGTGATGGAAGCCGAAGATGTTGTGCAAGAGGTTTTTTTCAAAATTTGGGAAAAAAGAGACCAAATGAGCGACATCCAAAATCCCGAAGCGTGGTGTATGACGTTGGCTAAAAATTTATCGCTGGACAAATTGCGGTCAAAGCATAGAAACACGACCGAAATTGGTGAAGCAGTGTATTTAACGGATTCCAATACAACGCCTTATCAAACCTCTGAAAAAGCGGATTTAATCGGTAGAATCAAAGATTTAATGGGCACTTTACCAGAAAAACAGAAAATGGTGATGCACTTGCGCGATATTGAAGGTATGAGTTATGATGAAATTACGGAACAATTAAGTATGCCTTTGCCTCAAGTGAAAGTGTATTTGCATCGAGCCAGAAGTTTTATTAGAGAAAAAATACTGGAAGCAGAACAGTACGGAATTTAAAAATCATTTCAAATGATATAAAATGACTTTAGCAGAAATTAAAATATTAGTAGAAAAATACTTTGAAGGGGAAACAAGCCTTCAAGAAGAAGCACTTTTATCAGACTATTTTAATGGTGTGGATGTGGTTGCCGAATTGAAGCAATATCAACCTCTTTTTCAGTTTTTCAAAGGAGAAAAAACGGTGGTGTTGAGTGAAAAAGCTACTGAAAAAATACTTGCAACCCCAAAACCTACTCGGCATTTGAATATATTGAGAGGTGGTGGTCGTTCTAAGGGTTTATGGTGGCGGGCAGCAGCGGCGGTTTTGATAATTGGCGTTTCAAGCTATTTTATCGCGAACCGTTTTGAAGGGTTTAAGACCAAAAGACTTGCCGAAAATAGTCGGATAAAGGTTTATGACGAAACTGATGATGCCCAAAAAGCTTACGATGAGGTGCAGGCAGCTTTAAAATTAGTGTCAAAAAAGATGAAAAAAGGCACCGACGAAACCACCCAAAGCATGAAAAAAGTGAAACATGTCACGGATGAAGTTAACAACATTATCCAGATTTCTAATTAAAATTTGTCCTCAAGTAATATACAAACACTCAAACGTTTTTTAGAATTGGCGCGCCGTGTATTTGATTTTAACGTGAATTTTTGATTATTTAACAAAAAATGTAAATTGAAAAATGAAAAATATAATTAAAAAAATGGTCTTTTTAGCTTTTTTCTGCACCTTTTTGGTACCCCTCAGTATCAGCGCACAGGAAGACGCTATCTCAAAATATTTCGATCAATATGTCGAGGATGAAAATTTTACGGTGGTTTATATCACGCCTAAAATGTTTCAGATGATTTCAAAATTGGATTTGAAAGATAAAGATGCCAGAGACATAAAAGAGGTTTTGCAAGATTTGAAAGGGTTACGCATTTTGACCACTGAAAAAAATACCCTTCAATATTACAAAGAAGCGATTTCAAAATTCAATACCAAAGAATATGAATTGCTCATGACTGTGCGGGACAAGGATGAAAATATTCGGTTCTGGACTAAAGAAAACGGCGGTATTATCAGCGAGTTGTTGATGTTGGTAGGTGGTGCTCAAGAGTTTGTTATGATTAGTTTTATCGGCAATATTGACTTGGATAAAATATCTAAATTAGCTAATAAAATGGATGTCGATGGTATGGAACACCTCAAACAGTTGAAAGACAAAAAGAATTGAATCATAAACAACTATTTAGTCCACCAACTCTCACGGAAAACGCCGACAATATATGCTAAACATGTTCCATAAATAAGCGTTTTATCATCTTTTTTAGTGAGAGTCCCCCTTTGGGGGTTGGGGGGTTAAAACATTTTTCACCTTTAAACTTAATTGTCATGAAAAAATGTATTTTAATTTGTTTAACATTCATGTTGGCTCAATTATCCGCCTTTTCTCAAACTGAAAGCATTGACAGATTGATTCGGAAAGTAAAAAAAGCCAATCGAGAGTGCGAAAAAGTGGACTTGTCTGTTCCGGGCTGGCTGATTCGTTTCGGCGCTAATTTTGTGGACGAAGATGATTTGGATGGCGTGGATATCAAACTATTGGGTAAAAAAATCAGCCATTTGCGGATTGTCAATATCGAAAATAAAAAAAGTATTCCCGGTTCGGATATTCAAAATTTCGTGACCGACGTCCAGAAAGAAGGCTTTGAGGATTTGATGGTGGTACGGAGCGACGGCAATGATATTCGATTTATGGTGCGTGAAAAAAAGGACTTTATCCGCAATATTGTCTTGATGGTGAATGAAAATGAAGCCAATGGAGATTTTGTTTTGTTGAGCTTGGAAGGCAAATTCACCATGGAAGACATAAATAAAATGATGAAAGACGTTAAGATAGATGTCAATAACAAAGGTTCTCAAAAATCCAAAGTGAAAAGAACCGTGAGCAGTGACAATGATGAGAATTGATTGAGCTTCTTGCTGATCCGATTGTTGAATTCTTGTCAGAATTGGTAATTAATCCTTACTTATAAAGTCTATAATTGATTTTAGAAAGGGGCATCGCCTCGGCAGTTCGGTAGTAAATCTCAATATTAAGATTTTATCGCGGCATAGCCGCAAAAGATTTATCTCCTGTGCGGCTATGCCGCGATAAAAAATGGCAATTTTCGGCTATTCCTACCGAACTGCCGGGGCGATGCCCCTTCCTGAAATCAGTTTCATTTTTTTCAAAGAAAAAATCTTTGTTCCTTTTTGATTTCACAACTTAATAAATAGCTTTATGGAAAAATTTAATATTTCAAATAGCAAAACAAGAGTTGATTGATGAAAAAAGATGTTTTTGATTTAAATGGTAAAGTGGCTTTGATAACCGGAGCAAGTAAAGGGATTGGCGAATCTATCGCCCGTTATTATGCCGCTTATGGGGCAAAAGTGGTGGTCAATAGCCGCAAACAAGATGCCGTGGATGAGGTAGCGCAAGCAATCCGTGCTGAAGGCGGTGAAGCCATCGGTGTCGCAGGGCAAGTGGGAAATACTGAAGATTGTAAAAAAATGTTTGACGAGACCATGGCGGCGTACGGGCGCATTGATATTCTCGTCAACAATGCCGCTACCAACCCTGTTTTTGGTCCGGTAGAAAACACCGAAGAGCGGGCTTTTAATAAAATCATGGATGTCAATGTGAAAGCGCCTTTCGAGTTAGCTAAAATGTGCCTTCCGGTGATGCAAGCCAATGGCGGCGGTTCTATCATTAATATTTCCAGTATCGGCGGCGTCAGTCCGGAGCAAATGTTGGGCATTTATAGCGTTAGCAAAGCGGCTTTGATTTCATTGACCAAAGTAATGGCTGCCGAATGGGGCAAATATAATATTCGCGCCAACGCTATTTGTCCGGGTCTGATTCAGACAAAATTCAGCGAAGCGCTTTGGAGCAATGACCATATTATGAAACATATGCTTTCGCAACTCCCCCTCAACAGGGTAGGTCAACCGGAAGAAATTGCGGGTTTGGCGTTGTTTTTAGCGTCGGATGCGGCAGGGTATTGTACGGGGTCGGTGTTTATGGCGGACGGCGGGTATTTGATTTAACACGAATTACGCCAATTTATGCACGAATTTCACCCAATTAGGTGAAATTCGTGTATAAATTGGCGTAATTCGTGTTAAATAATATTATATAAAAATCTCTATAACGGGATGTTACCGTGCTTTTTCTTGGGCAGATGGGCTACTTTGTTTTCTAACATAGTGAAACTTTTGATGAGTTTGCGCCTTGTATCCCTCGGTAAAATGACTTCATCTATGAATCCTCGGCTGGCTGCTCGATAGGGATTCGCAAATTTTTCAGCGTATTCCTTTTCCTTTTCAAGCAGTTTGGCAGTTGGGTCATCGGCTTCCGAAATCTCTTTTTTGAAAATAATTTCAGATGCACCTTTCGCACCCATCACGGCAATCTCGGCATTGGGCCACGCAAAATTCATATCCGCGCCGATATGCTTAGAATTCATCACATCATACGCGCCGCCGTATGCCTTGCGGGTAATGACTGTGACGCGCGGAACAGTCGCTTCACTGAATGCATACAACAATTTTGCACCATTGGTAATGATGCCGTGCCACTCTTGATCGGTGCCGGGCAAAAATCCGGGTACGTCCACCAAAACCAACAAGGGTATATTAAACGAATCGCAAAAACGGACAAAACGAGCGCCTTTTTTTGAACTTTCAACGTCCAAAACACCCGCTAATGCCGCCGGTTGGTTGGCGACAATGCCAATGGCACGACCCGCAAGGCGCGCAAAACCGACCACAATATTCTCTGCATACGACTCATGTACTTCAAAAAAAGATTCATTATCAGTAATGCCGTGAATAACGTCGCGCATATCATAAGGCTGATTCGGATTGTCCGGAATGATAGACGTCAAAACGTCGCGGTATTCATCACCCAAAACGTAGGGATACTGAGGGGTCTTTTCCTCACAGTTTTGCGGCATATAACTGAGCAAATTTTTAATTTTGACGATGCAATCCAAGTCATTGGTAGCTGTCAAGTGGGTCACACCCGATTTGGTGGCGTGCGTGGAGGCACCGCCTAACTCTTCGCTCGTCACAGTTTCGTTGGTCACGGTTTTGACCACGTTGGGTCCCGTCACAAACATATAAGAAGTATTTTCAACCATGATTATAAAATCTGTCATGGCAGGCGAATACACCGCACCGCCCGCGCAGGGACCCATGATAGCGGATATTTGAGGAATAACGCCCGAAGACAATACATTGCGGTAAAAAATATCGGCATAACCGCCCAATGAATTAACCCCTTCTTGAATCCGTGCACCACCGGAATCGTTCAAACCGATACAAGGCGCGCCGTTTTTCATGGCTAAATCCATGATTTTGCATATCTTTTCGGCGTGCGTTTCAGAAAGAGAACCACCGAAAACAGTAAAATCTTGTGAAAAAACATAGACCAAATGCCCGTTAACCGTACCGTAGCCCGTCACCACGCCGTCGCCGTAATACACTTCATTTTCGAGCCCAAAGTCAACGCTGCGATGCGTCACCAATTGACCGATTTCTTCAAAACTATTGGGGTCGAGTAGAAAGTGAATGCGTTCGCGGGCAGTCAATTTGCCTTTTTTGTGTTGGGAGTCAATGCGCGTTTTACCGCCGCCAAGTTTCGCTTGCTCTTGTTTCTGAATGAGCGTGGTGAGCTTTTTATTCATAGAAATTTGGATATTAATTTGATTATAAGGCAAATATATAGAAATCTATATTTGTTTGTATTTAAAGGAATTGTTTTTTTTCAAAATACTGATTTGAGTCAAAAATTTTTATATGAGAAATAAAATTTTGCTAAAAAAGGAAGAATATGATATAACCCAAATAGCTTTTGAATAACTTTGGAATTCGATTTTCAAAACCAATAAAATCCCTTAATATTATTCAACATAATCATGAAAATACTCCATACTGCCGATTGGCATCTCGGAAAACGACTTAACACTTACAGCCGCCACGAAGAACAAATAATAGTCTTGAACGAAATTTGTGAAATCGCTGAAAATGAAAAAGTGGATGCTGTTATCATTGCCGGAGATCTTTTTGATACCTTCAATCCGCCTAATGAAAGTACTTCTCTTTTTTATAAAACCTGTAAACGATTGTCTAACAATGGTTTACGCCCGATTATAGCCATTGCCGGCAACCACGATTCCCCTGAGCGCATTGAAGCACCCAACCCATTGGCGCGTGAGTGTGGGATTATTTTTGCCGGCTATCCCAAATCCATCATTGAGCCTTTTGAGTTACCCAACGGTTTTGCCGTAACCGGCAGTACCGAAGGATTTATTGAATTGAAGTTAAATGGCTACGATTACCCATTACGGATTTTGCTTGCCCCTTATGCCAATGAATATCGCTTGGCGGAGTATTTGGGGGTGGACAACACTGACGAAACGCTGCGTCAATTACTGTCCGAAAAATGGTACAATTTGTTCAATTTAAGCAATCAAAACGCCACAGAGGGAAAGCATAAAAGTTGGCAAGAGGGTGTCAATATCGCCATTGCGCATTTATTTGTGATGATAAAAGGCGGTGAAGTACCCGAAGAGCCCGAAGAAGAAAGACCCATCAATATTGGCGGGGCATCGGCTATTTACACGGAAAATTTTCCGAAACAATTGCAATACATCGCCCTCGGTCATTTGCATCGGCAACAAGAAATTTCTAAAATGCCTTGTCCCGTAATTTATTGTGGTAGCCCTTTGGGATATAGTTTCAACGAAAAAAATCAGGACAAATATGTGATGCTTATCCAAGCTGAACCTGCACAAAAAGTTGATTATCAACGCATTAAGCTGGAAACACCTAAAAAGTTGTACCAAAAAACTTTTGATGATATAGACGAGGCACTTGATTGGTTTGCGCAACATCCGGATGCCTTGATTCAATTGACTTTTATTTCGGACGAAACACTCTCTCCTATTTTGACCAAACAATTGTATGAAGCACACGCGGGAATTGTGCCACCGATTAATTTCCATTCGCGCAACCAAGAGGCTGAAAATGGCAGGGAAATCGACATTAATCCCGAAGTTGATGATATTCGCAGCTTGTTTGTCGAATATTTTAAAACCAAAAATAAGGGGCAAGAACCCAACGAAGAATTGATTCAGATTTTTAACGAAATCAGAGCTGTTAGCGAAAATGATGTGTAAATCACCAACTTTACTTTTAACAATATGATACCCTTAACGCTCAAAATACAAGGCATTTTTTCTTATCAGGACGAAGCCGTTATTGATTTTAGTAAACTCGCCCAAGCCAATATTTTTGGCATTTTTGGCAAAGTCGGCAGTGGAAAATCCACTATTTTGGAAGCCATTATGTTTGCCTTGTATGGCGAAGTGGCGCGCATGGGTAGTTCCGGCAGGAGTTACAACATGATGAATTTGCGGTCGAATCAAATGAAAATTGACTTCACTTTTGATGTCGGCGGCGTTATTTATCGGGCATTGGTGGAAACAAATCGCAAAAAAAAGAATTTTGATCAAGTGGATACCCCTACTTTTCGCTATTTTTTGTGGAAAAATGAGAATTGGCAGCCCTTTGTGGATTTCAACGCAGCTAAGGTTTTAGGCATAGAAGCACAGCATTTTAAAAAGACGATTATTATTCCGCAAAATGAATTTCAAAAATTCCTTGAGCTCTCGCCGACCGAAAGGACGCGCATGATTAAGGATATTTTTATCAATCTTGAAAAATTTGAACTGGAGGAAAATGCCAAAACTTTAGAAAATCAAAACAAAGTTCAAATCCTGACGGTCGAAAATCAATTGCGTGAAATTGGCGACATTACAGCCGAAGTGATTGAAGAAAAAAAAGCACATTTTATTGATATTCAAAAAGACAAAGACAATAACCAAGAAAAATTAAAAGCAGAACAAGCCGAAGAAAAAGCCTTTCAGGAACTCAAATCCAAGTTTGATGAATTAGAAAAACTTAATAAGCAAGCGGAAAAATTGGCTCATACTGAGGGGGGGGTATTGACTCTCCAAAAACAGATTGCGGACTACGAATATTTTTTAGAATACCTAAAAACGCCCCTTGAACAACAGATTTTACTGTCAAAAAATATTGAAAAAAATAATACAGATTTAGCCCAAACTCAAAAGCATTTAGCGGAAAATGAAGTGGAAACACTAAAAATTCAAGAGCGTTTGGCGGAACTGACACCTTTCTATAACGACCGTGAATCGCTGCTGAAAAAACGGGACGAAATTGGCTGGTTGATTCAAATTCAGGATATAAACGCTAAAATTGAACTCAACAAAATCAATACCGAAAAGGGTCAATCCATTTTAAATGAAAAAGAAGAAAAAAGGCAAAATATTCTCAACGAAAAAGCACCCTACATTGAAGAGCGGGACAATTTGTTGAAGAATCAACCCGATTTTCAAAAATTAAATGCGGTGAATAATTGGTTTTCAACGGTACATGTCTTGAAAAGAGATATTAGCGAATTTGAAAAAAAAATTGATAATATTCTCAATACTTTAAAAAATTTGGATGAAAAACGTAAATATTTTTCACAATTTTTATTCGCTAAATATGAGGTTCAATTGCCCTTTGCTGTTTCTATTCCCGAAATCATTTTGAGTACTAAAGCCCTGAAAAAAGATTTTGACATACAAAAACAACATATTGAAAATCAGCTTATTCAACTGCGCGCTACTGAGCAACTTGAAGCACTCTCGAATGCCCTCAGCGAAGGCACGCCTTGCCCACTCTGTGGTGCCGAACACCACCCCGCCATATGGAATGCCCAAAATGTGCAAAAACAAATAACCGATGCTGAAAGTAGATTAGAACGCTATCGCAACGATATTTCAAATATTGAAAATATTGAAAGTCAATTGATTACACTTTTTCAAAATTATAATAATCAAAAAGAACAACAAACAGATTGGCTCAAAAAAGTGGAATCGGAAAGGCGCAATTTGGGACAACATGAAGCTCTTTTTATTTGGAAAGACTTTGACAAACATAATTTTGACGCCTTTAAAAAGACGTTTGATGAATCTGCTTTGTTTGGCGAAAAATTAAAAAAAGTACAAATTAGACTTGATGATTTAGAAAAAGATTTGTCGGAAACAAACGATTATATTGACAGATGTAAAAAACGATTTACAGATTTGGCAACTGAATTGGGCGTTCTCACAGCAAACTTGGATAATTTCACGTCAAGAATTGTGTTTTTGACCGAAGATTCATGGCTCGCTATCGAAAGTTCGAATCTGAAAGAACAAGCGCAACTCTTTGAAAATCAATACCGTACCATTTCAGAAAACTATTCGACTTGCGAGAAAAAGTTGAAAGAATTCACCGAAAAAGGGCAGATACTGAGGGGGGGTGTTGAAGAAAAAATTAAAGCTAATAATAAGCTTTCTCAGGAATTGGAAAGCCTGTCTGTTCGCCTCAAAAGCCTTTTAGTAGCCTCACCTTTTTCCGATTTGGCGGCGACTACTGCCTTCCTCAATCAAGGGTTTGACCTTATTAAATCGCGACTTATTGTGGCTGACTTTAGAAGGCAACAATCCGAAATAACGGGACAAATCAATCATTTGAGAAATCAACTCCAAGACAAAACATACGATTCGGACAATCATCAAGCATTGCAAACGGCTATTAAAGCGCTTACCGATTTTGTAAATGCTCAAATCAAACAAATAACGCTGTTAGAAGCCGAAATTAAACTTTTAGTCCAAAAACGGGATCGCCGCAAAGCATTGGAAATAGAGCATCTTAAACTCGAAACGAGAGGTAAAAATCTGGAACTACTGAGGGGTATGTTTTCACGCAGTGGTTTTGTGAATTTTGTGTCCACCAAATATCTTATCAACCTTTGTAAATCTGCCAATGAGCGTTTTCTCCGTTTTACCCGTGGTCAATTGCGCCTGAAAGTGACGGATAATAATGATTTTGAAATTGAAGATTTATTTAATTTCGGCAAAACTCGACACATCAAAACTTTGTCCGGTGGTCAGATATTTCAGGCTTCTTTGGCTTTAGCTTTGGCTTTAGCCGATAGTATTCAGGCTTTATCCAAAACAGAACAAAACTTTTTCTTTCTCGATGAAGGCTTCGGTTCATTAGATAGAGACTCGATGCAGGAAGTTTTCAATACGCTTAAATCATTGCGCAAAGAAAATCGCATTGTCGGCGTTATTTCACACGTTGAAGAAATGCAACAAGAAATTGACCGCTATTTAAAAGTGACTTTTGACTCGGAAAGGGGTAGTCAGGTAGAAATTGTGTAATTTTTTGAAATACCAAAAAATAATCTTAAATTGAGCGATATTGATACGAAAAATCAACCATACAGCTCATGCAAACAACAACTCCTAATTTGCGCTATCCTTGGTATGTGGTCTCGGTACTCATGCTGGCTTATATTTCATCATTCATTGATCGCCAAGTATTAGCCTTGTTGGTGGAGCCTATCAAGCGCGATTTTGGTATCAGCGACACGCAGGTTGGTTTGCTCATTGGGTTTAGTTTTGCCATTTTTTACACTTTCTTGGGCTTACCCATCGGTTGGTTAGCGGATAGGCGCAACCGAAAAATGATTATCGTGGTCGGCATTACCGTTTGGAGCCTCATGACGGCTCTGTGCGGTTTAGCGAATACCTACTGGGTACTCTTTTTCTTGCGCATGGGCGTGGGCGTCGGAGAAGCCGCTTTATCTCCATCAGCATATTCCATTATTACAGATTATTTCCCCAAAAACAGATTGGGTTCCGCATTAGGGGCTTATAATATGGGCGTTTATTTGGGTTCCGGTTTATCCATTTTTTTAGTCGCGCTCATCATTAAGTTGGTGAGTGTAGGCGGTATGTGGGATTTGCCGCTGGTTGGTTTAGTGCGCCCGTGGCAAACCGTATTTTTTATGGTTGGCTTACCCGGATTGTTAATAGTAGCACTCATTGCCGCTACTGTTCAAGAACCTGTCCGAAAAGGAGCTGGACATGTGGTAGCCAATGGTACCCAAATTCGACAATATTTTAAGGAGAATCGCACCGCCATTTTAAGCCTGAATGTGGGTATCGCCCTCATGGCAACCGCCTCTTATGGCGCTACATCATGGACAACGTCCTCGCTTGTTCGTCTTTATGGGATGACACCGAGCCAAGCGGGAGTCATTTTTGGCGGGTTAGTCACCGTTTTTTCAACGCTTGGCGTGATTACAGGCGGCCGATACGCTGACTATTTGTCACATAAACAAATTGTGGATGCTAAAATGCGCGTGCCCTTTCAAGGCATGACTTTAGCGGCTATGTGCGCTTTAGTGATGTTGCTGTCTCTTTGGCTCATGGGCAAACCGCCTATTGAATGGATATATGTCTTGATTGCGCTATTTTGTTTCACCAGTTCATTGCCGTATGGAGCAGCCACAGCGGCGTTGCAAGAAATCATTCCGGCGAATATGCGGGGCACATTTTCCGCTTTTTATCTGTTTGTCATCAATTTAATTGGCTTAGGTGGTGGTCCTCTCTTAGTCGGTCTTATCAACGACAAAGTGTTCGGGACGCCTCACACGATTATGCTCTCCATGTCTATTTCATTGCTTATTTGTTCGATTTTGTCAGCCATTGTTTTGTATAGAGGTTTAAAGCCGTTTGCCTTGACGGCACAAACACTTGAAAAGAAAATACTCGATTGATAAAAAAATTACAAAAACATTAATCTCTTCAACGAATAGTATCGCTTAAAAAAAAACTTGTGTATTTTCAATCAACCAATTTATTATTTGGTCATCACATTGAAAAAATTAACGTTAATCATTTAAGCTACCAATATCTTCTTAGCAAATTCAACGCATTTTGCCACTTCTTTCACTGCATCTGAGCCTTCTGGAATGTCATATTCCAACTCAACGGTAGCGGGAAACTTATATTTTTTGGTTTTCAT
>JANPGW010000343.1:0-10181 GCA_031424115.1 Saprospiraceae bacterium | reverse complement strand
TTCGCAATCCATTCATAACTCAGCCCAACACCCAGCGAAGACCCGCGCGCACTCAGATTGACCGTAGGATTGTAGCAATCCAATGAATCGGATACGAAAGCCTCCGCAACCGGCACTTCAACTTCAAGAAGGACTCTCACACTCGTCGAATCGGCACAACCATTGCGAGAATCAGTGATAATCAATTTATATAAGCCAGCGCTATCGACTTTGGGTTCTAAAGTAGTTGAATCCGCCTTGAAATGTCCCCTTTCCGAAGATTCCCATTTCAATGTGTAAGAACTACCATTCGATGACGCCAAAGCATTGAGCGCAATGAGAGTATCAATACAATTTAATTTTTTGGGTACTTCGATGAAAACCGTAGGAAGCGTTCTATTTTCTTTGACGACAATACTATCTACATCTATACAACCATTCGAAAGCTTGATAACACCCAACTCATAAGTGCCGCCGAAGCTGGCTAAAGTCGTCGGGTTGGCGTCGAAAGGTGCTCCGTTAAAAGCCCACAAATAAGCAATGCCCGCCGGAGAAGAAGTAGAACCATCTAAGGTAATGGTATCTCTGCGACACGTCAAACTGTCAGTAATAGGCAAAATTACAGCAGTTGGCGCAATGGTATCAATAGAAACAATAACGGAATCTCTTGCCGAACAACCATTGATAGTTGCCGTGATAATATAAGTATCTGCTTGGCTCACTTCTTGTTGTGGCGCATTACCTCCTAAACGACCACCAGCACTTGACCATTGAATAAAAATATTATTACCTTCGGGTGTATTGCCGCCAATGAGAATAATAGGATTGAAACATGTAATTGTTTCGTCAGTTCCCGCGTCAACAATTGGAGTTGACTGAATATTAACTGAGATGATGGCAGTATCTGTTGGGCAAGCCATCCCAACAAGAGGTGATACAATATAACGGAATTTATAAACTCCCGCTGCTTGATTACGGGTTCGGAAAGAGCCGGGAGTTGGATTGAAAGCACCTCCAGTTGAAGAAGTGGTAGAAATTTCAGTCCAAGTTCCACCTAAATCCCCCCCCCTCAGTAGAGATGTCAAAGACAGCGTTGTATCTCTTCCACTACAAACAGTCAACGTAGAATCCAAGCCGGCTTTAACCGGATTGGATACTGTGAAATTGATTGTTTTATCAACCCCTACCGAATCAATACAGTTATTGGCGTCTTGTACTGAAAATAATCTGAATACCGTATTTATAGCAGGGCAATAGGTGATTGAAGAAGTAGTATTAGCAAAGCCAATTGACGTATCCCGAGTTAGGGGGTTTGAAATTTTAACTTTAATGGTATAGGGAGAACGACCCGTCAGATTAAAATTAACGGTAGTGCAATTGCCTTTACATAAATTAGTATCAACCGCAGCCATAGTAGCCGTCGGTTTTTTATGAAAAACAACTTGAACTTGACGCGCTCCTGAAGAGCTGAAACAGCCGTCATTTACATCAACCCCACTTGCCGATTTGTTACCAGCAATTGCCGAAATATAGTAGACTGTTTCGTAGGTCATCCCTGTTTTGAAAGCAAAAGTTGGGTTTGAATTACGAGCCAAAATGCCTGTTTTAGGGTCACTTGTGTGGAGAACAAATTGAAGTGAATCATCCGGTTCTAAAGTTGAACCGCCCAGATAAGTGGCTTTGGCCGAATCCCCTTCACATATAGATAAATTAGCGGCTTGCATCGAACCGGCGTTTGTTGTGCATGAAGTACAAGCCTGAGTGCCTTGCACTGTAGGCGTCGAACAATTATTGGCATCTCGAACATCAAAAGCATAATTGCCGGGCGTAAAACCTGCTGACTCAAACTGCCCGTTCGTGATTGTTCCGGCTAAAGTATTTGTACCGGCAATATATACGTTGACCGGAGATGTCCCACCTGTAACACCAAATTTCACGTAAGCCATTGACCTTGTCGCACTACAACTATCTCTCAAGCTTGAAGGCGTTATTTGAGGTATCGTATTAAAAGTAAGCTTAACAGTATCTGACACCGTGCAACTTGCTTGAGTTTCCGTCCAAGCAAATTTATAAATACCGGCAACAGATACACTGACCGGAGAAGTAGGCAAAGTCTGATTTTGAAAAAGCGCAACACTTGGATTGCCAACCACATTTGACCAATTGCCTGATCCACCACCACTTGTTCCGTTTAAGGTAGTTGTCACACCACACACTGTGGTATCGACTCCGGCAGTTAAATTTGGAAAAGCGCTAATATTAATATAAGCATCCCTAAAATCTCCGGTAAAACAAACATTTTTACCGGCTACTCTAAGTGTATCTCTGGTAGCAGAACCTGTCCATAAAACCGTAATGGTTCGAGTTCCTTGTCCGGACAAGATTGTACCACTCCCCCTTAGTATAGACCAAATTAAAGAATCCGCTTTAGGCGGTGAGGACGACAAGCTATAAGTCACAACTGTCCCTTGACAGACATTCGTTTGTCCAGCGATGGTTGTCGGTTGAGCAGGTTTATCCGCGCTGCCCACACCAGTTACTCTTATTCGAATAGTATCATTATAGATTTTATTACCAGACTCGGGTTTGCCATTTATTATCACAGTATCCCTGATAATGACGACAAAACTATCAGCAGTACTTGTCAATTGACTGGGTCCCGTGCCATATAAAAATAAATTGCCAGAGGCATCTACCGTGTACCATGAATTACTGGTCGTGTGTTTAACATTGGCACAGGCATTTGTTTGCGTTACAGTCAGCCTGATATTATTGCAATTGAGGTTGGCGGTTGCCGGAGAAAAACCATATGACTGAACGGCATTGTAAATCGTATCACCACCACTCGTTAATATAGGATTACAATTGCTCGCAGAAACGCTATAAGTTGTACCGCCAAGAGTGATTGTTTCGCCCGGTTTTAAAAAATAAGCCCGACCGGCGGCGGCTTTTGCCAAACGAGTAACAGTCACGTGATAATTCGTATCGCAACCACTAAAAGTATTATCCGGTCTTGAAAAATATACTTCGTCCGTTCTATCGCTACTCAAAGGAGTGGGACCATAATCAAAAGCAGAATCTGCTTCCATTACACTCTGTCCAAACGCAAGGGTGATGGGTGGCAGGGTAATATTAGTAGAAGTCCCAATGGTAACATTTAGAGTTTTTGTGGGACCTGTTGTGCAGTTATTAATATAGTTGGCAGTAATTATTGCTGTTCCCACGGGGGTGAAAGAAGCATTTACCTTATAAAAACTATCCAATTGAACCCCTCCGACCGGTGGATTGCCATTTATTACTACTTGAAAATTATAACCCGTAGCAACGGAATTTTTAGGAATGGAATATATAGCACTGAGTGACATATCACATATTTCTGTGGGGCCATAAATGGCAAGGGGTGCGGATAAGTCTCCCGAACTAACTGTTTTGATATTGCCTTGTAAAACAGAAATATTGTAATCACATTGACTACCGCTGAACCCATCCACCAAAAGATAATACGTCTTCCCATTTTCTAAACCATTCGCCAACAGATTGCCTGTACCGGTTGCAGTAGTCAAGCTGATACATGTGGAAACAAGCGTAAAAGCTGCCGTATCATTACAATCGGTGGTAGAAAATATAGCCGTTTGAAAACCACTCGTGCCACTTCCGCAATTCAAATAATTGAAGCGCAATTCAAGAGTAGGTGTTTCAGCCACAAAACGAAACCAAGTGGGTCCATCAATTTCGCCACAAAAGCCCCTTGGTTTAGGATAAGGAATTTTGGTAGGATCGGGGGGTCTAATAGTGTTTGTGTACCCGTTGAGTTTCCCTTGACTACAAAATAAATTGGCGGAACATGGACTATCCGAGTGGGCAGGATCCTGAGCTTGTAAAACAGTTATAAATAAAGTAAATAACGAGAAAAGGAGAATAAGTCTTTTTATCATGTCGAATCGGTCAGAGTTTTCGCAAAATTAGCTAATTGAATGATTTAGAGGAATAATTTAACTTAAAGAAATGTCGAAGTGAGCTAAATAAATCCATTTAGCCCTTTTCAAAAAAATGAATCCATCATCACCACTTGAAAACGTAATTCTCCCTTGCAAATTTTGTTCCTACCCGAAAATTTGTAGAAAAAACACCTCAATTGTTCGTAATTTTTTAAACATTTCTTTATAAAGATGCTCCGAAAATAGTAAACGCTGTATCATATATTGCATAAGAAATTAAATCACGATTGATAAAAAATTGATTATCAAAGGGTTAAGAGAAAAGAGGTTATTGTGATTATTCATTATGATATTTTTCACCTTTTATTATCGTGAATGCCCTGTATAATTGCTCAACAAAAAATAACCGAACCATTTGATGGGAGAAAGTCATTTTAGATAATGAGATTGTCATATTCGCTCTTTCAAAAACCGCTTGAGAAAAACCAAAAGCCCCACCTATTTGAAAAATCAGACGTTTGGCACCATCTATCTGTTTCTTTTCAAGAAAATCAGCAAATTCCACTGACGTTCTTTCTTTCCCATTTTCATCTAAAAGAATTAAAAAATCGTCTTTTTGGAGTTTATTCAATATCAATTCTCCTTCTTTCGTTTTGAGGAGATCAGCATTATCAGGAGCATTTTTCACATCGGGAATCGTTACAATTTCAAAAGGGATGTAATGTTTGAGCCGTTTTTCATACACTACAATCCCTTCTTTCAAATAGTCAAAATTGGTTTTGCCAATGACCCATAGTTCTATTTTCATGATTTAATATTGAGAAACACCTTTTTGGAAAACTTTTGTAGATGACTTGATTAGAAAACAATTCAAACGCAAAGGAACAATTTTTAAAATAAAATTCTCGTTGTTTTCAACTGTAAACCTTCAAATATTCGGTATATTTGCGGCTTATTGAAAAAAAGAGTACTTGTTATGACTATTAAATATTACGGACATTCTTGTTTTGGTATCTCCATCGGTGATATGCATTTGCTATTTGACCCTTTTATTTCAGCGAATGAATTGGCTAAAGATATTGATATTGACGCCATTCCTTGCAATTTTATGTTTATTTCGCATGGTCATGCCGATCATATTCTCGATGCCGAGTCCATCGCCAAACGCACCAATTGCACCGTTATTTGCAACTGGGAAA
This sequence comes from Saprospiraceae bacterium, assembly GCA_031424115.1. Classification (GTDB taxonomy): domain Bacteria; phylum Bacteroidota; class Bacteroidia; order Chitinophagales; family Saprospiraceae; genus JAAFJT01. The sequence continues at coordinate 5,065 of JANPGW010000343.1, read as the reverse complement.
TCAACGAATGGTTAGGCAAAAAAGGCGTTCAAAACATCCATCCGATGAACACGGGCGGCACTTGGGGATTTCCTTTTGGCAAAGTAAAATGTATTGTGGCTCAACATTCAAGCAGTATGCCCGATGGTTCTTACGGTGGCAACCCGATGGGTTTTGTCGTCGAGACTACTGAGGGGTGCTTCTACTTCAGTGGCGATACAGCTTTGACGCTGGATATGCAATTGATTCCGATGACTTGTCCGCCGTTGGATTTTGCTATTCTCCCGATTGGTTCCAATTTTACGATGGATTATAATGATGCCGTGATTGCTTCGGATTTTATCCATTGCAACACCATCATAGGCTGCCATTACGATACTTTTGGTTATATCAAAATTAACCATGATGCCGCAGTAAAAGCATTCGAAGAAGAAGATAAAGAACTTATTCTGACGAAAGTCGGTGGAGAATTGCAATGGGGATAACACATGGAAAATTTAACCGGAAGTTTTAAAGAATTAGGGTTGGTGTTGATAACAGTACCGACTTATGCTATTTTGATTTTACTCGAATTGTTTTTAAGTCATTCTCAACATCCCCATAAACCCATGTATTCGTGGAAGGATAGTGTGACGAATCTGTACCTCACATTGAGTCAGATGGCGGTTGATGTGGCAACGCGTTGGATTCCGACCTATTTGGCATTCAATTTTTGCTATCAATACCGCTTAATTCAATGGGAAAACCCTATTATATACTGGTTTTGGTTAATTGTTTTACAGGATTTTTTCTTTTACTGGATTCATAGAGTGGAACATTCCTCTCGCTTTTTTTGGGCGGTTCATGCCACGCACCACTCATCAGAATATTTCAACTTGTCGGTCGGTTTCCGGTCATCGGTTTTAGAGCCTATATATCGTTTTATATTTTATTTGCCATTGCCTTTTTTGGGGTTTGAAGCTAAAGACATTATGTTATCATTCTCCATTACGCAAATTTATGGGCTTTTGGTACATACCCAATTTATTCGCCGTATCCCGATTTATGAGTGGATTTTCGTTACACCATCGCACCATCGCGTGCACCATGCCAGCAATATTCTCTATTTAGATAGGAATATGGGTATGTTTCTAATTATTTGGGATAGAATATTCGGCACGTTTCAAGAAGAAAAAGATGATATTAAAATACAATATGGGTTAGCTGCCAAAAAAGATTTGGGTGGACCCCTAAAGGTTATATTCCATGAATTCAAAGATATTGGACAAGATTTCTTTAAAAAGCATAAAAATCTACCCCTCAGTATCAGACTCAAATATGTGTTCGCACCGCCAGGCTGGAGCCACGACGGCAGCACGCAAACATCAGACGAGTTAAGAGAGTTTTTAGTGAAAAGTGAAAAGTAATTAAAACGTAATATAATTTAAAAAATGGGTAAAATCATTGCAATTGCCAACCAAAAAGGCGGCGTCGGAAAAACAACAACGGCTATCAATTTAGCGGCTTGTCTTGCCATACTCGAAAAAAAAGTATTGCTCGTGGATTGCGATCCACAAGCCAACGCTTCAAGTGGTGTCAATGTCTTTGCCGATGACGAAACCTACACGCTCTACGATTGCATGGTCAATGATGCTGATCCCAGAGATGCGATTCAGGAAACCGAAACGCCCAATTTATCACTCATTCCTTCCAGTATAGACCTGGTTGGTGCTGATTTGGAACTCATTAACCGCGATAAGAGAGAATATGTTTTAAAGGGCATTTTAGCAAAAGTCAAAGATGATTATGATTATGTTATCATTGATTGCTTGCCCTCACTTGGCTTGGTAACTGTCAACGCTTTGGTTGCCGCCGACTCCGTTTTGATTCCCGTTCAATGCGAAATATTCTCATTAGAAGGGTTAACCAAGTTGAAAAACACCATTAATTTGGTTAAAAAAGCGCTCAATCCGACACTCGAAATTGAAGGTTTGGTTCTGTCTATGTACGACCCACGGTTGCGCTTAGCTAACATTGTGGTTGATCAAGTGCGTACTCATTCGAAAGATTATGTTTTCAATACCATCATTCACCGCAGTGCGCGTTTGGCAGAAGCACCCAATGTCCATAAGCCGGTTATAGCTTACGATGCGACATCAAAAGGGTCGGTCAATTTTCTCAATCTCTGCAAAGAGTTTTTGATTAAAAATAAAGATACTGTTCAACGCCCTACCGTAGCGTGAGGATTTGAGGATTTGAAAATTTGAAGATTTGATTGAATAAAATATGTTAATAAATAATGATAAATGATGAATGATGTAATTCATTATCAATATGTTACACAATTCATAATTCATCATTCATCATTACATAACTGCCAACTAATAGTTATCCACTTATAATAATATGTCAAAAGTTAAAAAAACGGATTTAGGGAAAGGTATCGCTGCCCTACTCGGCAATATCGAAGCGGAAATAAATCATGGGCCTGAAGCGGTCAAAGAAGTTGTGCGGGAACTCTCCCACTCGGTAGCCATGATTCCGGTTGAACAAGTAGAAGTTAACCCGTGGCAACCGCGCTACGAATTTGATGAAAATGCTTTACAAGAGTTGAGTGAATCCATCAAGATTCACGGCGTCATTCAGCCCATCACGTTGCGCCGAATGAGCAACAACCAATACCAGCTTATTTCGGGAGAGCGACGTTTGAGAGCGTCAAAACTCGCCGGTTTAGATGCTATTCCCGCATATGTACGTATAGCCAACGACCAAGAAATGCTCGAAATGGCTTTGGTCGAAAACATTCAGCGCGAAGATTTGAATCCTGTTGAAGTAGCAATCACATATCAGAGGCTCTTAGATGAATGTGCTTTGACGCATGAAAAACTAAGCGAGAGAGTTGCCAAAAGTCGTTCTACAGTCACCAATATGTTGCGCCTTTTGAAATTGCCCCCTGAAATTCAACAAGCCATAAAGGAGAAAAAGGTTTCAACCGGTCATGCTAAAGTATTGGTTGGCATTGATGATATTGCTCTACAGTTGATGCTGTTCAAAAAAGTTGTGAATGATAGACTTTCAGTCCGTGAAATTGAAGACATTGCCCGCAGTTATTCAGAAGCCAAACTGAAAAAGAAAGCAAAATCGGCCCCCTCAGTATCAGATGCTTACAAACCTGTTCAGGATGCATTAAGTGCTTTTTTCGGGTCGAAAGTAGCCCTCAAACGCAAACCCAGTGGCAATGGTCAAATTCTTGTCACCTTCAAAAATGATGATGATTTGAATCGCATTTTAGATTTAATTGAAGAAAAAAACTAAGAAACAACGTTTTCAAAGAAAAAACGTTCTTGTAAAATGAAAAAAAGGATTCTGGTATTATTGACTTTTATTTTATTGGTTTTTCGGATGAATGCTCAAGGCATTGATACCGTGAAAGTTATAAAAGATTCTATTGTCTTGAAAAAAGGTAAGTTCATTCCTGTTCCCAAAAAAGCGCTTATTTATTCAATAGTACCCGGAGGAGGACAAATTTATAACCGAAAGTTGTGGTTCATCAAACTACCTATCGTTTATGGAGGCTATGTTGGGGGAGTTCTTGCAATCAATTACAATTCTGGATATTACAAATATTTCAAAAAAAACTACTTCAATAAGCTCAATAATCTGCCTTTAGATGCCTCAAGGGTAAAAAGTATCGAACGTATTTCAACCGATGTGTTAAGACAACAAAGAGATGCATTTTATAAAACCATGCAGCAATCTTACGTTTTCATATCAGTTTGGCATATATTATCTGCAGTTGAAGCCTTTACTTCCGCCCATTTGATGAATTTCGATGTGAATGAAGATTTAAGCCTTCAGGTAAAGCCCTCTTTTCAAGGGTTGACAATCGGTTACGCTACCGGTTTGGGGATTCAGTTGCGTTTTTAATTCAATATTGTAACTTTTTGATAATTTTCAGTCTAACATAAATATATAATTACGTATTTTATTCGTTTTGATAACTAAAAAAAAGGAGTGAATATGAGAAAAATTGTTTTAATCATTGCGACTTTCGTACTTATTAACACCTTAAGTTCTGCCCAAGATACTAAGTCTTCACCATCAAAAGAACATCCCGATATGATGGAAGGTCTCAAAGATATGCAAGAACGTATGAAGCAGTTTTTCGGTAAAGGGCTGGATTCTACACAAGATTTTTCATTTCAGATGGATCCTAACTTCATGAAAATGGATACTTCAATGTCAAAATCTTTCGGATTCTTATTCGATGGTGAAAACTGGAAATCATTGACACCGGGTTCTGATAGCCTTTCAAACGGATTTGGCGGAGACAAAATGGGCGATATTTTCAAACAAATGCAAGAGCAAATGAAAAAATTGATGCCTGACATGAAAGAGGGTTTTGATATGTCTGATATGCTTAAAGGATTTGGCAACTTTTTCGGTGATGATTCCCTGAACTCGCCCATGCCTCGGGTTCAACCTAAAGACAAAAAGCGACTCGGTGAAGAAGAGTCAAAAGATAAAAAGTACAAAACAGAAAAATTGTAGTCTTTCTTGACAATCTTTCAAAAAATCCGATATCTGAGTATCGGATTTTTTTTGAAATCCCTCGATATTCAAACCAAAAAACTATATTTACAGGAAAATTAGATCAATAGTTAGGTTCTACTTTTCAAAATCTACTACTTCAAACTGATTACTGACTACTTCATTCACTGACAACTACCTCTACTATGAGCCAAATAAAAATTGAAGAAAGCTGGAAAGAAGCTTTGAAAGAAGAGTTTGAAAAAACCTATTTTCACACTCTTGCTACCTATTTAAAAAATGAAAAAGCTCACGGAAAAGTCATATATCCACCTGGTAATCAGATATTTAATGCCTTTGAAAAAACACCTTTCCCTAAAGTAGAAGTAGTGATACTGGGGCAAGATCCTTATCACAATCCCGGTGAGGCAATGGGTTTATCTTTTTCAGTCCCTCAAGGCATCAAAATTCCGCCTTCTCTCCAAAACATATATAAAGAAATTAACTCAGACTTAGGTTTATCCATACCGACACACGGGGATTTAACGAGCTGGGCAGAACAAGGCGTTTTTTTGCT
>JANPGW010000342.1:0-27447 GCA_031424115.1 Saprospiraceae bacterium | reverse complement strand
ATATTTTATATAAAGTTTTCTCGGCAAGTGATATTTCTCCATGAGCACAATCCTATTTTTACTGTCTTACATAAAATCCAATTTGACAATTCCTTATTTTACACTTAATTTCACAAAAAATTAAACAATCATGAAAAAGCTTTTAATATTATGCTCGTTCCTTGTGTCCATCCAAATGGGCTGGTCGCAACAATCTCCTTGCAGCACGGATTCGATGTACCGACAATTTGATTTTTGGCTCGGCAATTGGGAGGCCTTCAGCTTAAAAGGTCAAAAATCAGGCGATAGCAAAATCACTTCAATCCTCGACAAATGTATCATTTTAGAAGAATGGACAAGTGCCTCTTCTCAAAACGGACTGACGTACTCAGGCAAGAGCTTTAATACCTATAATACGGCCTCCAAACAATGGCAACAAACCTGGGTGGACAATGTCGGTGGCACAAACGAGTATCTACAAGGAGAGTACAAAGACAATAAAATGGTCTTTATCAGCAATCCATTTGCGGTTTCAAAAGAAACAATGGCCATTCGCCGATTATCTTTTTTCAATCTCGGTTCCCAAAAAGTTAGACAACTGGGCGAAATATCCAAAGATAATGGCGTGACTTGGGCGGTGGAATATGATTTAGAGTATCGGCGGAAGTGAGTCAATGCGATTCTATAAAGCCTCATTTTTGACATTTATAAAAAAAGACCTAACTTGCATAAAAATTAAGAAAGATGAATGACGTTGTAGTAGCTAAATTAATGCTTCGAGAACCTAAAAAATATAGTCTCGAAGACTATCTGCGCCGTGAAGAACGGTCAATGAATAAATACGAATTTTATGATGGACAAATAATTAAACTACCCAACGCTAAATTTAAGCACAACCTTATTGCTACCAATACAAGTTTCGCCATAAAAACGGCTTTACGCCTGATTTCAAAAAAATACTTAGTCGTAGGCGACGGTCAAAAGATTTATATTGAACCTGAAAATATATCTGTTTATCCAGATGGTATTGTCATTTGTGAAAAACCCGAATATTTTGACAATCAAGAATATTTGATAACAAATCCCCTACTTGTGGTCGAAGTGTTGTCCCGCAGCACCCAAGCCTACGATAGAACAACAAAGTTTGATTTGTATAAAAACCTACCCAGTTTCAAGGAATACGTCTTGATTGATAGCCGAAAATGCTCCGTTGAAACCCGCTTCCGTGAAGAGTCTGATTTATGGCGCATCCGCACCGAAACCACTCTTGAAAACGCCGTTACTTTCAATGCCATCGGCATTTCTATAGCTTTGAAGGATATTTATGATAATATTGTATTCACTGAAAAGAAGGAATAGATAACTTACATTTTCAAAACCTTCCTAAACACCGTCACCTTATCCGTCCGCAATTGCAGATAATACATGCCTTTTGTGTTTAAATGAGGTTTCAAATTCACTTAATGCCCCCTTATACGTAAGGAGTCCCTTGGACAGTATAACGTTAGTTTGAAATTAATTTTGTTATTTATATCGTAAAACTTATCTTTGTAATAAAGCAAAAGCTTAATAGAATACTCAAAATTGTAAAATACATGACAACTTTAGTTCGTGAAAAAAATATTTTTACTTTGAACATTCCTAAGGATTTAATTACCGATAAGATGGTTCAAAAACTCATTCGGCACGTACAATTTAGAGAATTGACTAAAAACAATTCAATGACTGAAAAACAAGCCACTGACCTTGCAGAACAAATTCAAGAGAAATGGTGGCAGGAAAATAAGGATTGGTTTCTTAAAGACATTGAAAAATGAAGGTCATAACAGATACAGACAAACTGTTTTCGGCAGCCCTTTCTAAAAATGGAAAAATCGCTCAAACACTATTTTCAGATGAATACGAGTTTATAGTCCCTCATTTTGCGATGGTTGAACTTTTTAAATATAAAGATAAACTGATTATACTTACTCATGAAATTAGAAACTAAATTTATGTAAAATTGATAACTTATGAAGTACAAAATTGTGTTTTTTATTTTGAATTTTTATTTGTTTTCTTGTGATAGAAAATCGAACGATGAAAACAATAAATCTTTTATTGGAGAAAGAAATTTCATTGAGGTTACGCAAGAACAAAAACAAAACTTCAAAAAATCAGTCCAACAATTTGAGAAAATAACAAAACAAAATAATTTCAAGAAAATTGTGGAATATAGTCACCCACTTGTAATTAAGCGTTTAGTGGACTTAAATAATATTGATGAAAAAACGGCAAAAGATGCACTCGCAGAGGAAATGGGCAAAACTTTACAAGAACTCAGAAATAGTGGAATAATATTTCAGAAAAGAGAGATAACAAAATTTAGTGACACATTTGTCAAATATAATGAAACGATATATACAAGCTACCAAACATCTACAACACTAATTATACACGGTAAAACTGCTTCAATCCTAGAAACTGTAATCGCTGTTTCAAAAGACAATGGGAAATGGTGGTATTTTATCGATAAAAACGGGAATGCGACAGGTGAACACATATTATTGCAAGAAATAGATAAAGAAACCTTTAATGTTTTATAGATTAAAACTTAAAATAAAATTTTAAAATGCTGTCAAAAATAATAGTATCGATTATTTGCTCTTTTATTATGTTTTTATTTTCAAAATATGTACTTATGTTACGGACACAAAAAAAATCAAATGAGATAAATAAAATATCTTTTTTCATTGCTTGTGTAATGTTTATATTTTCACTGTCTTGGTTATGCAATGAATAGATAGATAGTAATGTTAATATAACTTTCTTAAAACTATTTAGATTATTAGAGAACTAAAATGAATTTTTTTTAACAACAAATAAGGCTATTATAATTCGTGTCGCCCATGACAAGCTGATGACAAGCTAAAGCTTGATTGAGAATTGAATCAGTATGTGTTACAATTGTTGATTGACTCTTTCTTTCATCATTTCTGCTGTCCAGCCATTTTCTTCCCATAGTTCATCCATACGGTCAGATGCTTTTTGAGCAAAATAATTGGCTAATAGGGTTTTGATTTCAAACAATTGGGTTTCGCTCAAATCATAAGTGAACACTTTAAGGAGTTCTACTTGCAGGTTACTCAACTTTTTTGGTTCTGCTACCATTCTTTATTTTTTACAATATTACGCTTTTTATTAAGAATTAACAAAAATACTGAATGAAAATAGTATCCAACATTTTATAATCGAAGTGTTCCTACATCCTCAAAACCTTCCTAAACACAGTCACCTTTTCCGTCCGCAATTGCAGAAAATACATGCCTTTTGTATTTAAATGAGGTTTCAATGCAACCTGATGCCCCCCCTCAGTAAAACGCTGATTTTGGACTAAATTTTCCAGCTTTCTGCCTTGCATATCGAAAATATCAATACTGATGTGGCTCGATTCCGGAAGGTTAAAATGCACATTTAATTCATCGCTAAAAGGGTTCGGAAATGATTGAAAATCAATGCGTTGTGCTTCAATCAAGTCTTGGGTAGAAGTCAATAAATCCACTACTTTTACGATGGTGTCACGCCCACAATCATTGACTGCAATAAGCTTGACGGTATAGGCTTTTTTATCTTTAAAACGGTGGGCAGGATTCAGCGTTTGGTCAAGTGGAGAGCCATCACCGAAATCCCAAATCATTGAAAATGAATTGGTCGCTTTGTTGGTAAAACGCACATCTAATCCATTTTCCACTTTAAAACTGAAATCGGCTTTGGGTTTTTCATCCACCACCACATATTGTATTTTACGATTAATATGCGTTCCTTGAGCGTTTTTAACCTCCATTTCAACATTAAATTTGCCGCCTTTGGTGTACAATACTGAGGGGGTCTTTTCGGTAGAAGTCGCGGGCGTTCCTCCTTCAAATCGCCACAAATAACTGGTCGCATCCGTGGATTTATCCTCAAATTTGACGGTCAAATCTGGACATGCTTTTTTAAAATCAGAAGCAAACGCAGCCACTGGCGGCTTCGATAATTCTGCTTCTTCACTCAAAAAAATGGGCGTTCCACTCAATTGTATATTTTTAGAACTGATGAGCGTTACTTTCGCATTTTCAGAAAAATTCCATTCTCTTTTATATAAGTTACTGATATTCAAAGCATTAGGGAAACTGAACGAATCCTTTGCGAATTCACTCATATCATCTTTAATCGCTGCCCACAGGGCATAGGTGTATTTTCCCGCTTTATTTTTAAATGCCGCTCCCCGTTGATTTTTAGTTAAAACCAATGACTTCGTCCGCACTGAGTCATAGTCCAAGCCGAATAAGATAGTTGAAATACTTTTGAAAGCCATGCCTTGCACATTCAAAGTTCTAATAAAAGGCGTACCGTTCAATTTTCTATAAAGCCCCATAATTTGGCTTGCATCCGCCGCTTCATCGTAGGTCATTTCTTCCGAAACACTTTTGATATTCATGGATAAAATGCCGTTGGTAGCAGCTGTGATGTACGATTTTAATATAAAATTTTTCTGAACTTCATCACTGCCAAAACCCATTGTTCCCAGCGGTTTGCGCGGGACGTTTATTTCGCCGATAATGTATTGTTTATTAGGTAAAATTTGACCATTATAACCATAATTTCGCATTACGGAATCCAATTCCGCTTTATGATTCACGATACTTAAAGCCGCCGCATCCGAATGACGACGATACACCAAACGCCCAATTAACTGGTCGTAACCCGCTAAACTACCATCAAAATGGGGGAAAACATTGTATAAAACGGCATCAAAATAGGCGCCACCACCGTTCGGATACTGAGGGGTCGCTTTACCATCGGCAGGGTTATCGGTATTGCGCAAAATGGCATCCGTAAAACTCGCAAAGCCCGAACCCGACAACACGACATAAGCCGTTGGGTCTTCTTTTTTAATCACTTCATACGCAATCCGCATCATCCGCACGATGTGTTGAATCGGTGCATGAACGCCTAACTCGCACGGGTCGGGGTTATTTTCCCACCAATTGTGTTGCCAATTGCGGGGTTTCCAACCGTTTTTACCTTCAATATCCCAACCGGGTGTGTCCCAAACTTCCCAAAATTTGACTTGATTTTTATACAATTTCACCAAATCATAAACGTAGCGCGCCATGTAATTGGAGTCATTGACCGGTGTTCCGTCCGCGCCACTGTCCCAAATATCGAGATACATATTTTTAAAAAGCGTGGATTGCTCCCTAAAACAATACGAATTCGGGTCGCGATGCGTCGAATCTGGGTTGCCAATTGTCAAAACCATATCTTTTAAATCCAAATTGCCGAAATGTTGAAACGTTTTTAAGCGCACTTCTGAACCCCAAAATTTAGTAAAATATTCCGGCAGACTTGTCCGAATACTCTTCGCTCCCACTCCAGTCGTACCCGTTTCAATATTACCAGCCGCAATGTCCGCTACTTGCTCGTCCGTCCAACCTTGCGTAAAACGCATATTCACACCCGCTCTGAAAGCACCCGAATACTGAGGGGTCGCATCATTCGCCGTTTTTCCAACGGGAGCCGACGGAGCGGTAATTTTAACGGATTTGGTCAAACTGGGCGCGCCACAACGGTTTTGAGCCGATAAAGTGATGTTAAAATTGCCCGTTTGATAAAAAACTTTTGTGACGTCGGGCAAACTCGCTGACGTGCCATCCGAAAAAGACCAAGTCCAATCGGTGGTATTCGCCGAAGATAGGTTTTTTAGTTTCACAACTGGACTTTGATTCTCCATTGAAAAATTCACGGTCGGCGTCTTTTCAACGTAAATAATCAAGGTTTGCTCTGCAATAACAGCATTATTGGCATCTTTTGAAACGCAATTGACGGTATAATTGCCCGCTTGAGCAAAAGTTTTAAAAAAGGTTTTAGCCGTCTCTGTTACTGTCTGAGTAGGCGAAATTTGGACTGTCCAAGTGCGAGATACTGAGGGGGTCAATTCTTCAAAATCCACTTTATAGGCTTCACAAATAAATTGTTGCGAGGCTTTTATTTTACTTTCCGTTAAAAAAATGGGTGTCGCCGTGAGGTCAATATTTTCAGCCGTTAATGCGGATAAATTCAGTGTTTTTGAAAAATTCCACTCTTTTTTAATTAAGTTTTTTAAATTAAAATTAGTGGGAAATGAATATTTTGCGCTCGTTGTTTCAACTTTATCTTTAGTAGTTTTTGCCCATAAAACATAGGTAAATACCCCTTTTTCATCTTTTAAAGCCGCCCCATCCACTGTTGTGGGCAGTTGCATGGCTTTTGTTTTAACAGAATCATACTTTAATCCGAATAAAATTTGGCTTGTCGTGCGGTACGAAATCCCCGCTTCGGTCATTTCGGGTTGGAGTTTATTGGAGTAATGCATTTTTTTATACAAACCCATCACATCAAACTCGTAAGTAGCGGTGTTAAAATCCGTTTCTTCGGCAAGTTTAAACACGTGAAATTGTAAAATATCATTTTTCACGCAATTGATATACGCCTTGGGCATAAAATTCTTTTGCGCTTCAGAAGAGCCGATAAATTGCCCAAATTCTTTGCGTGGGATATGACATTCCGTAATCAACCACAGTTTATTGGGGTATTTGACACCGTCATAACTGTAATTTTTCAAAACATCTTGAAATTGGTTTTTAATGCGACCCGGGTCAACCGCAGCCGCATCGGAATGGCGAAAATAATCAAAATCATTGCGCACATTATTATACGCCCGAAGCGCATCATCGAAATGTGGGTAAGCATGATAGCCAATGCCGTCAAAATATGCTCCACCTTTGAGGGGATACTGAGGGGTCACTTTACCACCGTCGGGATTATCGGTATTGCGTAAAATAGCATCCAAAAAACTCGGATAGCCCACGCCCGAAGTCACCACATAAGCCGACGGGTCAATGGATTTCACAATTTCATACGTAATCCGCAACATCCGCACGTAAGTAAAAATGGGCGCACGCAATTTGTAATCACACGGGTCGGGGTTATTTTCCCACCAATTGCCGGGCGCACCCTTGGGCAACCAACCCTTGCCGCCCGTGTAATCAAACCCCGGTTCGTTCCAAACTTCCCAGAATTTGACGTTGTTTTTATAGCGGGTCGCCGTTTTCCAAATATATAAAGCGTAATAATTATTGTCGTTGACTGGCGTGCCGTTTTCACCATTGTCCCAGATCGCTGTGTTCAGATTTTTAAAAACGGTGGAGCGGACACCTGCACAATATGAAGTATCCTCGCGATGGGCATCGGACGGAAAACCTACAATCATGGTATGGTCTTTCATGCCCAATTGCTCGTAGTATTTGAAAGCATTAAGGCGTGAATCGTAGCCATAAAGCTCAGCAAAATCCTCGAAAAAGCCTGGGCGAAGAGCTTTAATCCCCGCACCTTGCACACCTTTTTCGGGGCTGCCTGCCGCTAAAAGAGCCAAATCTTCATCCGTAAACCCCCGATATACATCAAAATTAACGCCTGCACGGAATCCACCGGTATAAGGTGAAATTTTGTCATTGGCAGTGTAAGAGACTTGTTGGGATTTTATACTGAGGGGGGTCAATAAACAGATGACAAACCACAGACTCAATAGAAAATGTGTCGTTTTTCGTAATCTCATGTGTATGTTTTGTAATGCTCACAGATGTAAAAATAAGTTTTGGAGTAACAAAATTATTCTATAATCGGATAAAAATCAAATAGTTGTTTTAATCATACCATGCATAACCCTCAAATGGGGTAATGTTATGAGAGAAAGGAAGATGAAAAGCAGAGGCATAGGATCCCATCTTTGTAAAAAATGAAGCCAATACCAAGCGCCAATAGCAAAACTTAAAAGCGCTAAAAAAGTAAAAAAAAGGGTCTTTGTCCACACATTAAGTGCTGAATGAATAAGTAATGTAATATCATTTTTTTCTTTATTTTGTAATAAATACTGAGAGATAGTTTGAAAAGAGCAGAGCGCATGCCAACCCCCGAAATAAAGCGCAAATGCCGGTAAAAGCGGGAGGAAATAAGTTAAAATGAGAATTAAACTCAATCTTACAAATCGCATTTTATCCATATATATCTTATTTTTTTTGTCGGCAGCGTAGTAAAACACGATGAAAAACAATGTAATTATCGTAAATATAAGTAGTTTAAATTCAACTGCTTGCACCCAAACCGACATTACATTATAACTGTTTTGGGTTATGCGAGCAAGTATTGGGGTCGTCTCCTGAGAATGGAGAAGGAGAATCCAAAGTAGTGTTAGACATCCGGAAGTAAAACGTGTAATATGCCAAAGTGGTGTCTGAGGTGCCTTTTCAATGTCGGTTTCTCCAAAGTGCCAAGCTGAAATGAGAATAAAAAACACAAGACTGATGCTCGGCAGTAAATACCACATAAAGCTGTAAAAAAGCATAGTGAGCGCATATTTCAATAAAAAAAATGTCATATTGAACGTTTTATTAAGTCTTCTTGCCGTTTCTTTTTCTACCAAGTGATCAATAGCGCCGTGTGGAATACCGGTTAAAAAGATAAAAAGGGCGAAAAAGGTAATTTGTACTGAGGGGGGTAAACTTCCGGTTATGCATTGCCAAACCAGCAAAAAAATGCCCGCAAAAATGCTAATCCAAGTTGGCGTGTCGAGTATTTTATAAGTCCAATTTTTCACCATTTCCATTGCTTATAAATCTGTTTTAAAAAAGGAACAAAAGGTAATTGACTGAAAAGGCGTATTTCCTCCAATAGTGAGGTCTCTTCATCCAAAAATCTAAAAATTGTTGTCATGGGCATTCTTCTAAATAGTGCTTCAAATATGGTACTTCCAAGCAAGGGTTCAGCCGTGATGATACCCAAAAGCAATCGGTCGTAGAAACGAAATCGACCTTTTGTGGTGTGCCAACGGTATTTTTTATTTTGGCTTGAATCTTCTGCCAGCTGTTGACTGTCTTTGGTGATGCGTTTGAAAGCATAACCGGTTGTGGCTTTCACCATGCCCGCCGCTGTCCCCAATAAAACTTCCCCTGCTGTTCCATACCGTGAAAATGAGGCATCAGTCATTGGGATGACCCCCTTTTCAGTATTTTCAATCACATAATCAATGTTTGGAAAATGCTGCTTCATGTATTCTACTAATACTTCTTCATAAACCGATTCAGCATAGACAGCCGGAGAAAAAACGGTCATTTCTACCAATGCTTCAGTATTTGAAAAGGGTAAAACATAGACAAAACGGGTATCTGCCTGCTGAGGAATGGAAAAATCCATGAGAATAAGCGCCGAATCGTCAAAAACAGGCTGTTCAGTTTTAATAAACCACCCTTTAAAATGCTGTTGGAGCCAAAATTTGGCGGGTATATTCTCCCAAACGGGCGGTAAACTGCTAAAAACGGTCTTTGTTTCGCATTCTTTATCATCGCTCAATACATGGAAACCGTTATCCTGACTTTTTACGCTTGTAATTTTATTATTGTAAACGACAATGTTATCATGTTGCCATAAAAAAACATGGTGAAAATAATTGAAAAAAGTCTCACCAGAAATGTAATGGTACTGATAAGGTTCTACATTTTCAGTTTTCGAAAAATCTCTACCCTTGAATGTAATCTTACTCCAAGATTTTTTCACTAAGTGTTGCAAAGGATGCTGATCTCTACTCCAAAAACACCATGAACGCTGCAGAGGAACACCGTCATTGAATAAAGCCACCTTTTGAAGTAGCCAATTAGGTTGTTGTGACAATTGATGTAACAACTGAAAACCTGAACATCCTCCGCCCAAAACAGCTATATCAAAAGATGATTTTTCCATTATGTCATAACTCTTGTCTCTCATTTTTGTTCATTTTTTTTGTTTAATAATTCAAATATAATTATTAAACAAAAATTATTTTTTCATTTTAAAATGAACTGATAAAAAAATTTAAAAAATTTTATAAATTTTATAAAAGCTTATTTTCGCCAAATTGGTCATTTAATCAACAAACATATTATAGAAGTATAATTGTTTAAATAATTGATTATCAATTATTTAAAACCATTTTTTTTAGCGTATTGAAAAATCATTTTTTTTAAATAAAATATTATTTTACAGACACCTGTTTTTTCAAAACTTTATAAACCTTAAAAAAATGTTAACAAACTTTCATTTATAATTGAACATTCTGAATGAATTGATGTTCAGTATTTGCAACAACCAATTTTTATAACTTATAAAATTTTTAATTTATGCTACAGAACTTATTTTTAGATGTTATGGTGATTCCTAAAGATGACCCAATTGCTTTTACTTTTTTCACCGGCTACATGGCTATGTTGGCTTCCTCTATTTTCTTCTTCGTTGAAAGAGGTCAGGTGGACAACAAATGGAAATTATCATTGTTAGTTTCCGCACTGATAACCGGTATTGCTGCCGTGCATTATTATTATATGCGTGACTATTATGTTGCCACACACACTACACCAACAGCATTGCGTTACATTGACTGGACGCTGACAGTGCCACTCATGTGTATCGAATTTTATCTATTGCTTCGTCCTGCCGGTGCTAAGACGGCTTTCATGTGGAAGCTCATTGCGGCATCTGCGTTGATGTTGGTAGCGGGTTACATCGGCGAAGCGTTCGTTGATACCCAGGTAAACAAAGGGATGCATTCATTCATGTGGGGCGCCATCTCAACCATTGGCTATTTGTATATTCTTTACTCCGCTTGGTTTGGTGAGGCTAAACAATTGGCGGATTCTTCCAATAGTCCGGCGGTAAAAAAAGGTATCCGTGCATTGGGTTGGTTCGTGTTAGCTGGTTGGGCAATTTACCCAATTGGTTATATGGCTATGCCCGGTGGCTGGTTGGGTCCTGATGGTGCCAACTTACTTCAATCTAGCAGTATGGATTTAGTGTACAACATTGGTGATGCCGTCAATAAAATCGGTTTTGGTTTTGTTGTTTATGGCATTGCAAAGGCGGAATCAAAGGAAATTGCCTAATATGGTAATTGTTTTTGATTCTAAAACTACGAGCCTTCTCTTTTTCGGAGAAGGCTTTTTTGCTTTTAGAGAGGAACAAAGTATTGAACAACTAAAAATTCGCAGAAATATACAATTTTTCCGAAAAATTAAACCTCAATACTGAGGGGGTTGTTATTAAAGTTCTAAATTCGCCTTTGGAATAGAAATCAGTTTTTAATAACAGAAAAATACTCTTTTAACATGTACGAAATTTTACTTTTATTACACTCTTGGTTGCGTTGGTTGGTTTTGGGCGCCGGCTTGTATGCCCTTTACAACAATTACAGTGGCTGGCAGGCACAACGCAAATTCACGGATAGCGATAAACGCCTCAATACTATCTTTATCGCATCCTTGCACACTCAATTGGTTTTAGGCTTGATTTTGTATTTTATCAGCCCCATGATGGATGTTATTTTAGCGGATATGGGCGCGTCTATGAAGGATAAAGGGAGCCGTTTTTGGGCAGTTGAACACTTTACGGGGATGCTCATTGGTATTATTGTGGCTCAAGTAGGGAGTATAAAATCGAAAAAACAATCGAGTGATACAAGCAAATTTAAAACTGCATTTGTGTATTTCCTCATCGGTTTGCTCATCATTTTGTTGATGATTCCTTTCGGCATTTGGAATGTTGAAAGACCCTTATTCAGGATGTAAAATGTAATTGACAATAAAAATAAAAAGCACGGAGAGGTTGAATTCTTCGTGCTTTTGTTTTGATAGAATTTTTCTTCATCAATATCCCCCACCTGAGGCGGAAGATAAAATCCGAAGAATTAACCCAACTCCTACTCCAATTAAAGCCCAAGTACATGCCTGTTTTTTCTTTTTCTCACCGTTAACCGATAGATAAATAATAAGCCCAGCAATGGGTATACAAAAAGCTAACACGCGCAAACCGGTGTTCAGGTCTTCATTATCCGGATCATTGGGTTCAAATTCCGGAGAATCTAAAAGTTGGTTTTCCATATATTAATATTTTTTGGTTATAAAATTAAGTTAATGAATCCAATCGTAGATGATAATTCCAATCGTGTTGCCAACAATGTTTATCAATGACATCGTACCTAAACCATTCAAAACGCCAGTGACAAAACGCCGATAATTGGTACTTTCAATTGCAAAATATGCTTGAACACAACCATCAAGTATGGTTGGGATAATAAATACTATTGTCCAAAACCAATTAAAATACAACAAATTGAGCAGAAAAAAAGGAAGAGCCAGATAACCCACAAAAATACCGGTACACCTTGCACAAAATGGGAATTGTCTTCCTTTCCAAAAAAAGGAACGTTCCGGTTTTTGATGACATCCAACAAATTCTATCCTCACATGTTGTTTTCTAAAAATTATACTCATCTGTTTTATGTTTATAAGAATAAATGTATGCTTTACGCAAAAAAACAAAATATTGTTAATATCCAGTGCTCAAATTTAAGATAATTTGCCGCTCAATAGTAAAATTTACCCTAATTCAAGAAATAGCTACATTTGAATCTAACACATATGCAATAATATAATAAATAGAATATAAATATAACCTATAAAAGGTATTTTTTATAATCAATTATTTTTTTATTTGAATTACAGTTATATATTTGTATTACTATTTAATCATTAACAAGTAATAAATAATTTCCTTCACAATAAGCTATCTCATGGCTTATTTGCCTGAACTAATACACATCACTTAAACTACCTATTCTTTTTTACACAAAACTTGTAGTCAATATCCCTTGTCAATTGATGGATATATTCTCTTTTTTTGTTAACAAAGAACCCTTACAAATTCACATTTACATTATTTTAAATTGACTATTGAATGCTTGACAGATTTCTGCATTTCAAAAATGCATATTTCTGTATTGAGCAAAATCAATGTTAAAGTTCATCTGGTATCAGAATTAACTTCATTGCTCTTTTATGGATAAGATGAGCAATGAACCTGCTTTTTTGGGTGCTACTCAAGTGAGTTGCTGCATCAAGAGCGAGCCATAGGTATGCCTTTTATAGTAATACATTAAAATTAATTCACAATAATAATTTATAACAAACAAAACTATTTATCTATGAAAAAAGCACTTTACAGTCTCGTTTTACTTTTTGGGTTTGTATCTTATTTGAACGCTCAATGCCCGGTAGGTGATGTTGTTTTAAGTAATCAAACAGAAGTTAATGCCTACACTTTTACTTCATGTACAACAATAAATGGCAATCTTTATATAACAGATAATCCTTCATCGCCCACTATTGTGGATTTAAGCAAACTAAGTAGCATTCAGATAGTGACTGGTAGCGTTCAAATAAAGAATTTAGGTACTTCCAGTATACCGGGCTTAGGAAGCCTGAGTTCAATCGGAGGCAACCTTGATATAGAATCCAATAACAGTTTAACAAGTTTGGGTAGCTTATCTTCTCTTAACTCGGTAGATAATTTATTTGTTTCAGGAAATTCATCTTTATTAAATCTATCTGGTTTGGATCATTTATCTATTGTTGGGGGTATTTTTATTAACAATAATACACAAATGAGTAGTTTGGATGGTCTTCAAGGTGTTACTAACATTACCGGTAGTCTTGATATTAGCGGTTCAAATATGTTAAGTATCAGTGCTTTAAGTAGTCTTTCAGATATCGGAGGCAGCCTGTCAATTTCCAGTACAAAATTAACAACTTTAACTGGGCTTGAGAGTTTGACCTCATTGGGTGGTGATCTGTCGGTATCTAATAATAGCGATTTAACAAGTATAAGTAGCTTGAGCAATTTACAGGAAGTGGCAGATGGAAATGGGCTTTCTATTGAAAATAATCCCAATTTACCCACCTGTGTTATTACAGCCGTTTGTGGCAAAATATCATCAGATTTCGATAATATATCTATTTCGGGAAATAAAACAGGTTCTAGTTGTGAAGGTTTATCAAATGTTCAAGCGGCTTGCAGTGCTGCACTACCCGTAGAATTAGTATTTTTCAAAGGAAAACCTCTCTCTGGAATAGTCTTAATAACTTGGCAAACAGCCTCAGAAAATAACAATGATTACTTCCAAATTGAACACAGTACCGATGGAAAATATTTTAACACGTTAGGCAATATCAGCGGTAACGGCACTTCACAAGAGGTACATAATTATCAATTCCGGCATCCCAGTCCAATAAAAGGGGTGAATTATTATCGGTTGAAGCAGGTGGATAAGAGCCGAAAATTTGAATATTCTGACATTATCAGCATCGTTTTAGATAGACGTGAGATTTCTGTTTTTCCCAATCCTACTAAAGGTAATCTTGAGATTGCCGGCGATGTAGAAGAGGCGAACATTCGCGTAAAAGATAGCATGGGTAAAATAGTGGCTTCGCAAAACTTGGATGCGCATAATTCCATAAATCTGTCTTATCTGCCCAAAGGCATGTATTTTATTGAGGTCAGAACTGCCAATCAGACGGATATTAAACGGATTATCAAAGAATAAGGTCTTTGCCATCTAATAATATAACAAAAAGCATGAAGACGTCAATTTGTTCTTCATGCTTTTTTTATGTCAGTTGTCAGCGGCGTCTTTCAATTTTAGGCATTTTCAATGCCTTATACTGAGGGGGGGGGTAAATGTAAAAATTATGGTTGACTAATGTGATTAGGCAGTCTTTTAAATGAATCACTATTATTGAATAGTGAAAAACGCACGGTATTATCCAGTGGCCCACGTTGATTATTATTAGCCAATAAATAAGCGAAATTAAAACCAACGGCAGTATAGCGCATACCTACACCCACCGTTTAATATTCTCTTCCACCTTTTGATTCATCTTCTTTAAAATAACCCGCGCGCAAGGCAACGTGTTTCATACACCAATATTCAAGACCTACCGAAGCAGTAATCTCTCGTTTTTATCTGAGAAAACTACAACAATAGAACTATTAAATGCCCAAAAACAACTCAAATCAATTGCAATTTGTGTACTTCAAAATCCAACTATTATTTTAACGAATTTTTATTTGGCAAAATATAAATTGTATTTTTATCAAAATGCGTTTAATAATTTTAAGAATTAAAGAATAAGGCTTTCCGTAAGTTATTTTTAATAGAAAAATAAGTAACTTTGAGGTTCTAATTAAGCTTGTGTTTAAAATAGGTCTTCATTATAAGTCTTTTCATATTTATACCAATTAAAAAATTATCGAACGAACATGGCAGATCCTAAAGGCTTCCTGAAATTCACGAGAGAGTTGCCTAAATCACGCAACCCGAAGGAAAGAATTGGCGACTACAAAGAAATCTACGAACCCTATCCTGAGGATAAAACATTGCAACAAGCGTCGAGGTGTATGGATTGTGGCGTCCCTTTTTGCCACAACGGTTGCCCGCTGGGAAATATCATTCCTGAATTCAACGATGCTGTCTATCGCCAAGAGTGGGGTGAAGCCTATAATATATTGAGTACCACGAATAATTTTCCGGAGTTTACGGGGAGGATTTGTCCGGCACCTTGCGAGTCAGCATGTGTATTGGGGATTAACCAGCCACCAATTGCCATCGAGCATATAGAAAAATCTATTATTGAGCATGCTTTCGAGAATAATTTGGTGAAGTCCGAAAAACCCTCGGCAACCTTGAGAGCAAGTGGTAAAAAAGTGGCAATTGTCGGCTCGGGTCCTGCGGGTTTGGCAGCCGCTGCTCAATTGAACAAAGTAGGTCATAAAGTAACCGTTTTTGAACGCAATACCCGCATCGGTGGCTTGCTCAGATATGGTATTCCCGATTTCAAATTAGAAAAATGGGTAGTTGATCGTCGCCAAAAAGTTATGGAAGACGCCGGTATTGTTTTCAAAGTCAGTACTAATATTGGGGTTGACATCAAAGGAGACGAACTTTTGAAAGAATTTGATGCCGTTGTTTTGTCCGGAGGGTCTACAATTCCCCGTGATTTGCCTATTCCTGGACGTGACTTAAAAGGGGTATATTTTGCTATGCAATTTTTGGAACAAAGCAATAAACGAGTAGCCGGTGATAAAAACTTGGGTGATCCCATCATGGCTACCGGTAAAAATGTAGTCGTTATAGGTGGTGGAGATACCGGCTCGGATTGTGTAGGCACATCCAATCGGCATGGGGCAAAATCTATTACTCAGATTGAGCTATTATCTAAACCACCTCTCAACAGAGCCCAAACAACGCCATGGCCCAATTGGCCCATGATGTTGCGCACCTCATCTTCACACGATGAAGGTTGTGAAAGGCAATGGGCTATTAATACAAAAGCATTTATCGGTGATGATAAAGGCAATTTGACCGGCTTGAAAATAGTTGAAATTGATTGGAAAGACGGTAAAATGCAGGAAAAAGAAGGTACTGAGCTGACAATACCTTGTGAAAGAGTTTTTATAGCAGCCGGCTTTTTACATCCACAGCATGAAGGCATTTTGACTCAACTCGGGGTTGATTTGGATAATCGGGGCAACGTTAAAGATAGCCGCTATCAAACAAGTGTGGCTAAAGTATTTGCCGCCGGTGATATGCGACGTGGTCAATCCTTGGTGGTTTGGGCCATTTCTGAAGGCCGCGAATGTGCCTATTCGGTAGATGCCTATCTAAGAGGTGAATCCACTTTAGAGGCTAAAGATGCATCTTTTACGAAGATGTTACTGGCTGAGGCAGAGTTTGAATAAGTAAATAATTTTTAAAAAATGTTTTTAAAAAACTTGTTTTTTTTCTATAAAATGTTTTATCTTTGCACCGCAAAATATAATTTTTCATAAATAAAAACAAGCGAGGTAAAAAAATCATGCTGATTATTGATGTAAAAGACAGCGAAAGCATTGACAAGGCTCTCAAAAAATACAAAAGAAAATTCGAAAGAAGCGGTACACTTAAGCAACTCCGCCGTCGTAAAGCCTTTACAAAACCAAGTGTTGAGCGTCGCACAGAAGTTTTGAAAGCTGTATATAAGCAAGAAAAATACGGCAATTTGGATTAAGCCTTGATTAATTTTTTTTTATTATTGTTTATTCATTAATTATTAGTGCATATTTACATTTGCAATTAATAATTAAATTTCCTTAAACAATAATCAATTGGAATTACATCTTGACGTATTCTTTCGGTTTATTGAATCCGAAAAGAGATATTCTCCTCATACTATATTAGCGTACCGTACTGATATCAATCAGTTCGCTGCCTTTCTTGAATCGTATAGCCTCACTTCCATAACGGAAGTGAGGCATACTCATATAAGGGCATGGATAGTGGCTCAACTCAATGATGAAGTCACTGCCCGAAGTGTCAACCGTAGGCTCTCCTGCCTAAAGACGTATTTCAAACTTCTGCAAAAAAGAGGCTTTATTACTGCCAATCCGATGGCAAAAGTTACCAACCCTAAAGTCGGTAAGCGCCTACCTGCATCCATCCCTGAACGCAAAATGGAACAATTGCTCGACCAAATAGAATGGGGTGTTGACTACCCCTCAGTATTGGCACGTGCAGTCATAGAAATTCTCTACGGCACAGGCATCCGCCGCGCTGAACTTGTCGGGCTCAAGACAAGTGACATCAATTTTGCCCAAAATCAACTCAAAGTCCTCGGAAAAGGTAACAAGGAAAGATTGGTTCCTTTTGGAAAAAAATTGGCAGATATACTGAGAGGGTATCTCGAAGCTAAAAAAATGCAATTCCCGTTCGTTGAAAAAAATGACTTCTTCCTAAGTGTTAAAGGCGAACCGCTCAATACTACAACCGTTTATAATTTAGTTAAAAAGAATCTGTCGTATGTGACCACACAGGAACAACGCAGCCCTCATGTTCTACGCCATTCGTTCGCTACGCATCTTTCTGAAAATGGCGCCGACCTAAATGCTATCAAAGAATTATTGGGGCACGCAAATTTGGCTGCTACTCAGATATATACGCATAACTCAGTCGAAAAACTGAAAAAAGTATATCAACAGGCGCATCCTAAAAGTGGAAATGAAAAATAGAAAAGGCTTCTTGAAAAAGTCCTGTTTTTAACTTTTTTCAATTCTTCTTATTAACAAATTAAATATGGTAGTATCCGAATAACCTAAAAATAGTATTTTGTACACAGGATAAAAATAAATATTTTGTAATTAAAATAAAAAAAAATCACAATAAAATTTGAATTTAGAAATTAAATCACCAAATTGCAGTTCTAAAAACGAAAAGACATTTTCGTCAACGCAGTTACAAACAAGCTTTAATAATTTTTCTTTAACCATTTAAACTGGTGGCCACATGAGAGTACAAACGGAAGCTATCCACTTTTCCGCAGACGTTAAGTTGTTATCTGCAATTGAATCAAAATTAGCCAAATTGGAAAACTTTTTCGATAAGATTATCGAAGCCAGAGTGATTCTAAAATTGGAAAATTCAGGACAAATTCGCGATAAGATTGCAGAAATTAAACTCCATTTACCTAACGGTATCATTTTTATCAAAGAAACAAGTAAATCTTTTGAAGCAGCTATTGATAAAGCGCTTGTTTCTCTCAAAAGACAATTAGTCAAACACAAAGAAAAGGTCACTAATCGCCGAACGAGTGAGAAAAAAAATAGAGAAGATACAATTTAAAAAAACCACAACGCTCTGTCGATTCATTTCGACAGAGCGTTTTTCTGAATCATTTTTTTATTCCTGATTCTTTTCTTATTTTTGAATCATAATTTTGCGGGTTTGAATTGTTTTATCAGTTTTAATTTCAATAAAATATACGCCATCGCTAAAATGTCGGCAATCTAAGCTGAAATTTGAGTCGCCAATAAATTGAGATTCATAAACGCGCCTACCATACATATCGGATATGGAAATAGATTCGAGATAGTCATTTTTATGACAAACAATATTCATCTTATCAGTCGCCGGATTCGGAAAAACGGATAAGCCTATTCCATTATTGCCGACAATACCTGCTTCTACTCGTTCTGCTTGACCGTTCAATTCATTTTCAATAAAATCCGGATAGGATTTAATATTACCATTCCAATGAAAAACTTTAGCGCCAGAAGCACCTCCCAAAACCCATCCTTTGGAGGTACTCGAAAAAGCTATATCCTTGCCTTGCTGATCCCTTTCGTAATGTATAAACTCCCAACCGTACCACGATTTCCCAAAATTGCTCGTAAAGGCTGAAAACAGTGAATCGTTGCGTAAAAACGCTGTGGCAAATGTCTGTTTAGTGCCTTTGACATGACAAACGGCTTGTTTAAAAAAACGCGCTAAGGTGGGGTCTTCTTTGACCGGTTCCCAAGTCATACCACCATCAGAAGTTCGGTAAAGCGGCTTTGTCAAGCTAAAATCAAACGGAATAAGCACCCCCTCAGTATTGTTACAAAACTTGAAACTCAAAGGGGAAAAATTATTATCAGCCGTTGTTTTACTGGCTTGCCATGAAGCCCCTTTGTCTTTTGTCTGGAGTATACGCCAAGTTTTGGTAACGAAGTTAACCGAATAAATCCAGTAATTGTCGTTATGAAAATCGGATAAACTCCTTGAAAATTCCCCGTTTTGGCGAGCCGGCAGACGCATTTCAGAAGATTCGTTCCAAGTTACGCCGCCATTCAGCGTCATGTAACAAACAAATTTTCGGTTAGCATTGTCATCAGAAAAGACCATTCCTTGCCAAAAGTTGAAAAAATGGGCAGTTGACACAAAAGTAGAAACCGACTGAGGGGTAATATTTTTCCAAAAAACCCCACCATCCGTTGTGCGCAATACCAACGACGGTTGAGCATTGAAACTCCGCCCACTGTAAGCCACGCAGGCCATTTGGCGATTGAAAACACTCATTCTGGTAGCATCATAGCTGCCCACGGGTGAAGCAATAATGCCTCTGCCGTATGAAGCGCCGCCATTTTCAGTTTTAAAAAAACCTTTTTGCAAATCCCTGAATTCGCCCGTAATGAACCATGCGTCCCTATCATTAACCGGGTGTATGGCATAAATTGGAGCATTATTGTCGGGAACGTAAGGAATTATCTGTTCTTTCCATTGTGCCTTTAAAGAATCAGAGAAAAAAAGGCTCATAAAAAGATAGACAAAAATTAATTTTGTTTGCATTTTAAACTGTAGTTTGGTAAGGAGATATGTTCATAAAAATTATTAGCGCATGACAACTCAATCAAATAAAAGGCATATAGCCTTCAAAGGAATACAATACACCATAAATTGAATATGCTATGATTAAAAAAAGTAGATCGGCGAGTCAAAATATCAGAATTGCAAGATAATGAATCAAAGATACGAGAATAATCAATATTGGTCAACAATAGTGAACTGAAACATTAAAAAACCAGATTGAAGTGGAGTAAAAGCAATGTGGAAAACTTTTCTTGTATTTTTTTTTATTTACTATTGCACAATTGAAAAACGCCTGTATCTTTGCACCGCTTTTAGAAAACGAGACAATAATAATTCTAATTTTGTTTGTAAAAATTTGTTAGTTAGGATTTAAACGTTATCTTTGCATCGCTTTTTTAAAAAGGCTTGTTTTGAGTTAAAATTTCAAAAATTTGAAACCAAGTTTAAAGCAAGACGTAATAAAAAGAGTTCTTTTACATAATTTTCGTTTTTGTCAGAAATGCCAGTGTAGCTCAGTTGGTAGAGCAGCTGATTTGTAATCAGCTGGTCGGGGGTTCGAGTCCCTCCACTGGCTCAATAAAGGAGTATAGGGAGTATACCAGAGTGGCCAAATGGGGCAGACTGTAAATCTGCTGGTTTTACCTTCGGTGGTTCGAATCCATCTGCTCCCACAATAGTAAAATTAGACTCACAGACAAAACGAAATGCGGGAGTAGCTCAGTTGGTAGAGCGACAGCCTTCCAAGCTGTAGGTCGCGGGTTCGACCCTCGTCTCCCGCTCCACTTCACCTTAACGATTTACGATTTTAGATTTACGACAATGCAACTTCTCTCACTCGTAAATCGTAAATCATTCTCACAAGAATATTTATTAAAAAATCGTCAGTTGTTAAGCCGTTGTAGCTCAGGGGTAGAGCACTTCCTTGGTAAGGAAGAGGTCGCGGGTTCAATTCCCTTCAACGGCTCACAAAAAAAAAGTCGTTGAGATAATACTTTGTGGATAATAATCCATCAACGACGGGAAACAAATATAGAAGCAATAGTCTAATACACTATATTGGAAGTAATTAATTAGGAAATTTCATAAAATTTAAAAAAATAATTCAATGGCAAAGGAAACCTTTAATAGGTCGAAACCGCACCTCAATATTGGCACAATTGGTCACGTTGACCACGGAAAAACAACTTTGACTGCGGCAATTACAACAGTACTTGCTAAACAAGGTTTGGCAAAAGTTATGTCTTATGACTCAATTGATGCTGCTCCAGAAGAAAAGGAACGCGGTATCACTATTAATACGGCACACGTTGAATATGAGACGAAAAATCGTCACTATGCACACGTGGACTGTCCGGGTCACGCTGACTATGTAAAGAACATGGTAACAGGTGCTGCTCAAATGGACGGTGCTATTATTGTTGTGGCTGCTACTGATGGTCCGATGCCACAAACTCGTGAGCACATCCTTTTGGCTCGCCAAGTAGGTGTTCCTAACATCGTGGTTTTCATGAACAAGGTTGACCTTGTTGATGATCCTGAAATGTTGGAACTTGTAGAAATGGAAGTTCGCGAATTATTAAGCAAATATGACTTCGACGGCGACAATGCTGCCGTTATTCAAGGTTCTGCGTTGAAAGCACTTGAAGGTGATCCAACTTATGTTCAAAAAATTATGGACTTGATGGACGCATGTGATACTCAAATCGCTGAGCCTCCACGTGCTACTGATAAGCCTTTCTTGATGCCGGTTGAAGACGTATTCACTATCACTGGTCGTGGTACTGTTGCAACAGGTCGTATCGAGCGTGGTGTTATTAACGTTGGTGAGTCAGTTGAAATCATCGGTATGATGAAAGAAAACGAAAAACCAATCGTTTCTACTGTAACGGGTGTTGAAATGTTCCGTAAAATTCTTGATCGTGGTGAAGCAGGTGACAACGCCGGTCTTCTTCTACGGGGTGTTGATAAAGAGCAAATCAAACGTGGTATGGTTATCTGTAAGCCGGGTAGCGTAAAACCACACAAAAAATTCAAGTGCCAAGTGTACGTATTGTCTAAAGACGAAGGTGGTCGTCACACACCATTCTTCAATGGCTACCGTCCACAGTTCTATTTCCGTACAACTGACGTAACGGGTGATTGCAAACTTCCTGAAAACGTAGAAATGGTTATGCCAGGTGATAACGTTGAGTTGGAAGTACAATTGATCAACTCTATCGCGATGGAAAAAGGTCTCCGTTTCGCTATCCGTGAAGGTGGTCGTACGGTAGGTGCTGGTCAAGTAACTGAAATTATTGGCTAATCATATCAATTAGGAATTTAAGAATTAGGAATTAGGAACTAAGAACACTATATTTGTGTTGCCTTAGTTGATAATTTCTAATTCTTAATTCCTAATTACTTTTTTAGGGGTATAGCTCAACTGGTAGAGTGGCGGTCTCCAAAACCGCAGGTTGCGGGTTCGATCCCTGCTGCCCCTGCATTAAAAAATAGACATGCCTGTCGTGAGACGGGTTTTTTCGCAGATAAACGTATCAATCAATTCACTGTTTTTGATATAAAATAATAAAAATGGATAAAGTCAGACTATACATCATCGAAAGTTTTGATGAATTAAAAACTAAAATCACTTGGCCCACATGGGTAAATCTTCAGCAAACTACGGCTATTGTGCTCGTAGCTTGTGCTATATTAGCGCTCATTATTTTTTCGATGGATGTGGTGTCTAACCAAACTCTTAAACTCATATATGGTGTAAAGTAATTGGTTATTGAATTTCAAAAACCGGTTTTCAACCAACTCGAATATGTCAGAAGAAACAAGATGGTACTCGCTCCGCGTTATTAGTGGTAAAGAACGTGCAATCAAAGAGCGCATTGATAAAGAAATTGAAGCCGAAGGGTGGAGAGAATACGTTACCAATGTGGTAGTACCTACTGAAAAGGTATATAAAATCCGCAATGGTAAGAAAGTTATACAAGAACGCAATATCCTGCCCGGCTACATTCTTGTTGAAGCTTTGCCTTCCAAATTAAGAGGCGATGTGGTCTCTCAAATTACCAATGTTCAAAATGTCATTCATTTTTTGGGTAAAAATGAGCCTATCCCCATGCAAACAAGCGAAGCTAAACGTTTATTAGGGGTTGTGGATGATAGCCAAGGCAATTCAGAGCAACTTGTTGAACCATTCATTATTGGTGAAGGTGTAAAAATTATTGAAGGTGCGTTCGCTGATTTTGTCGGTGAAATCCTTGAAATAAACGAAGAGAAGAAAAAACTGAAAGTTGTCGTTAAAATTTTCGGCCGTGGTACAGAAATGGAATTGGGTTTCATGCAAGTTGAAAAACAGAATTAAATTCAGTTATATATATACAAAAAAGCGGTCAAAGTCTAAATTTTGACCGCTTTTTTTGTGCAATTGATATAAATTATGCCCGCTCTCGCCCATACATCTATTGAAAGCCTCCGTTTGAATTATAGCTTGACAAAACTCGTTGCCTCAAGATTTCCCGCCTTTCTGTTCTACACTATGCACCTCTCCATCTCCCTCAAAAAAGCATCATCCACTTCCGCCCCAATCCCAATCGAATCATTCG
The DNA here is from genome assembly GCA_031424115.1 of Saprospiraceae bacterium. Classification (GTDB taxonomy): domain Bacteria; phylum Bacteroidota; class Bacteroidia; order Chitinophagales; family Saprospiraceae; genus JAAFJT01. The sequence goes on along the minus strand of JANPGW010000342.1, from coordinate 3,792 downwards.
CTAAAAATACGCTACCATTTTCACCATATTGTACCCCCCTCAGTATCGGGTCGCTTGAAAGCATCAAAGGCGCATCCATATCGAAGTGAACGACATTTTTAGAAGCTAAAACAAAGTGCATTAAAGCCGTCATCGCCAATCGGGTTTCAGAAAAACAGCCTACTTGGCATTTTATGCCTGCTCCCTCTCCTATCGCATTGATTTTCAAGGCGTTATAAATACCGCCTGATTTAGCCAGTTTAATATTAAAATAATCGCAAGCCTGAATTTGAGCCAAATTGAAAGCATCAATGTGGTCAAAAACAGACTCATCAGCCATTATCGGTATCGGACTTTGCCTTTTTACGTTCGCCATGCCGAGGAAATTCCGAGCATTCACAGGCTGTTCACAATGCTCAATATCATAGATTGAAATAGCTCTTAAAGTTTCAATAGCGGTGGCTTCGTCCCAACCTTGATTGGCATCGGTACGCAAAGGAATGTCATTGCCGACTGCTTCTCTAATGGCTTTGACGCGGGCGGTATCGTCCTTTTTATTCGTGCCCAACTTGATTTTAATGGCAGGAAAACCTGCATTCTTAAAACGCAACGCAGAAGCCGCCATATACTGAGGGGTATTAATTCCGACCGTCATATCCGTATGAATCGTTCGATTGTTATCACCACCGAGATAGGCGTATAAAGGCATGTTCGCCGCTTTAGAAGCAATATCGTATAAAGCCATATCAAAAGCCGACTTCGCACAACGATTCCCAAAGAGCATTTTATCCATTTCTTCGATGCAATTACCAACAGTAATAGGATTTTTACCTATTAATATTTGACTTAAAAACTTCGCTATTTCAAAGCACGTAGCTTGTGTTTCACCGACAATGCTGCGGTATGGATTGCACTCACCCCAACCATAAATACCTGAATCGGTATTCATTTTAATTAAAATACTTTCTGCATGGGTAATGGTCTCAATGGCGATGACAAAAGGTTCAACCAAGGGTACATTAAATTTATAAATTTCGACAGATGTTATTTTCATCAACTTGATTTTTTTTTGGTAAACACAAATTTGAAAAAAAAAGTTATAAATCCCTTTTAATTCACTTAAAATCCTTTTATTCGTGTCAAAAATAAAAAGTATGAAAAGAAGAACTGTATTGATGGGTGCCATGAGCGCCTTGTCACTCACTGCCAACAGCAAGTCGACCTCCAACTTTCAAAATGAAAACATATTAAATAATTCAAATACACAAGACATTGTGAATCAAGAACTTATCTGTAGAAAACCTATCAAACCTAAAAGGTTGAAAATCGGTGATACCTTAGCAGTGATAGCGCCTTCGAGTGCTATTCCTGAACATGTAGTTGAACGGGCTTTGAATAATTTGTCGGGTTTGGGTTTTAAATTAAAATTAGGAAAACATCTGAGAGAAAAAAAAGGATATTTAGCCGGTACTGACGAACAACGTTTGGAAGATTTGCATTGGGCTTTTTCGGAAAAAGAAGTTGATGCTGTTTGGTGTATCAGAGGCGGATATGGCGCCACCCGCATACTGCCAAAGGTGAATTTCGATTTAATCAAAAAGAATCCTAAAATTTTTATCGGTTATTCGGATATTACGGCTTTAAGTACCGCTATTTATCAAAAAACGGGGCTTATCACGTTTCATGGGCCTGTAGGGACGTCCGATTATAATGATTTTACGAAGTCGAATGTGCTCAATGTGCTGATGAATCCGACCCCTCAGTATAAGCTAGAGAATGCAACGGAAAACCTTGCGAATGAATCCAATTTATTCAAAATGGAGGTAATAACGCCGGGAAAATGCCGAGGCAAACTCATTGGTGGCAACCTCTCTTTACTGTCTGCTATGGATGGTACGCACTTTGCCTTGAAAGATTTAAAAGGTAAAATCCTTTTTATGGAAGATATTGACGAACGTCCTTACCGCATAGATAGAATGTTGACTCAAATGCTACAAGCCCACGATTTCAGACAATTGGCGGGTATTGCACTCGGTATTTTTGAAGGCTGTAACCCTAAACCCGACGAAAATTCTTTGACTTTGATGGAGTGTTTGAAAGATCGATTGGGGAACTTGGGCATACCCGTTATTTATGGTTTGTCGTTTGGACATATCAATCATCAATTTACTTTGCCGGTGGGCATTGAAGCGGAGTTGGATACCGGTCTTCCGACAAATCAGGCTGAGGGAGGGGGTAAACTAACTCTTTTAGGAGCAGCTGTAGTTTGATAATATTGAAAAAGAAAAGGCGCAACTCAACGAGATGCGCCTTTTTTTAATGAAATAGAAATCTCAAATAATTAGATTAATAACCCGGATTCTGAGTAATAACATTTTGAGTTGTCAAAACCTCACGCTGTGGAATTGGCCACAAAGCACGAAAAGATTGAGTAATCCCTACACTTGACAATTTGTTATACCGACGGATATCGAACCAACGATGACCTTCAAACGCCAATTCAATTCGACGCTCTTTCTCAATAGCGTCAATCAAACCTGCTTCTGTAACAGCTACTGCATCTAATAAACCGGCACGTTTGCGGATAACGTTGATATCAGCTAAAGACTCAACTAACTTATCTTGTCTTGCGCGCGCTTCAGCACGAATCAGATACAATTCCGCTAAACGAACTAAGACGTTATTATCTGTACCGTCAGCACGAGTAAACTTCAATGTTTTAGCCGCCGGAGAAGACGTGTAGTTCACCGCTTTACGAACATCTGTAGCTTCCGAAGCATCGCGAAGAGAAGCCGTTGCGGAAATCTCATTCCGTCCGCCCAACGAAGTTGGATAGTAGAAAAAATATGCCTGACTTGTGTTGGTGGCATCATAGACCAATTCCCAAATGGCTTCTGAATTGCCTTTTTGGAAAAAGATATTTTGGTAGTTGGCGCCCGTCAATAGCGAATAACCGCCTTTAGTGATAACAGAGTCAGCAGCAGCCTCAGCAGCAGCCCACTCACCTTTGTAAAGGCGCGCTCTGGCTTTTAATGCAAAAGCCACTCGGCGGTTAACCCGACCCGCTGCAACATTATTGGGTAAATTTTGGACAGCGAAATCAATATCTTCGCCAATAAGTTTCCAAACATCACCCTCAGAAGAACGGGCAACCGGTTTAGCATCATCTGGTGAAAGAGTGGGCTTAACTATTATAGGAACTCCCAATCCACCGGATTTATTATAGCCGGTCTCGCCACCACCGAAGTAACGCAACAAATTAAAATATTGGAATGCTCTTAATAGTCTGGCTTCTCCAATAGCAGCAGCACTGTTAAAACTTTTGTCATCCACTGCAGCCGCTGCTTCTATAACAGTATTCATTCTATTGATACCACTATAAACGTTTGACCACATATTGCTGATTTCCACATTATCCGCTAAGATTTGCTTAATGAAAATCTGTGAAAACGAAGGGAATGTACCAACGTGCGCGATATTATCGGCGTACATATCAGCAAAAGCCCAATAACGCAAACCCACATAATTGGCACTTTGCAATGAGTTATAACAACCTAATAAAGCAGCAGTTACATCTTCTTTTGTTTTAAAACCACCAGAGCCATCTAAACTCGAAACTGGCTCTAGCTCAATATTTTTTTCGCAGGCAACCATACCAAATATCATGGCTGTGACGACGAAATATGAAAAAATTGTCTTTCTCATCAATATCTTATTTAAATAATTTAAAAATATTTTTCAAAAAATCACCAAAAAGGCATTCATACTGAGTGGGGTAAAATCCAGCTATTAGAAGCTGACATTTAAGCCCAC